>JAEUHA010000662.1 GCA_016793535.1 Opitutaceae bacterium | reverse complement strand
CATGCCCATTAAATCCATCGTACTTGGGGTCCGGCCTTAACAGGTACCCCCACGTGTCAATTGTACGGGCCTGACCCCATTCCTCTTCGGCGTTGCGCTGCTCGCCAGCGTCGCGGCGGCTGCGACGCCCAACATCGGTCCGCGCGGCGAGGAGTTGCTCCTGCTCGACAACGGCACGGTCCGCATCGGCATCGACCGCGCCAAGGGCGGCGCGATCACCTGGCTCTCCTGGGCGGCGTATCCAAAAAACATGGTCAACGTGGCCGACCCCGGCCGCTTGATCCAGCAGTCGTACTACGCCGGCCTCCGCCTCGACCGTCGGGCCGAGGGCCAGAGCAAATCCTGGAGTCCGTGGTCGTGGAACCCGATCCAGGGCGGCGGCGTGTCGTCGTGGGCGCGGGTCACGGTCTTCGAACGGCAGGAGGGACACACGTTGTACGCCGAGACGATTCCGAAGCTCTGGGACATGCCCGACGAGGAGGCGGCCGCGGTCATGCGGCAGTGGACGTCGTTCGAGCCTGGCATGGCCGACGTCGTGGTCGTGCGCTGCGAATTCACCGCCCGGCGCGCCGCCGACGATCGCTGGGGCCCGGCGCGACTTTCGCCGCAGGAAATTCCCGCCTGCTACTTCACGCGCAATTTCAGTGCGATGAAGAGCCACCTCGGCGGCAGCGAGTGGCGCGTCGAGTCGCAGAAACCCGGTCCGCCCTGGGGCAAGGCCACGCCCCCGCGGCAGGCGATGGCGTTCTTCGCGCCCAACGGCCAGGGCGTTGCCGTGTTCAGCCCGGCCGCGACGCAGCCGTGGAACTTCGGTCCGCACGGCGGCGGTGCGAGCGAGGATCCCACCGCCGGTCCCTGCCTGCACGTCGCGCCGATCGACCGCGTGAACCTCGGGCCGACTTCCACGTACCGCTACCGGTACTGGCTCGTCGTCGGCACCGAGGCCGAAATCGCCGCCCGGCTCGACGTCCTGTGGACGAAATACGCCGCCGAGCGCGCCACGCTGTCGAATCCCTGAACCACCTTCGCCGCGGCGCCCGCGTTTGCGCCACCGGCGCGGCGACTCCCCCGCATCGAATCCCACTCCGCATGAAATCCTCGTTCCGCCGGCTTGGCGTCCTCGCGGCGCTGCTCGCGCTCGGCGCGCCGGAGCCCGCCTCCGCCGCCGCCGCGCGCGCGCGACCCAACGTCATCCTGATTTTCAGCGACGACCACGGCTTCACGGATCTCGGCGCGCAGGGCGTCGACCGCGACATCCGGACGCCCCACCTAGATGCGCTCGCGCGCGACGGCGTGCGGTTCGCCCGCGGCTACGTCACCGCGCCGCAGTGCGTGCCGTCGCGCGCGGGTGTCATCACCGGCCGTTACCAGCAGCGTTTCGGCGTCGACGACAACCTGAAGGGCCCGCTACCCCTCGCCGCGGTCACGATCGCCGAGCGGTTGAAGCCGGCCGGCTATGTTTCCGGCCAGGTCGGCAAGTGGCACCTCGAACCGACGGCCCGCGCGGAGAACGCGGCCCCCGCCGGCGGCGAACGCGGCTTCCTGCCCGGAGACCAGGGCTTCGACGACTACTACACGGGGCCGATGAACAGCTTCCTCGCGTCGCACGACCTCAAGGGCAACCGGCTGCCCAACGCCCCGCAGCGCTTGAGCGACCCGCGTTTCCGCTGCGTGTGGCAGACCGACGCCGCCGTGTCGTTCATCGAGCGCCACGCGCGCGAACCCTTCTTTCTCTACCTCGCCTACTACACGCCGCACGTCCCGCTCGAGTCGCCCGAGCCGTGGTTTTCCCGCACGCCGGCGCACCTGCCGCTGCAACGCCGGCAGGCGCTGGCGATGATCGCCGCCATGGACGACGGCATCGGCCGCGTGCGCGCCACGCTGCGGACGCACGGCATCGAGCAGGACACGCTCGTCTTCTTCATCGGCGACAACGGCGCCCCGCTCCGCCCCGCCGCGTGGAACGGTTCGCTCAACCTCCCCCACACCGGAGAAAAGGGCATGCTCACCGACGGCGGCGTGCGCGTGCCGTTCGTCGCCGCCTGGCCCGGCACCCTCCCCGCCGGTCGCGTGTACGAGCCGGCGGTCATCTCCCTCGACGTCGCCGCCACGGCGGCCGCGGTCGCCGGTCTGCCCGCCGATCCCGCGCTCGACGGCGTGAACCTCCTGCCCTTCCTAACCGGAGAGAAGTCCGGCCCGCCGCACGAGACGCTCTTCTGGCGCTGGCGTTCGCAGGCCGCGGTGCTCGAGGGCAAGTGGAAGCTCGTCCTGCTCGGGACGCAGCGGCACCTCTTCGACACCAGCACGCCCGACGGCGAGACGCGCAACCTGCTCGCGACGTATCCGGAGATCGGAGACCGCCTGTACGCGAAGCTCCAGGCGTGGGATGCCACGCTGCAGACGCCCGGCCTGCCCACGGAAAAGAACCCGCAGGACGCCGCCTTCTTCGCGACGCACGTCGAGAAAGTCCCCGGCGCCGCCCCCGAGGCCACGCCGCCCGCCAAGGCCGCGAAGCGGAAACGCAAGCAGCCTTAATCCCCTCCCCGCCATGTCCCGCCTTCCCTGCCTCGCCCTGCTGCTGCTCACGGGGCTCGCGCCGGTCTTCGCCGCCGCATCCCGGCCGCTGAATCTCGTCTTCATCCTCGCCGACGATCTCGGCTGGAGCGACACCACGCTCTACGGGCAGACCAAGTTCTACGAGACGCCCAACCTCCAGCGGCTCGCGCGGCGGGGCATGTTGTTCTCGAACGCCTACTCCGCGAATCCGCTCTGCTCGCCCACGCGGGCCAGCATCCTGACAGGCCTGTACCCGGGCCGGATCGGCATCACGACTCCTAGCGGTCATCTGCCCGAGGTAAAACTGGCGGCCACGCTCGCCCCGCGCGCGAATCCGACCCAGAAGGCGCGCACGCCCGTCAGCGCGTCGCGGCTCGACGTGCGCTACACCACGCTCGCCACCACACTCAAGCGCGCCGGCTACGCGACCGGGCACTTCGGCAAATGGCACCTCGGCTCCGAACCGTACAGTCCGCTCCAGCACGGCTTCGACGTCGACGTCCCGCATCACAACGGCCCCGGTCCCGCCGGCAGTTTCGTCGCGCCGTGGAAGTTCCCCGCGGCGCTGAACTTCACCGGCCAGCCCGGTGAACACATCGAGGACCGGATGGCCGCCGAGGCGTTGAAGTTCATCACGGCGAACCGGGACCGGCCGTTTTTCCTGAACTACTGGGCGTTCAGCGTGCACGCGCCGTTCGACGCCAAGGCCGAGTTGATCGAGAAGTACCGGAAGAAGGCCGATCCCGCCGACGCGCAGCGCTGTCCGGTCTACGGCGCAATGGTCGAAAGCCTCGACCACGCTGTCGGCGCGCTGCTCGACCGACTCGATGTGCTCGAACTCTCGGAGCGGACGGTCGTGGTGTTCTTCTCCGACAACGGCGGCAACATGTACAATCGCGTCGACGGCATTCCGCCCACCGACAATCGCCCGCTGCGTGGCGGCAAGGCCATGCTCTATGAGGGCGGCACCCGTGTTCCCTGCGTGATCACCTGGCCCGGCCGCGTCGCTGCGGGCACGACCTCGCCCGCCCTGTTCAGCAGCGTCGATTTCGCCCCCACGCTGCTCGAGATGCTCGGCGTGGCGGCGGCGCCCG
>JAEUHA010000619.1 GCA_016793535.1 Opitutaceae bacterium | reverse complement strand
TTCTTCATCCGCTGCAGGAGCGGCGCAAACAGCAGCACGGACGAACGCATGCCCGACGGCAGTTCGCCGGCCATGCGGTCGGGATCGAAGGTCGAGTGGTCGATCGCCATCGTGCCGGCCGCCCGGTCCCAGGCGATGCGCGAGCCCTGCTCCTGGAAGAACGTCACGAGCTTCTCGACGTCGGTGATGTCCGGCACATTGAGCAGCGCGACCGGTTCGTCGGTCAGCAGCGTCGCGCACAAGATGGGCAGGACGGAATTCTTGTTGCCGGAAGGCGTGATGGTGCCGGAGAGCGGCTTGCCGCCGTTGACGATGAGATCGGCCACTGGGAGGAGGTGAAGGGTGGGAGTTGAAGGTCGAACGCTCAGGCCCCGTTCAACCCGGAAAAACAAAAGGCGTCCGTCCCACGATGAGGGGACGAACGCCTTTGAAATGCGCGCGGTGGAACCCGCGCGGCAAGGATTAACGTGAGGGGCGATTCATTTCCGGACGGTTCAGATCGCTCCGCCGCCCTGCTGGCCTTCCGGCCGCGGGCCGCGATCGCCACCTTCACCGCGGAAACGGCCGCGGCCACCGCGCCGGCGCCGGCGCCGGCGACCGTTCGGGTCGCCTTCACCACGATCCTCGCCGCCTTCGCGCGGTTCACCTTGCGGGCCACGGTTCTCACCGCGGAAGCCGCCCTGGCCACCGTGACCGCCGCGTCCACGTCCGCCGCGATGTCCGCCATGGCCCTGCTCGCCTTCGCGCCGCGGCTCGGCGGCCGCGTCGCCCTTGGCTTCCGTCCCAGCGGGTTTGCCACCGCCGAAGATACCCTTGAGCCAGCCCATGAACCCGCCCGATTTCTTTTCCGGTTCGGGCTGCGGCCGGCGTTCCGGCTGCGGCTGGTGGGGGCGGGGTTCCGAGCGGCGTTCGTCGCGGCGCGGTTCACGGCCCTCGCGGGGCGGACGCGGCTCGAACGGACGGCCTTCGCGCCCTTCGCGGCTTTCGCGGGGCTCGCGACCCTCGCGATTCTCACGGCCGCCTTCGCGCGGTTCGCGCCCTTCGCGGCGCTCGCGGGACGGTTGAAACGTCCGGCGTTCTTCCGCCCGCGGTGGCGCGCCTTCCGGGGTGGACGCCGGTGCATCGGCCGGAGCCGACGCCTCCCAGCGCACCGACGTGCGACGGGGACCTTCCGGCGGCAGAATCTTGAGCTCGGGCTTGGCCTCGGGCTCGGTGGTCTCTGGACCGTTCGACTGGGAAACCGCATCGAGGGATGCGGTAGACTCGGGGATCGGCGAGTTGACCGGGGCTTGGGCGGACTCCTCCTTGACGGCGGAAACCGAGGGCAGGGGGACGGCCGGCGGAGCCGGCTCGTTGGCGCGGGGGGCGGTCACCGAGGTTTCGCCGGTGAACGGATTCTTGTACTCGGACTGGGGCGTGATCACCGCGACGGACGACGGTTTGTAACCGGCGGGCACGGCGGGGGCGGTGGGCGACGCGGCGGCAACGCTGGGACGTTTTCCCCGCGCGAGACCGGAGCCGCGGGTGGCGCCGAACGAACCGAACGCGCCGGAGGTTCCGGAGGCGGCCGGCGTTGCCGGAGCGGTCTCCGCCGGCGCGGATGCGGCGGCGGGCAAGTCGGCGGAGGCCGCAAGCGGCGGGCCGGACTTTTCTGTTTCTGACATGTGTGTTTTGGTTTGGATAAGGCCAGCTCACGAACCGAACCGGTCCGCCGAAGCGGGGGAGGTCAGAAGAGCGGCCAGGGTTGGAAACGCACCCGGAGCGCGGAGGCGCTCGACGCGTGCATGGAACCGTCACGCTCGCCCAGGGGGCGGTGAAGGGCAAGAGGCATTTGTACCCGTGGAGCGCCGCCACGGGCGGGGCCGTTCCGACCGGGAACGTGGGCTGGGGTAGGGAACCCGGTGGGGCCGGGTCCGAAGCTGGGGGGCGATCTTCGGGGCGGTCGTCCGTCCGCCGGGATCCGCAATTTCTTGCCACTCGGCATCTGCCGTCGCCACCTTGGCATCCATGGACAAGCTCGAGGAAATCTTCCAGATGCAGGATGCGCTTAACCGCCGGATCGGGGTGAACTTGCCGCCTCCGACCGACGAGGAAAAGGCCAAGTGGATCCTCAATTACACGCGGGCGATGCAGCAGGAGACGGCCGAGCTGATCGACAGCGTGCCGTGGAAGTGGTGGGCGAAGTACCAGAAGTTCGACGAACAGAACGCCAAGGTCGAAGTCGTGGACCTGTTTCACTTTCTCGTCTCGCTGGCCCAGACGCTGGGCATGACGGCGGACGATGTGTATCAGGCGTACTTGAAGAAGAACGCCGTCAACCACGCGCGTCAGGAAAGCGGATACGTCAAGAAGGACGAAACCGACTCGAAACACATTTGAGTCGGAACGCCGCCGGAGAATGGGGCTGGCGGCATGAGGGAGCGGTAAGACCGGTCAACCGGTCGCGACCGCGTCGTTTCCTCGTCAGCAGCGGCGAGGTTTGATTACGATCGCCGAGACTCGGCTCCGGACCGGCCGGTCCACGTCAACGCGACACCACGAATGCCGCGGTGACGTCGACGGCCGTGTGGCCGTCCTCGACGATCGAGGCCTTGAGCTTCAGCTTCGCCTTGCCGTAACGGGTGAGCGCTTCCTTGAACTCCGCGATTGCCGCGTGGGCGGGCCGTTCGCAGATCGCGCGCAAATCACCGAGCACGGGGCGGCGATACGCCGCGCGGCTCTCCTTGACCACGATGCGCCACTCGGTCTTGTCGGCGCCCTTCTCGTTTTTCATCAACTCCCACACCACGCCGTAGCCGGCCAGGGTCGCAAGCGACACCAGGCTGCCGCCAAATGCCGTGTTGAGGGAGTTCTTGTTCTGCTCCTTCGGCGCGCGCAGCACCAGGGATCGGTCGTCACTCACCTCCACGCCGACGCCCATCGCCTTCGCGAGGGGGATCATCTCGTGGAGAAACAGCTCGAGCGCCGGAACCTTGACCGATTTCATTCCGGCGCAACTTGAGGGCTTTTCCGATGGCCGTCAAAGCCTCTGCGCGACCGGGGTGGTTTCTTAAGCGTTTCACACGTTTGACGGCGCGCGGCACCGTCGCTCACTGCCGGCATGATCACTCCCGGCCAGAAGCCCGACCTTCGTTTCACCCTGCCCATCGTTCGCGGTGGTGTAGCCAAAGAGATGGCCTTCGGGGACTTGCTGAAGCGTCGGACCATCGTTTCGGTCTACATGAAGAACAACACGCCCAGTTGTGACCGGCAGAACGACAGTCTTGCCGCGCATGCGGCCACGTTTGACCGCGCCGGTTACGACCTGATCGCGGTCAGTCGGGATACGGGGGGCTCCCAGGCGAAATACGCGGCGAAAAAGGCCATCACGTACACGCTCGTGAGCGATCCCGACGACCGGTTCGCGCAGGCGACCGACTCGCTGGTGGAAAAATCCATGTACGGAAAGACGTTCGTCGGACCCGCCCGAGCCGCCTACGTCCTTGATCGCGACGGAACCGTGCTGGCGGTCGTGAAAAAAGTGGATACCGCGGACCACGCCGCACAACTGCTGGACGTGATCAAGAAACTCTGAGAGTGCGGGAACTGTCGCCGGCGGCGAAACTGCGCGGGAACTCCGGGCCGCTCGCTGCGTCTGCCTCTCCTCCGCCATGTCACCCTCCGCCTTCCGTCTGCGCTGGCTGCTCGCCGCGGGAGTCTGCTGTGCCGTCGTCGGCGGATTTTGGCTGAAGCACGCGCGCGGGACCAAGGTCGCGAACCCGGAGGCCTCGCCCGTGGCAACGGTGCCCGTTCGAGCCGTTCCCGCCGCGCTGCCGGCGGAATCCCCGGCGCGGATGTTGCCGCGCGCGTTGATCACGCGCGCGGCGCCTCCGGCCGAAACGGTGCTCAGGGAGCTGCCGCGGGTGCCGGCGACCGAGGTGCAGTTCGTCCGGACCGATCGGGCCCAGGTCACCGGCAAGCGCTCGCCCTTCTGGCAGCGTCCGGGAATGGGGCGCGTGGTTTTCCCTTTGCCCGGCGCCGAGGATGCGGTGGTGACGATCGACGAGAGCGTGATGCTCGGACCCGACCGTTTCGTGTCCACTGGTCGGGTGGACGGCTGGCCGGCGAGTCGCGTGTGGTTCGCCTGGAGCGCCGGTTTCCTCCACGCGTCGGTTGAGGACCCGGTCCGCGGAAATTTCGTGCTGCAGCCGGCGACGGCCGAGCTCGCGCAACTCTACCGGGTCGAGCCCGCGCTCGTGCCGCCCTGCGGCGGCGGACGTCGGCCGCCCAAGTCAGCCTCGGTACCGGCGCGTTCCGGCGGCGTGTTCACGCCGGACGATCCCCGCCTGCCGGCCACGGTCGCCGCCGTCGACAATCCCCAGCGTGCCGAGGTGCACGTGCTGATGGCCTACACCCGCTCCGTGCTGCCGTCCCTGACCGGGCCGCAACGCGCGGCGTCCATGCAGGGAGCCTTCGATCTGCAGATCGCTAAGGTGAACACGGTGTTGGCGGCGAGCCTGATCTCCGCCCGAGTGCGCCTCGTGGCGATCGCGGAAACGCTGTACGATGAGTCCGTGAGCGCGGGGAACAAGGTGCAGGACGACGCGCTGACGGCGCTCTACCTCGAGGACGATGGCCGGATGGACGAGCTCCACGCGCTGCGGGACCGGGTGGGGGCCGACGTCGTCTGTCTCGCCCTCGGGCGCGCGGATCTCGCCAGCAGCGGGCTGAGTTTCCTCCTTGAGGACACCGAGGAGCCGGGCAACGCCCGGTACGCGTTTTCGATCCTCCACTATGGCTCGATGGCGGGCACGACGGTGGTGGCGCACGAGCTGGGACATCTTCTCGGCTGCGCCCACGACCGGGAGAACGCCCAGGGTGCCGCCGGCGCTTTCAGTTTCAGTTACGGCTATCGCTTCGTTGGTGCCGACGGGCGGCAATACCGTGACCTCATGGCGTATCCACCCGGGACGGAACTCGCGTACTTCTCCAATCCTGACGTGACGGCGCCGCCGCCGGTCAGCGTCCCCCTCGGCATTCCGGCGGGCCGTCC
The DNA here is from genome assembly GCA_016793535.1 of Opitutaceae bacterium. Classification (GTDB taxonomy): domain Bacteria; phylum Verrucomicrobiota; class Verrucomicrobiia; order Opitutales; family Opitutaceae; genus ER46. The sequence continues at coordinate 2,995 of JAEUHA010000619.1, read as the reverse complement.
TGGAGAATCGAATACGGCGCTCACCATCGAGCGCACGGCCTTTGCCACCGCTTCCTACCGGCTGCAGACCCAGGCGCCGCCGAATCGCGGGACCTTGATCAACGTCGCGACGCGCGCCTTCGTCGGCACCGGCGACGACGTGCTGATCGGCGGCTTTGTGGTGCAGGGACCCGGAACCAAGACCCTCCTGGTGCGCGCCGCCGGGCCCGCGCTGGCGGCGTTTGGAGTGAGCGGGGTGCTCGACGATCCCGTGCTGCGGATTTTCGCGGGCGCCGCGCCCCTGGCCGAGAACGACCAGTGGGGCGTGCCCGTCGGGCCCGGTGACCCCGTGCCGGCCGCGGCCCTGGCGCAGGCGGCGGCGCAGGTCCGGGCCTTTCCGCTGGCGCCGGGCAGCGCCGACGCGGCGTTGCTCACGACCCTGCCCGCCGGTGCGTATTCGGCGGTGGTGGAGGGCGCCCGGGGCGCGACCGGGTCGGCCCTCGTGGAGGTCTACGAAGTGAGCCGGAATTCCGGACGTATCATCAATCTGGCGACGCGCGGTTACGCCGGCCGCGCCGGCCGGGAAATGGTGGGCGGCTTTGTGGTCGAGGGCGAACCCGGGACGACGAAGCGCGTCCTCCTGCGCGTGCTCGGGCCGTCGCTGGGCCGGGCGCCGTTCCACCTGACCGGCGTGCTCGACGATCCCCGGGTGGAACTGCGGAATGCCGCGGGCGAGCTGCTCGTCGTCGGCGACGATTGGAGCTCGGGCTCCGAGGGCGGCGTCAGCCGGGAGAACGATTTCAAACCGCTCGTAGTGCAGTACGATGAGCGGCAGATCTTCGCCACCGGCCTCGCGCCCGGCAACCGTCGCGAGCCGTGCCTGCTCGTCGACCTGCCGCCCGGCAGCTACACGGCCATCGTGGAGCCCTTCGAATTCCGCAGCGCCGATCCGCAGTTGGACCAACCCGCGGTCCCCGGCGTGGGCGTGATCGAGGTCTACGAAATCGGGCCCTGAGATCCTGCCCGGGCGCGCGGACGTCGACGTCCGCAGGTGGAGTGGGAAACCGCGAGGAGACCGCAGCCGGGGACGGCCGCCCTCCCAGGGCAGGCCTGACGGCGCCAGCGTGACGCCGCATTTTCGATTTGCGCCCGCGGAAGATTGCGCGTCCGTTTCCCGCGTCTGGCGCGAACACGATCGCGACCGGACGTCATACTCAAAACCTCCCTTCCTCGGACCCGAGGCTTCATCGCCATGCGAAAAGCACCCACGTCCACACGCGCCTGTCCGCAGGTTTTCCGAAGCTGGGAAACTGCGGAGGCCCGTTGAAGACCATCATCGATTTCTTGCGCGCCAAGCGCGAACAGCACCCGATCGCGATGATCGCCGCCTACGATGCGCTGATGGCGCGCATCGTGGCGGAATCCCAAGCCGATGCCATACTGGTCGGGGACAGCGCCGCGATGGTTGTGCACGGCTTCCCTTCCACGCTCCATGCCACCGTCGAGATGATGGCCCTGCACGTCGCAGCCGTCCGCCGTGGCGCGCCCGATCTCATGATCGTGGCCGACATGCCGTTTCTCTCGGTCCGCCGCGGTCGATCCGCGGCCGCGGATGCCGCCGGGGAATTGATGCGGTCGGGCGCCACGGCCGTGAAGGTGGAGGGCGTGGCGGGGCACGAGGACGTGATCGAGCATCTCGTGGGGAGCGGCATTCCCGTGATGGGCCACCTCGGACTCACGCCGCAGTCGGTGCATCAGCTGGGCGGATACCGTCTCCAGGGCCGGGAAGCCGCCGAGGCGGAACGCCTGCGGCGCGAGGCCGGCCGGCTCGAGGACCTGGGTGCGTTTGCGTTCGTCCTCGAATGCGTGCCCGAAGCGCTGGCCGGAGTCATCAGCGCTGAGCGTTCGATTCCATCGATTGGTATCGGCGCGGGATCGGGGACGGACGGCCAGGTGCTCGTGCTCTCCGATCTGCTCGGGCTCGATGCCCGTTTCCAGCCGCGGTTTGCCCGGCGCTATCTCGAGGGACATGGCCTCGTGCGCACGGCCATCGACCAATTCGTAAGCGATGTGCGCGCTGCGGAGTTTCCCGCCCGGGCGGAGGTGCTCGCATGAACGGCGTGATCGCGTCGCTGGCCTCGTGGTGCGAGTGGCGGCGGTCGCCGGACTGGGCCGGGAAGTCGGTTGGATTCGTGCCCACGATGGGTGCGCTGCATGGTGGGCACCGTTCGCTGCTCGAAAGGGCGCGGGCGGAGAACGAGCGGGTGGTGCTCTCGATTTTCGTCAACCCCAGCCAGTTCAATGATCCGAACGACCTGGCGAGCTATCCGCGGACGCTCGAAGCCGACATCGCGCTCGCGCGCGACTGGGTTGACGTGGTCTTCACGCCGTGGCCCGAGGAAATCTATCGCGACGGTTATCGCTTTCGCGTGACGGAACACGAGCTCAGCCGCCGCTGGGAGGGCGTCCACCGGCCCGGGCATTTCGATGGAGTCCTCACCGTGGTGCTGAAGCTCCTCAATGCCGTGCAGCCCACGCGGGCGTACTTCGGCGAGAAGGACTGGCAGCAGCTGCAACTTGTCCGGGGCATGGTGGACGCGCTCCTCCTGCCGGTGGAAATCGTGGCGTGCCCCACCGTGCGGGAACCCGACGGCCTGGCGATGAGTTCGCGCAATCGGCGACTGACAGAACTCGGTCGCAAGCATGCGGCCGAGTTCCCGCGTGCCTTGCGGACGGCGCGCGACGCGGCAGCCGCCGCCTCTTACTTGCGCGTGCGAGGGTTCGAAGTCGACTACGTCGAGGACCACGACGGCGTGCGGCTGGGCGCGGTGCGGGTCGATGGGGTGCGGCTGATCGACAATGTCCGGCTCTAACGTCCTGATCGTATTGTCCGGCTCGATCGCGTGCTACAAGGCGTGCGAGGCGATCTCGCAGTTGGTGCAGCGCGGACATCGCGTGTGGACAGTGGCGACCGAGTCGGCGCTGCGCTTCGTGGGAACGGCAACGCTCGAGGGCC
>JAEUHA010000600.1 GCA_016793535.1 Opitutaceae bacterium | reverse complement strand
GGGGGCGGCCGCGCTCCCACCCGGGATGGGTTGCACCCGCGCGCGAACGTCGTTTGTTTTCGGGCCTCGCGCCGCCCCGATGATGTCACCCCGTTTCCTTGCTCCGCTCGTGTTGGCTGCCGCCGTCGTTCCGCTCAACGCCGCGGACGCCTCCCGGCCCGTGTCGTTCAACCGCGACATCCGGCCGATCATGTCGAACACGTGTTTTCACTGTCACGGCTTCGACGCCAAGACCCGCGAGGCGGGGATGCGCCTCGATGTGCGCGACGAGGCGCTCAAGCCGACGAAGAACGGCGTGATTCCGATCGTCCCGGGCAAGCCGGAGGAGAGCGAAGTCATCCACCGCATCAGCGACACCGTCGAACCGATGCCGCCCGAGGAGGCGCACAAGGCGCTCACCCCGGCGCAGAAGGACCTTTTCCGCCGCTGGATCGCCGAGGGCGCCGTCTATGAACCGCACTGGGCCTACGCCGCCCTCACGCGCCCGGCGGTGCCTCGCCTCGCCGATCCGGCCGCCGCGACTCATCCGATCGACGCGTTCATTCGCGCGAAGCTCGCCGAGAAAAAGGTCGCCCCGTCGCCGCCCGCCGATCCGGTGCGACTGCTCCGCCGGCTCTCGTTCGACCTGACCGGCCTGCCGCCCAACCCCGAGGAACTCGCCGCCTTCCAGGCCGCCGCGAGCCGCGATCCCCAGGCCGCCCTGCGCGACGCCACCGAACGCCTGCTCGCGTCGCCGCGCCACGGCGAGCGCCTGGCCGTCTGGTGGCTCGACGTGGCGCGTTACGCCGACACGGTCGGCTTCCACGGCGACCAGAACCAGCGGATCTTCCCGTACCGCGACTACGTGATCAACGCGTTCAACGCCAACCGGCGCTTCGACCAGTTCACGATCGAGCAGCTCGCCGGCGACCTGCTGCCGAATCCCACGACCGAACAGATCGTCGCCACCGGCTACAACCGGCTCAACATGATGACGCGCGAGGGCGGCGCGCAGCCGAAGGAGTACCTCGCGAAGTACGGCGCCGAGCGCGTGCGCTCCGTGGCGGCCGCGTGGTTCGGCAGCACGTTCGGCTGCGCCGAGTGCCACGACCACAAGTTCGATCCGATCAAGACGGCCGACTTCTACCAGCTCCAGGCGTTCTTCGCCGATGTGAAGCAGTGGGGCGTCTACAGCGACTACCGCTATACGCCGAACCCGGACCTCAAGAACTTCACCAACGATCACCCGTTCCCGCCCGAGCTCGAGGTCACGAGTCCCTACCTGGTCGCGCGGAAGCAGCGGCTCGAGGGCGAGCTCGCGGCCCAGCGCGCCACAGCCACGGCCCAGTCGGCCGCCCCCGCTTTCTCCGCCGCGTTCGCCGAATGGCTGGCGGACGCGCGAAGCTTCACGGCGCGTGAACCTTCGGGCTGGCAGCAGCCGCCGGTGACGGCGGCGCGCGTCCGCGGACGCGAGCTGGTGCGGGACGGACAGGTCCCGCTCGCGGCCGACGGGTCGATCCGGCTCGCGAAGGCCCTCGCCCGTACCGAGGCGGTGCGCGTCACGCTCGCGTCCAACCCCGGCCGGATCGCCGCCCTCCGCCTCGAAGTCACCGGGCCGCGTGCCAACGCCGCGGCCGACGAAAGCGACGACGCCTTCGACCAGGTCCGGCTCGCCGCCCTGGTGCGCGGCGGGGACGGAAAGGAACGCAAGGTCGATTTCGTCTTTGCCGACGCCACCGCGAAGATCGCGCGCTACGAGCATGGCGCCGAGGTCCTCGGCATCGTCTCCGGTTGGCGGATACCGCGCGCCCCGGCCGACGCCCGGCCGGCGGGCACCTGGCTGCTCGCGACGCCGCTGGCGCTTGCGGCCGGCGAGACCCTGGAGTTGACGCTGACCGGCAGCCTGGCCCGGCCGCTGCGCGTGCTGACCAGTCCCTTCGGCGCCGGTTCACCGTCGGACGTCGCCTCGCCCGCGGTGCGCGCGGCGCTGCCGGCGGCGCCGGAGACGCTCACCGCCGACCAGCGCGCACTGCTGGCGGAGACCTGGCTGCTGAGCACGGCGTACGACCGCGCGGCGTTCGAGCGGCACCACCGGCTCCGGACGCGGATCCGCGAAACCCGCGGCGGCCGCGCCTGGACGCTGGTCACCGAGGCGATCGCGCCGCTGCCGATGCGCGTCCTGCCCCGCGGCAACTGGCAGGACGAGTCGGGTCCGCTCGTGCTGCCCGCGACGCCCAGCTTCCTGCCCGCCCGGCGCGAGAGCACGCCGGAGCAAAGGCTCACGCGCCTCGACCTGGCGCGGTGGATCGTCTCGGCCGAGAACCCGCTCACCGCGCGCGTGGTCATGAACCGGCTGTGGGCGATGTTCTTCGGCACCGGGCTCAGCGCGGCCGTCGACGACCTCGGCTCGCAGGGCGAACCGCCGTCGCACCCCGAGCTGCTGGACTGGCTGGCGAGCGAGTTCCGCGACCGCGGCTGGGACCTGCGGCACATGATCCGGCTGATCGTGACGAGCGCCACCTACCGGCAGAGCAGCCAGGTCCGGCCGGAGCTGCGCGAGCTCGATCCCGCCAACCGGCTGCTGGCCGCGCAGAACCCGCGCCGGCTCGAGGCCGAGTTCGTGCGGGACAACGCGCTCTACATCGCCGGGGCGCTCAACCTGCGGGACGTCGGCGGCCCGAGCGTGAAGCCGTATCAGCCCGCCGGGTACTACGCGCAGCTCCAGTTTCCGGACCGGGACTACGTCGCGAGCGACGACGACGAACAGTGGCGCCGCGGGTTGTACATGCACTGGCAGCGGACGTTCCTGCACCCGATGCTGGCCAACTTCGACGCCCCTTCCCGCGACGAATGCGCGGCGCAGCGCGTCGTGAGCAACACCCCGCAGCAGGCGCTCACGCTGCTCAACGATCCGACCTTCGTCGAGGCGGCCCGGCTGTTCGCGGCGCGCGTCGCGGCCGCCGGGGCGACGGACGAAGCCCGGCTGCGCCAGGCGTTTCTCCTCGCGCTCGCCCGCGAGCCGAAACCGGCCGAGACGGCGTCGCTGCAGCGCTTCCTCGCGACGCAGCGCGAACACTACCGCGGCGACGTCGACGCGGCGCAGAAACTCCTGCGCGTCGGCCTCGCGCCGGTCCCCGCCGGCGATCCCGCCGAACTCGCCGCGTGGACAAGCGTGGCGCGGGTGATTCTCAACGGGCAGGAGGTCATCACGCGGTACTGATGCCTTCGGCAAAGGAGCAGGGCTCAGGGAGCAAGGAGCAGGACCGATCCACTGCGCATTCTCCCGACCTTCCTCATCCTTCGACCCTAAGCATCCGTCTTCCCTCCTGCTACCTGCCCCTTGTCACCTGCACCTTCTCCCAGCCATGCCCTTCGATCCCACGACCCACGCCCTGAGCGTCAACCGCCGCACGTTTCTCCAGCAGAGCGCGTACGGCCTGGGCGGCATGGCCTTCGCGCTCCTCGCCAACCGGCTGGGGGCGGCCGGCGGCGCGCCGCGTCCAGCGGGCTGGAACGGCGCGCTCCGCGAGTCGCATTTCCCCGTCCGGGCCAAGCGCGTTATTTTCCTCTGCATGGCGGGCGGGCCTTCGCAGTTCGAGACCTTCGACTGGAAACCGAAGCTCAAGGAACTCCACGGCCAGCCGTTTCCCGAGTCGTTCACGGCCGGCCAGCAACTCGCCCAGCTCCAGGGCACGGAGCTGACGGCGCGCGGACCGTTCACGGCCTTCAAACCCCACGGGCAGGCTGGCATCGAGGTGAGCGAGCTCTTCCCGCACATCGCCGGGATCGCCGATGACCTGTGCGTGATCCGGTCGATGCAGACCGAGCAGATCAACCACGACACCGCGCATGCGTTCATGAACACCGGCTCGATCATCAAGGGCCGGCCGAGCATGGGATCGTGGCTGCTGTACGGACTCGGCGCGGAGACTCAGGACCTGCCCGGCTTCATCGTGCTCACGTCGGCGGGGAAGTTCGGCCTGCAGCCGATCTCCGCGCGCCAGTGGTCGAGCGGCGTGCTGCCGAGCCGTTTCCAGGGCATCCAGTTCCAGTCGCGCGGCGATGCCGTGCACTACGTGGGCAATCCCGACGGCGTCTGCCAGAGCACGCAGCGGCAGGTGGTCGAGGAAATCAAGCGGCTGAACGGATTCCTCGCCGAGGAACAGCTCGACCCCGAGATCGCCACGCGCATCGCGCAGTACGAGCTGGCGTTCAAGATGCAGACGAGCGTGCCGGAGCTCACGGACCTCAAGTCGGAGCCGCAGGCGATGCTCGACCTCTATGGCGTGAAGGAGCCCGGTGACGGCAGCTTTGCGTCGAACTGCCTGCTCGCGCGCCGGCTCGCCGAGCGGGGCGTGCGCATGATCCAGCTTTATCACCGCGCGTGGGATCATCACGGCCAGCTCGAGGAGGGGATGCGTTCCGGCGCGCGTGACGTCGACCAGGCGACGGCGGCGCTGATCAAGGATCTCAAGCAGCGGGGCATGCTCGACGACACGCTCATCCTGTGGGGCGGCGAGTTCGGCCGGACGCCGATGGGCCAGGGCACGGGCCGCGACCACCACATCCTCGGCTTCAGCGTCTTCCTCGCCGGCGGCGGCGTGAAAGCGGGCACGGTTTACGGCGCGACCGACGAACTTGGCTACCGGGCGGTCGACCAGGTCGTCAACGTGCACGACCTCCACGCCACGATGCTCGCGCTGCTGGGCATCGACCACGTGCGGCTCAACACGAAATTCCAGGGCCTCGACGTCCGCCTCACCGGCGTCGCCGGCGAACTCGTCCGGGGCATCATGGCGTGAGGGGAACGGGGGGCGGCTTGGCGATTGCCGCCCGTTGAGAGTTGAGAGAACGGCGCGCCGAGCCCGGCTCCGTTTCGTGCCGCCGTCACTTCTCCGGAGAAGATGGGTCTCTCAACCCTCAACTCTCAGCTCTCAACTCCGCTGGCGATGATCGGCGGCAGCTCACGGTCCCGGATCGTGTCGTCCTCGTTGAGCACCGCGCGGAGCATCCCGGCCATTTCCTCGTGGCTGCGCGCCACGGCGACGAGCAGGAGCTCCGGTTTTCCGCCTTCGGGGCGGTGCTCGATGAGCGTCAAGATGCCGGTCTGCAGGTTCAGGTGCTGGCTGGCGAGATCCGCGAGTCCGGTGCGACGTGCCACCGGCATGCCCGCGTCCGGGAGCGGGCGGTGGTGGGTCAGGGAGTGAAAGCGCTCCGGAAAGGGCAGGGTGTCCACGCGCTCCTCGAGCAGCGTGATGCCACCGGCGATGCGTCCCTGCTGGTCCTCGAGGATCCGGCGGACGTCCGCCGCACGCGGCCCGGCCACGAACAGCAGGTTGTCGCGCACGGAGACTTCGAGCGCGTGTTCCTGTTCGAGCAACGGACCGAAACCGCGGGTGGGCGGCACGGTCGCCGGCTCCGCCAACCGCGCGGTCACTGGCGGCACACCACGCATCGAAGCAGGAGAGGAGTTCATGCCGCAGCATCGCATCGTAACCGGGCGGTCACAACCGCCCGAACGCCCCCGGGCCGCGGACGTTGCGCGGGGAACGGGATGGGGCATTCTTCCGGAACGACGCGGGCGAATGGCCCGCGGAACCGACGGAGTTCGGGAATTCTTCCGTCTAGTCCGGGTTTTCCGCGGGCCACTCGGTTCGCATCAGCTCGATTTTTGCCGGCTCCGCTCCTTTCGTGGCGGCACGGGGCGGATATCTTCAGCCCAACCGCCTCGCCCGCGAGGCGATTGCGGTCGCTGGCGGCTGATTCGCGGCGTTGGGCGTCGCGCTTCGCGTGCTCCCGGACTAGGCTGCGGCTTCATGCCCGCCAAACAACTGCTCTTCGACGAGGCGGCTCGTCACAAAATTCTCCGCGGCGTCGCGCTGCTCGCGCGGGCCGTCAAGGTCACACTCGGACCGAAGGGACGAAACGTCGTCCTCGACAAGAAATTCGGCTCGCCGACGGTGACGAAGGACGGCGTGACCGTCGCGCGGGAGATCGAGCTGCCCGACCCGTTTGAAAACATGGGGGCGCAGATGGTGAAGGAGGTGGCGTCCCGCACCTCGGACACCGCGGGTGACGGCACCACGACCGCCACCGTGCTGGCGGAAGCGATCTACCGCGAAGGCCTGAAGAGCGTCACCGCGGGATCGAATCCCATCTATCTCAAGCGCGGCATGGACAAGGCCGTCGAGGCGGCGGTCGCGGAGCTCGCGCGGATTTCGAAGCCCGTGCGCGACAACGCGGAGATCCGGCAGGTCGCGACCGTGTCGGCCAACTGGGACGCCGCCATCGGCGGCATCATCGCCGATGCCATGGACAAGGTCGGCAAGGACGGCACGATCACCGTGGAGGAGGCGAAGTCGATCGAGACGACGCTCGCGGTGGTCGAGGGCATGCAGTTCGACCGCGGTTACCTGTCGTCGTATTTTGTCACGCAGACGGAGGCGATGGTCACCGAGTTCGAGGACGCCTACGTGCTGATCCACGAAAAGAAAATCTCCCACCTGCACGACCTGCTGCCGCTGCTCCAGGCGGTCGCGAAGAGCGGCCGCGCGCTCCTGATCATCGCCGAGGATATCGAGGGCGAGGCGCTCTCCACGCTCGTCGTGAACCGGCTGCGGGGGACGCTCGCCGTGTGTGCCGTCAAGGCGCCCGGGTTCGGCGACCGGCGCACGGCGTTGCTCGAGGACATTGCGATCCTCACGGGTGGACGCTGCATCACCGATGACCTCGGGCTGAAACTCGAGAGCATCACGCTCGGCGAACTCGGCCGGGCCAAGCGCATCACGGTGGACAAGGACAGCACGACGCTCATCGAAGGAGCGGGCCGGGCCTCCGACCTCCAGGCGCGGGTGAAGCAGATCCGGCGCGCGGTCGACGAAACGACGTCCGACTACGACCGCGAGAAACTGCAGGAGCGGCTGGCGAAACTCGCCGGTGGCATCGCGGTGGTGCAGGTCGGCGCGTCGACCGAGATGGAGATGAAGGAGAAGAAGGCGCGCGTGGAGGACGCGCTGCACGCGACGCGCGCCGCCGTCGCCGAGGGAATCGTGGCGGGTGGCGGCGTGGCGCTGCTGCGCTGCCGGAAGGTGATCGCGGCCCTCGCGCTCGAGGGCGACGAGGCGGTCGGAGCACAGATCATCGGTCGCGCGCTCGAGTCGCCGATCCGCACGCTCTGCGCCAACGCCGGCATCGAGGGCGCGGTGGTCGTGAGCCGGGTGTTGTCCAAGAATGGCAACTACGGCTACAACGTCGCCACCGGCGAGTACGAGGACCTCGTGAAGAGCGGCGTCGTCGACCCGACCAAGGTCACGCGAGCCGCCCTGCAGAACGCCGCGTCGATTGCCGGCCTGCTGCTTACCACCGAGTGCATGATTACGGAGCTCTCGGACGCGGGCGCGATGGCCGGATCAGCCGACCCGGCGCACGGCGAGTGAACGGACCCCTTCGCCCATGTATCCCAAGCTCCATCCCATCACCCCGTCGCAGGCGGCGACCAACGGCGCGCTCGATATCTTCGTCGAGGGCTTCCGCCTGGAAAGGGTCCCGCAGATGCTCATCGGTCTGTCCGTGCTCGGCAGCGCGACGGCCGCCCAGGTGCACGCGGCCATGACGGTCGTGCAGGCGAGTCGGGGCGTATCCCGCGCCGAGATCGAAGCGATGCTCGCGGCCTAGGCCGGCGTCGATCGAGCCCCCGCGCGCGGCACGCTGGTGTCTCCTGCCCATCGCCGGATGATCGACAACCGAGTGTCTTTCGGCGGCGCCTGCCGCGCCCTGCCC
>JAEUHA010000562.1 GCA_016793535.1 Opitutaceae bacterium | reverse complement strand
AAATACGCTCTTCGCTCAACGTATCTTGCAAACTTTGGTTGGATATAGGTCCAAAAGGAATCTAGATTTCGGTGGTTCTTAAGGAGCGCAGGAACTCGCTCCAGCAAATCCGGCTTTTGGAGTATTTCTTGCCTAAGCTTTTCATATTCCTCTGGAACTACGGGTTGCCCCGTCGCTTTCGCGACCAGTATACCGTAAGCGCGATTAACCTTATCGAAATCAGTTTGGAGGTACTCGATGCTCATAGGAAACGCGACTGCCTTCTTTTGGCTAACGTCAAAGATGAGCCACGACGGGACCTGGCGCGAGGCGTGCCTTTCGTGACGAGACCATTTCGGAAACCCAATCAGCACGACTCGTGACAGGTCCCGGCGTTGGCTCTGGCGTCTTGTTCGGCGGTATGGCCCGATTGCAGATAACGCCCTTCTTCATCGTAGGACAGAGCTCAGGACTTCGACGCTCCGCGCGCAATCGAAACGTTCGTGCCACCTACAAACCGCGCCGAAAGAACCAGGACAAAGTCGTCGAGTACCCTGACTCCGATCCGAGTGCTCGATGAACTCGAAGGAATCGTCGGCGTGGTGCGCATCGCCCTACCCGATCCGACTGCGTGCTGTCTCATCAAGGATCTCACCTAGTGATGTGAACTGCCGGATAGGATCGGATACGGCCGAACGTCAGAGATGAGCCACGACGGCATCTGGCATGACGCGTGCCGGGTTCGGCTCAACATTCCATTGTTTCAATACCGCAACTCGTGAGATCGCACGCGGCATGACAGATGTCGGCGTTGGCTCTGGCGCCTTGTTGGCCGAACGCAGACGTCGCCCGCGGCTCACGATGACTTGCGTGCCCACACCACGACTCGACCTCGGACTCCGGAATTTCGTCAACCCCGCAAGCTGCAAATGCGACCGGGCGTGCGACACAGAAGCAGCGAAACCCAGAGCCCTCGCATCGAACGCGATCTCCTCTCGAGCATCGAACCACAACCTTTCTACAACGAGTCGACTCAACCTCGCGGTGTCCGAACTGAGCGTCTCGCCCTGTGTGCTTCGCATCGCGACCTTTCTTCCGGCCAACGTCAAAGATGAGCCACGACGGGACCTGGCGCGAGGCGTGCCTTTCGTGACGAGATCATTTCTGAAACCCATAGAGCACGACTCGTGACAGGTCCCGGCGTTGGCTCTGGCGCCTTGTTAGCCGCTTGGTTTTCCTGGCTACAAACTCCATTCGGGTTCCGTCCGGCTTCTCCGCGGGAACTGCAAGTGTCGCTCTCATCTGGGATTCTCTATCGCGAACTCGACACCGAGAAGACCGACACCGCGAACCTTCTTTTCGGAAACCCGTACACACGCGCGTGACCCACAAAGCGAACGACTCCCGCAGCACGCGAATCAACCAAATTCTCCAGTGAACTGCGCATCGCAACCTTTGCTCGGCTTGGCTAACGTCAAAGATGAGCCACGACGGGACTTGGCGCGCCTCGTGCCGTATCTCGACTCTCATTCCGTCGTTTCGTTTCGAGAGCACATTCCATCGCACGAGGCGTGACAGGTCCCGGCGTTGGCTCTGGCGCCTTGTTCGGCTTTTGGCTCATTTCGACTTGGGAACGAGTGCTCTCGGTAGCGGCTCCATCGCCGGAGCAACTTGTATCGCGCCGCTCGACAGAAAGAAAACCTTCTTCTCACCAGGAATCAGCTGAACGGTGCAGTCCTTCGCTGTAACGACAGCGGCGGACGTCCGAATCACCACCGCCCCTTCGCATCGGAGGACATTCCGCTCTTTCTCGAATGTGATCACCTCGGCCGAAATGCTCACATCGCCTACCGTGGCGCTCGCCGAACCCGACGCTCTCGCTTCTTCAACACTGACCGACGCGCCTTTTAGGATTATCTTTGAGGCGTCCGCTGCGAGGAGTGGCGCCGTGAGTCCGAACGCGAGTAACAGGAGCGAGGTCTTCATGGTGAGATTCTTTGCCGAACAGTGTAATTAGCCCTTAGTGGAGTTTGCAGGAGGGATACTCTAATTACAGGGGATCCGGGGGTTGTGCCGGGCGCGGTGCGAGAATCTTGTCGCGGGGCATGGGGAGGCCGAGGGCACGTTTCCGAATTTCGATCAAGGACAACGAACGCGCGCGCATGCTCAAAGTCGAGTTGATTGAATGCCAGGGACTGTGGGGCGAACGGCGGTTTCAGCTCCGCGTCAACGGGCGCCGGGCGCGGCGAATCCAAGAGGCCGCCCTCACCGAGGTCTTCGACCGATTACGTCGGTGGATGGTCGCTCGGCGATAGGGCGCCGCCACCGCGGTTCGGATTGCAGGACGGGTTTCCACCACCTCATCCTCCCGATTCGCTCCGCCATCCCCCTCTTCATCCCCCATGATCCGGTTGCTTCGTCGGTTTGCCCTGCCGTGCTTACTCGTCCTGGCCTGTACAGCAGCGCCGGGTAATGCCGCCGATCGCGGGCGAACCAATGTCCTCTTCATCGCCGCCGATGACATGAACGACTGGGTCGGCTTCCTCCAGGGGCATCCTCAGACCAAGACCCCCCACCTCGACCGGCTCGCCGCACGCGGCATCGCCTTCGCCAACGCGAGTTGCGCCTCACCGCTGTGCGCACCCTCGCGGGCCGCCGTCTTCAGCGGCCGCGAACCGTTTCGCTCCGGCGTCTACGGCAACAACGACGATGTCCGCCGCATCGCTCCCGGCCTCGTGCTGCTGCCACAGCATTTGCAACAACACGGGTACCGGACTTTCGGCACCGGCAAGCTGCTGCACCAAAAGCGACCCGACCTGTTCGACGACGGCTTTTTTCCCGAACAGCGGTGGAGTCCGTTCGACGCCACCAAGGTCGACTACACGCCCGAGGAACTGGGCTCAAAGGCGTCCAACAATCCGCGTCACGTCACCGAACTGGCCAACGGGCGCCAGGTCACGCTGCCGTTGAACCGGATGCCGAGCGACCGCCGGCCCAAGGATCCCGCAGGGGAGTCGTTCGACTGGGGTCCCGTCGACGTTACCGACGCCGACATGGGCGACGGTCAGATCGCCGCCTGGGCGGTAAAACAACTCAGCACACCCTCCGACCAGCCCTTTTTTCTCGGCGTCGGCTTCTACCGCCCGCACATCCCGCTCTTCGCCCCGGCCGAGTACTTCAAGCCGTTTCCCGTGGCGAGCATCACCCTGCCGCCGTACGCGAAGGACGACCTCGACGACCTCTCCCCCACCGGACGCAAGGTCGCAATCGATGCGGTCACCGCCGGCTCCCACGAAAGCGTGGTCCGGCACGCCCAGTGGCAGGCGGCCGTCGCAGCCTACCTCGCCTGTATCCACTTCGTGGACGCACAGGTCGGGAAGCTGCTCGATGCGCTCGACGCCGGCCCGCACGCCGACAACACGATCATCATCTTCTTCGGCGACCACGGCTGGCACCTCGGCGAAAAGGACCATTGGGGCAAACTCACGGGCTGGGAACGATCGGTCCGCGTGCCGCTGGCGATTGCCCCCGCACGGCGCGACCGGACGCAGTTCGCCATCGGCCAGGCATCGCGGCAACCGGTCTCGCTGATCGATCTCTACCCGACGATCGTTGAGTATTGCGGACTGCCGACACCCAAGGGCGGTCTCGACGGCAAATCGCTCGTGCCCTTGCTGCGTGCGCCCGAGACTCCGACCGGCCGGGCCGTCGTGAGCACATTCGACCAGGTGCACTACAGCGTCCGCGACGACCGCTGGCGCTACATCCGGTACCAGGACGGCAGCGAGGAGCTGTATGACCTGGGCACCGATCCCAACGAGTGGCGCAATCTCGCCGCCCGGACGGAGCACGCGGGAACCAAGGCGCGGCTGGCTGCTGTCCTGCCGAAAGATCCGGTGCGGCCGACTCCGCCCACCGAGGAGAAGAAGAGAAAGAAGAAAGGGAACTGAGTCGTCCGTCGCAGCGGCCCGCACAGTGCCGACGGAGCCGCGCCCCGCGAAAAGCGCGGCCCACGCGTTTTCGCATAGCCGCCGACCGGATCAGATCCCTACCCTTCCGCCTTTCCCCATGAACAAGACTCCCCTGAAACGTCGCGACTTTCTCAAGGCATCCGCCGTGGCAGCCCTCGGTTTCCACATCCTCCCGGGTTCGGCCCGCGGCGCCAACAGCAAGATCCAGGTCGGGTGCATCGGCGTCGGCGGCAAGGGCTACTCGGATACGATGTCGACGGCGGCCGCAGGCGCCGCGGTCGTCGCGATGTGCGACGTGGCGGATCCGCGCACGCCGGGACTCGACCGCCGCAAAAGGTCGAAGACGGAGAAGACTATCCTCGACACCTTTGCCGACGCGCGGTTCTTCACGGACTACCGGGAGATGATCGCAACGATGCCCGGACTCGACGCCGTGGTGGTTTCGACGCCGGATCACCACCATTTCCATGCATCGATGCTGGCGATGCGCAAGGGCAAGCACGTGTACTGCCAGAAGCCGATTTCGCATTCGATCTGGGAGGCGCGGCGGCTGGCGGAAACCGCGGCGCAAATGAAGGTGCAGACGCAGATGGGCAATCAGGCGCATGCCGGCGAACCGATCCGCCGTGCGGTCGAACTCGTGCGCGCCGGAGTACTCGGACGCGTCACCGAGGTGCACGCGTGGACGGACCGCCCGATCTGGCCGCAGGGCATGAAGGAGTGGCCGAAAGAGGATCCGGTGCCGAAGGGACTCAACTGGGACTTGTGGATCGGGCCGGCGCCCTACCGCGGCTACAGCCGGGCGCTGGCTCCGTTCAACTGGCGCGGCTGGTGGGATTTCGGCGCGGGCGCACTGGGCGACATGGGGTGCCACATCATGGACATGCCCTACTGGGCCCTCGGGCTCACCTCGCCAACTACGGTGGAAGCCAAACACGACGACGGTTCGGCCATCGCCGCACCGAGCTGGTCCACGGTCACCTACCAATTCCCGACCAGCGTGCTCGGCGGCCCGGTGAAATTCGTGTGGTACGACGGCGTGAAGGCCAAGGAAGGCGTCTACCAGCACACGCCGCCCGAGGAATTGTGGAAGGCGGACTTCCCGACGGCCGATCACGTGTTCCGCCGCTTCGACCTGATGCTCGTCGGCGAGAAGGGCCGGATGTTCTTCGGCCGCACCCGGCAGGATTGGGTGTACAAGCCCGAGACGTTGACCAGCGGTTTCACCGAGCCGCCCAAGACACTCCCGCGCGTTCCCGGCGAACTGGCCGAGGGCGCCCGCGGTGGAATCGGTGACGACAGCGGCGGGCCATACGTCGAGTGGCTCAACGCGATCAGGAGCGGCACGCCGGCGCTGTCGAACTTCACCCAGTCGGGTCCGTTCAGCGAAACGGTGCTGCTCGGCAACCTGGCGCTGCGACTAGGCAAGCGCGTCGAGTGGGACGCAAAGAAGATGGTCGCCAAGAACGCACCTGAGGCGGCGGGGATGGTCCGACGGGCGTATCGGAAAGGGTGGGAGTTGGCGTGAGCGGGAGCGCAGTAGAGTCGCCCCGGTCTTCAGGGAGCGACGAAGCAGGATGCTTCGTCCAGGTTGCGGTCGCAGCGTAAAGGCGCTCCTACAATTCTATGAGATTTCTCATCCTGTTTCTCGGCTTCGGCGTGACGGCGCTGAGCGCGGCGGCGGCGGCGCCGGTCCGGCGGCCGAACATCCTCTGGCTGGTGGGAGAAAATCTCACGCACGACCTCGGGAGCTACGGCGCGAAGAACGTGCGCACGCCGCACCTGGACGCGCTCGCGGCGCAGGGGGTGCGATATACGCGGGTGTTCGCGACGAACCCGACGTGCGCGCCAAGCCGGTCGGCGTTCTTCGTGGGCATGTATCAGACTTCCACGGACACGCATCACATGCGGTCGCACCGGGACGACAACTTCCGCCTGCCGGCCGGCGTCCGGCCGATCACGCACTGGCTGCGCGACGCGGGCTACTACACGGCCAACCTGAAAACCATCGGGCCGCTCGCGGTGGGAACGGGCAAGCTCGACCTGAATTTCGTCAACGAGGGGCCCATCTATCACGCGGGTTCGGACGACTGGGCATCGCTCGAGGGCAAGCGGCCGTTTTTCGCGGTCATCAACTCGCACGAGATCGAGTACGACATCTACGACCGACAGAGCTGGAAGCAGCCGCGCGTGAAATGGGTCGGTGAGGATGAGCACGAGAAGATCGCCACGCCCGAGAACGTCGAACCGCCGCCCTACTATCCCGATCACCGGGTCGTGCGCGAGGAGTGGGCACGTTACCTGAATTCCGTCTCCGGCATGGACCGGCGCATCGGCTGGGTGCTGGAACGGTTGCGGCGCGACGGACTCGAAGATGATACCGTCATCGTCTTCTTCGGCGACAACGGCCGGCTGGAGCCACGGGGGATTCACTGGTGCTACGACAGCGGACTGCGCGTGCCGATGATCATCAAGTGGCCGAAGAATTTCCCCGCGCCCCCGCAGTATCGTGCAGGCACGGTCAACGACCAGGTCATCAGCCTGCTCGACCTCACGGCCACGACGCTTGCCATCGCGGGCCTCGAGCGGCCGGCCCTGATGCAGAGCCGGATCTTCCTCGGCGAGCGGGCGGATCCGGCAAGGACGTATGCCTTCGCAGCCCGCGACCGGATCGACGAGACGGTGCAGCGCGTGCGATCGGTCCACGACAAACGCTATCACTACATCCGCAACTACACCGCGGGCCCGACGTTCGCCTCGCTGAACCGGTACAAGGAAAAATGTTTCCTCATCTACCCGCTGATGCGCGAACTGCACGCGGCAGGCCAACTGACTGGCGCGCCGCTCGAGCTGATGTTGCGCACCGGACCGAGCGAGGAACTTTACGACACCGACACGGACCGGCACGAAATCCGGAACCTGGTCAACTCAACGCAGCCCGAGCACCGCGAGGCATTGGCCCGGCTGCGGGCGGCACTGGATACTTGGATGGTGGATACAGGCGATCGCGGCGGAGTGCCGGAGCCGGCGGAAGTGGTGGCGCCGTTTGCGAAGGAGATGGACGCGTGGTTCGGGACGCCGGCGTGGGCGAGGAAGCGGTGATGGGTGATGGGAGCGCGGGCCCCCACCGCCGCCCAATAAAAAAAACCACGGGGGCGGGCGCGCGCCCCCCTAAAAAACCCCCCCCGGGACGCCCGCCCGCCCCG
>JAEUHA010000628.1 GCA_016793535.1 Opitutaceae bacterium | reverse complement strand
CTGGTCGTCTCCGATCGTGCGGACGCGGTGGCCCAGCTCCGGAGCGACGCGCGCGGCCCCGGCCTGAGCGGCAGCGCACCGGAGCGACCCGGTTCAGTCGTGTTCCTCTTTCCCGGCCAGGGCGCGCAGCATGTCGCGATGGGCCGGGAGCTCTACCGGACGGAGCCCGTCTTCCGGTCCGCCGTGGACGAGTGCGCCGGCCGACTCGAGGCGCAGCTCGGGCTCGACCTCCGGGCAACCTTGTATCCGGATGCTGGTTACAACGACGCGGCCCGCGCGCGCATCCAGCAGACCGCGTTCGCACAACCCCTGCTCTTCGTGGTCGAGTACGCGATCGCCCGGCTGTGGCTCTCGTGGGGCATCAAGCCCGCGGCGCTGGTCGGCCACAGCATCGGCGAATACGTGTGTGCCGTCCTCGCGGAAACGGTGACCCTGCCGGAGGCGCTCGACCTGCTCGCGACGCGGGCGCGGCTGATGCAGGCGCTGCCCACCGGGGCCATGCTCGCCGTCCGGCTCGACGCCGCCACGCTCACCGGCCAGCTGCCCGCCGGCGTCACGATCGCCGCGATCAACAGCCCGAAGCTGTGCACGGTATCCGGCCCCGCGGACGCCATCGCCGCGTTTCAAGCCGAGCTGGACCGGCGCAAGGTCGCGACGCGGCCGCTCCCGACGTCGCACGCGTTTCACTCGGCGATGATGGATCCGATGCTGCCGGAGTTTGCCGCGGCCGAGAAACGGATCGCCTGGCGTGCGCCCACGCTGCCGTGGGCGTCAACTTGCACCGGCCGGTGGATGAGCGCTGCCGACCTGGTCGACACGTCCTACTGGTCGCAGCAGCTCCGAAACCCCGTGCGCTTTTCGGACGCCCTCGCGACGGTGCTGGCCGAGCCGAATCGGATCCTGCTCGAGGTCGGGCCGGGACAGGCGCTGGCGCAGTTCGTCCGCCAGCATCCCGCCACGCCCGCCGGCAGCCCGATCCTGGGTTCGCTCGCCGCGAATCTCGATCCGGCGCACGATCGCGTCACCGCCCTCGCCTCGCTCGGCCGCCTGTGGCTCGCCGGGGTCAGGCCGGACTGGGACGCCTGCTTCGCCGGCGAAACGCGCCGGCGCGTCCCGCTTCCGACCTACCCGTTCGAGCGCAAGCGATACTGGATCGACGCCGCCCCCGTGGCGCCGACCGAGTCCGCGCCGCCGTCTCCCGCGCCGGAGATCACGCCAGCCGTGCCGGAGGTTCCGTCTCGCGCCGCCGTTCCGGTCGCGACCGCGCCCGCGGGAGTTGCACCCGCAGACGCCGCTCCGGCCGATCGGCTGCAACGCATCACGCGGCAGGTGCGCGAAACCTTGCAGGGCCTTTCCGGCCTCGAGGTGACGGACGACCACGCATCGTTGGTCGAGCTGGGCTACGATTCGCTGCTGCTCACCCAGGTCAGCCAGGAAGTGGTCCGGCGTTTCGGCGTCCGCGTCACGTTCCGTCAGCTCAGCAAAGACCTCGCCTCCGTCGCGCTGCTGGCCCGCCACCTCGACGTTCACCTCCCGCCCGACGCTCCGGTGACGCCGCCTGTGCCCGTACCCGCGTCCGTTCCCGCACCGGCCGCCGCCCCGGCCGCGCCGGTGTCCGCTGGTGCCACCACTCCCGGCGAACCGCTGGCGGAGCGTCTCCGGCAACAGTGGGAACTGATCAATCGTCAGCACCAGTTGCTCACCGAACTGATGGCCCGGGAAACCGGCGCGCCGCCGGCCCCCGCGCCCGCCGCTCACACGGCGACGCCGCCTGCGCCCGTGGCGACGGCACCCGCGACGACGTTCTCCACCCAGGGTTTCGGACTGGCGAAGGTGCCCGCGCGTTCGACCGAGCCCGAGCTCACGCCCCGGCAGCGCGGCCACCTCGACGACTTGATCGGCCGTTACACGCGGCGGACGGCCCGCTCCAAGGCGCTCACGCAGGAGTATCGCGCCTGGCACGCCGACCCGCGCACGGCCGCCGGCTTCAACCGACACTGGAAGGAAATGTGTTATCCAATCGTGGTCGAATCCTCGCGGGGCGCCCGGTTGCGTGACGTCGATGGCAACGAGTACATCGACCTGCTGAACGGCTTCGGTCCGAATTTCCTCGGGCACTCCCCGGAGTGTGTCACGCAGGCCCTCCGGGAGCAGCTCGATCGCGGCATCGAAGTGGGGCCGCAATCGCCGCTGGCGGGCGAGACGGCGCGGTTGTTCTGCGAGCTGACGGACAACGAGCGGGCGAGCTTCGTGAACACGGGCTCCGAAGCGGTCTACGCCGCGATGCGGCTCGCCCGGACGGTGACGGGCCGCGACAAGATCGTCACCTTTGCCCGCGACTACCACGGCAACTTCGACGAAGTCCTCGTGCGCGGCCTCGGCGCGCCGAGCGGCTACCGCTCCCTGCCGCTCGCGCCGGGCATTCCGTCGCGGGCCGTGCAGGACATGATCGTCCTCGACTACGGCAGCGACGACGCCCTCGCGTACATCGAGCGGCACGCGGGAGAGATCGCCGCCGTGCTGGTCGAGCCGGTCCAGAGCCGGCGGCCCGAGTTTCAGCCCGTGGCGTTTCTGCACACGCTGCGCCGGCTGACCGCCGACGCGGGCGTGCTGCTCATCTTCGACGAAGTCATCACCGGCCTGCGCGACGGCCCGCGCGGCGCGCAGGGTCTCTTCGGGGTCAAGGCCGACCTCGCCACCTATGGCAAAGTGGTGGGCGGCGGCATGCCGATCGGCGTCGTCGCGGGCAAGGCGCAGTACATGGACACGTTCGACGGCGGCGTCTGGCGCTACGGTGACGATTCGTTCCCGGAGAAGGGTGTGACGTTCTTCGCCGGCACGTTCGTCCGGCATCCCATGGCGATCGCGGCGGCCCGCGCGGTGCTGAAATTCCTGCGCGCGCAGGAGCCCGGATTCTGGCAGGCGATCAACGCCCGGGCAGCTCGGCTCGCCGGCACGGTCGACGCGTTCTTCGTTGAACGCGGAGCGCCGATCCGGATGCCGCACTTCTGCTCGCAGATGTTCGTGCGCGTGCAGGAAGACCACAAGTACGGCCACCTGCTCGCGTACCACCTGCGGGAACGCGGCATCTTCCTGCTCGAGAGTTTTCCCTGCTACCTGACCGCGGCGCACACGGACCAGGACGTCGACACCGTGATCGCCGCGTTCCAGGCCGGCACGCTCGCGCTCGAGGAGGCCGGTTTCCTGCCGGCGCCGAAGTCCGTGCCCGGCGCGGCGCTGTCGGTCGCCCCGCCCCCGGCGCCCCCACCGGTCGTGTCCGCTCCCACGCCCGCCGTGTCCGTCGCACCCGTCCCTGCCCCGACGGCGGACCGGTTTCCCCTCGCCGACGGCCAGCGCGAAATGTGGCTCGGGGCGCAGATGAACCCCGAGGCCGCGGGCCCGCACCACGCGTGCACGATCCTGGAGCTCGACGGGCCGCTCGACGTCGCCGCGCTGCAGCGCGCGCTCAACGCGGTCGGACGGCGGCACGAGGGCCTGCGCTGCGTTTTCAGCGCCGACGGCACCGAGGTGATCGTGCGGCCGGAGGCCGACTTGCCGCTGCCGATCGATGACTTGAGCGGCCTCGCCCCGGCGGCGGCCCGCGAGCGCGCCGCCGCGATCGTCGCGCAGGAGAGCCGCCGGATCCTGGATCTCGCGCACGGACCGCTGGTGGCGTGCCGCCTCGTCCGGTTCTCCGCCACATCCCACCACTTCCTCTTCACAGCGCAGATGATCGTGTGCGACGGCTGGTCGCACTACGTGGTGTTCGAGGAACTCGGCACCCTTTACTCGGCCGAGGCGGAGGGCCGCACGGTCACGCTGCCACCCGCTCCGCCCATGCGGGCGTTCGCCCTCTGGCAGCAGCAGCAGCGGGAGAGCGCCGAAGCGCAGGCGTGCGCCGCGTTCTGGGTGTCGCGCTTCACCGACGTGCCGCCCCCGCTCGAACTGCCGGCGGCGCCCCGCCCGCCCGGTCGCACCGTCGCCGCCGCGCGTCGCGACGTGATCATCGACGCGGCCCTGCACCGGGCCCTGAAGACGCTGGCCCACCAGCGGCAGAGTTCGCCGTTCGCGCTGCTCCTCGCGGCATTCCAGACCTGGCTGCACCGGCTGAGTGGCGCGCGCGACGTGGTCGTCGGCGTGCCGTTCGCCGCGCAGGGTCCGCTCGGCCTGCCCCTGCTCGTCGGACAGTGCGCGAACATCCTGCCCCTGCGCACGCGGATCGATCCGGAGGCGCCGTTCGCGACCCAGCTCAAGGAGACGTGGGACACAGTGCTCGATGCCCAGGAGAACTGGAACTACACCTTCGGTCAGCTCGCGCTGAAGTTGAACCTGCCGCGCGACCCGAGCCGGATGCCGCTCGTCTCGGTGCTCTTCAATCTCGACCCGGCAATGACGAAGGTCCGCTTCGCCGGGCTCGCGCATCGCGTCGTCAGCGGACCGCGCCACGCCTTCCAATACGACCTCGGCTTCAATCTGATCGAGGAGGCGGAGGACCTGCGGGTGGAGTGCGACTTCAACACGCACCTTTTCGACGGCCACACGATCGAGGCGTGGCTCGCCGGGTTCACCGCCTTGCTGCGCCGCATCGTGACCCAGCCGGACGAGGCGGTCGCGATGCTGCCGATGGTCCCGGAACCGGCGCCCGGCGGCGACGCCGTGGTCCCGGCGGCGGAGTCCATTCCCGGCGAAGCGGAACTCGGCGTGCACGACCTGATCGAGGCCCAGGTGCGGCGCACGCCCGGGTCGATCGCGGTCGTCGATGCCCGCGGGCCCGTCACGTACGCGCAGCTCGGCGAGCGGGCGACGCACCTCGCCCGTCACCTGCAATCCCTCGCCATCGGTCCGGGTTCCACGGTGGGAATCTGCCTGGAGCGCAACGCCGACCTCGTCACGGCGATCCTCGGCGTGCTCAAGACCGGCGCGGCCTACGTCCCCGTCGCCCCGGATTTTCCCGTCCAACGCCTGGCCGACATCCTGCAGGGCGCCGGCGCGGCGGCGGTCGTGACCCATGCGGCCCTGGCGCCCGCGCTCCCGACGGGGGGCTGGCGTACCGTTGCGCTGGATACGGAGCGGCCGGTGAGCGCCATCACCGGGCCGTTCATCCCGCCCGCCAACCGCGACCCCGAACGGCTCGCGTACCTCATCTACACCTCCGGCTCGACCGGTCAGCCCAAGGGCGTCGAGATCCCCCACCGGGCCGTGGTGAACTTCATCCTCGCGATGCAGCGCGATCCGGGCTTCACGCCCCGCGACGCGGTGCTCGCGCTCAGCCCGGTCTCGTTCGACATCTCGGTGCTGGAATTGCTGGTGCCGCTGACGGTGGGCGCCCGTACCGTGATCGCCCCGCGGTCGGCGGCGACCGATCCGGCCGCGCTGCAGGCCCTGATCGCGAGCTCGGGCGTGACCGTGGTGCAGGCCACGCCTTCAACCTGGCGGATGCTGCTCCAATCGGGCTGGCGGGGCAACCCGGCGCTGCGCCTGCTGTCCGGCGGCGAGGCGATGACCGCCGACCTCGCCCGTCAGCTCCGCCAGGGTGGCGCGGAAGTGTGGAACCTCTACGGACCGACCGAGACCACCGTCTGGTCCACCGCCCGCCAGATGCTGGCCGATCACGACCTCTCGATTGGCCGGCCGATCCGGAACACCGAGCTCCGGCTCGTCGACGACTTCCTCCAACCGGTCCCCGTCGGCGTGCCCGGGGAGATCCTGATCGGCGGAGCCGGACTCGCGCTCGGCTATCGCGGGCGCCCCGAGTTGACGGCGAAGAAGTTCATCGTCGACGCGACCGGCCGGCGGTTCTTCCGCACCGGCGACCGGGCCAGGCGCCGCGTCGACGGCGGCATCGAGTTCCTCGGGCGCCGTGACCTGCAGGTCAAGGTGCGCGGGTGCCACGTCGAGCTCGGTGAAGTGGAGTCCGTCCTGCGGCAGCACCCCGCCGTGGCCAACGCGGTCGTCGCCCTGCGGCCCGAGCTTCCGGGGGGCGGCGGACTCGTCGCCTACCTCACCCGCGCGACGTCCGGTTCGGCCCCCGCCGCGTCGGTGCCCGAGAAGGACCTCACCCGGAGCGTCCGGCAGCACGCGCGCGAGCAGCTGCCCGACTACATGCGGCCCGCCCGCTGGCTCTGGCTGGAACGCCTGCCGCGCACGCCGGAGGGCAAGCTCGATCGCGCCGCGCTGCCGGGCCCTCCCGCCCGGGTCGACGACCTGGCCGACGACTACGTGCCGCCCGAGACCGCGACGCAGCAGACGCTGGTCCGGATCTGGACCGGGATTCTCGCCGTCGAACGGATCGGAATTCGCGACAGTTTCTTCGACCTCGGCGGGCAGTCCCTGCTGGCGGTGACGATCTTCAACCGCATCGAACGGGAACTGGGCCGGAAACTCCCGCTGTCGACGCTCTTCCGCGCGCCCACCATCGAGCAGCTGGCCGCCGTGCTCGACGGCCACGAGACGGGCGGACCCGATTGGGGTTCGCTCGTGCCGATCAAGCCGGCGGGGCGCGAGGGACCGCTCTTTCTCGTCCATGGGGCCGGCGGCAACGTCCTCCTTTACCGCGCCCTCGCCACGCACCTCGCCGCGGATCGTCCGCTCTACGGCCTGCAATCGCGCGGGCTCGACGGCCGCACCGCGCCGCTCACCACCATCGAAGCGATGGCCGCGGCCTATCTCGCGGAGATCCGCCGGGTGCAGCCGCACGGTCCCTACCATCTCGGCGGCTACTGCCTCGGCGGCACCATCGCCTACGAAATGGCGCAGCAATTGCGCCAGGCCGGCGAGGAAGTCGGGCTGGTGGCGCTCCTCGACACCTACAACTTCAGCCGCGCCCTCAAGCCCGGCACGCTCGGCCTGATTGCGGAGAAGGCGAAGTTTCACCTGCTGAACCTCGCCCGCCTCAGTCCCCGCAACATGTGGCGTTACCTGGCGGAAAAGAGCCGCCTGGCGCGCGACGGCGAGCTCGCCAGCATCCTGCGACTCCAGCCCAAGGTCGACGCTGCGGCCGGCGTCGCCCGCGCCACGTCCGGCGCCGAGGCGTACGTGCAGGCGGTCAACGACCACGCCGCCGACACGTATCTGGCGCAGCCCTACGGCGGCCGGCTGACGCTCATCAAGCCACACGTGAACTACAAGTTCTACCCCGACCCGGAACTGGGCTGGGGCGACCTGGCGCTGGGCGGCCTGGATATCGTCGAGCTGCCGGTCAACCCGCACGCCATGCTGGTCGAGCCGTATGCGCGGCAGCTCGCCCACGAGCTGGAACGGCGCATGAGCGCCGGAGGCGCGGCGGCCGAACCCGGCGTCGCGGATTCGTTGATCGCCGCCCGCTGAGGCCTGACGCCCGGGACCACCGCCGCATGGGCAACTGGAAACTGAAATCCGCGGTTCACCGCACCCTCTCGTGGCTGCCCCACAGCCACCGGTGGAACGCGCTCCTGCAGCGGCACGTCACGCGCGGCTACTTCGCCAGCGCCGCCACGTTCGAGGCCAAGCTGGGCTGCTGCCGCCGGCATCTCTCGCACCTGCGCCGCTTCGGCGGCCGCCCCGCCGGCGGCTTTGCGGCGCTTGAGCTCGGCACCGGCTCCTGGCCGATCGTGCCGATCGGGCTCTTTCTGTGCGGCGCCGACCGGATCTGGAGCTACGACCTGGTGCCGGTGCTGGAACCGGCGACGCTGCGTCACACGCTCGGGCAGTTCGCCGCGGCGATCCACGCCGGCTCGCTGCCGCGGCTGCTGCCGGAACTCCAACCCGACCGGCTGGCGCAGCTCACCGCGGTCATCGCCCGCGCCGGCCCGGAGACGCCCGCCGAGGTTCTCTCCCACCTGAACATCCACGTCCGGATCGGCGACGCCCGGCACACGGACCTGCCCGCCGGGGCGGTTCCGCTCGTCTTCTCGACGGTGGTGTTTGAACACATTCCGCGGACGGTGCTGGCCGGACTGCTGACGGAGTTCCGCCGCGTGCTCACGCCGGACGGGGTCATGAGCCACCAGATCGGGCTCGCCGATCAGTTCGCCTCCTTCGATCGCTCGATCACACCTTACAACTTCCTGCGCTACACCGAGCGGCAGTGGCGCTGGCTCAACAGTCCCATGATTCCCCAGACGCGGCTGCGCCTGGCGGATCACCGCGCCCTGTATCGGGAAAACGGATTCGACGTCGTCCACGAGGAGAACGTCACGGGGTCAGCCGCCGACCTCCGCTCCGTGCCGCTCGCGCCCCAGTTCCGGACGCACGCGTTCGACGACCTGCTGGCCCTCTACTCGTGGCTCGTGGGCAGGCCTTCCGCCCCGCCGCACGCCCAGGGCCGCGCCACGAGCCGCACCGGCGAGCCTTCCACCACGACGGCGCCGGCGTAGCCGGCGGCGGGCGCGCACTCGAGCACGGTCCAGCGCCCGGCCGCGGACGGATCGTCCGCCACCCAGCGCAGTGCCGGGCGGGTCTCCGCGCCCAGCGCGACGGAGAAATCCCGCAGCGAATACGCGAGGCCCTGGCCCCGCGCCTTGAGATAGGCCTCCTTGCGGGTCCAGCAGCGAAAAAACGCGTTCGCCTGCGCGCCCGGCGGCTCCGCCGTGAGCGCCGTGACCTCGTCCGGCGAAAACTGCGCCCGGGCAATCGGCATGAAGTCGAGGTCCGGCCGGATGGGCTCGACATCCACGCCGACCGCCTGTCCCGCCGCCAGGGCGATGAGGATCCAGTCTCCGGCGTGGCTGAGGTTGAAGGACAGCGTCCGGCCGGCGGCGGCGTCCGCAAGCGCCGGCTTGCCGAACTCCCCGACCACGAATCCCAGCGCCGCAGGCGGCTGGTTCAGATAACCGCCCAGCAGCTGTCGGAGTCCGCCATGCGCCGCCACGAAACGGTGGCGGTCGGTTTCGCGCCGAAAGCGCGCGGCCCGAGCCTGCTCGTCCGGCGAGAGCAGCCGCGCCAGCGCGCCGAGGGAAGACGCGACGGAAGACACGCAAATGGACCAGACATGAACTTCGTCGCGACCGGGCGCTGAGAACTCCCCGGCCGGACCCAGGGAGCGCGGCATGGCGACACCCCTAAGGCCAATCGCCGCACGCTTCTAGACTTAACCGCAGGCTGAGCAGACGAGGGAGACGGCAGCCAGATCACGCGACGCGGCGAAGGACGCGAAGCTCCATCCCCGTAGCGAAACCGATGACTCGGGCGATGAACCTCGGTGGCTGGCCTATTTCGCC
>JAEUHA010000552.1 GCA_016793535.1 Opitutaceae bacterium | reverse complement strand
CGCGTTTCCCGGATGCCACCGGTTTCAATCCCCGCGCCGCTGGATCGCCCCTCCGGGGCGGTCGGTGCGC
Organism: Opitutaceae bacterium; assembly: GCA_016793535.1. Taxonomy (GTDB): domain Bacteria; phylum Verrucomicrobiota; class Verrucomicrobiia; order Opitutales; family Opitutaceae; genus ER46. Next base: position 3,437 of record JAEUHA010000552.1, on the reverse strand, counting down.
CCCGACGGAAGCAGGGTTGGATTTGCCTCTTCCTGCTGGGCTGGGCCGTCACGGCCGCGTTCGCCGCCGAGCGGAAGCCGAACATCATCTTCCTGCTTGCCGACGATCTCGGCTACGGCGACATCGGGGCGAACGGGCAGCAGAAGATCCGTACGCCGCATCTCGACCAGCTCGCGCGCGATGGGATGCGGTTCACGCAGCACTACTCGGGACACAACGTCTGCGCGCCCTCGCGCTGCGTGCTGATGACCGGCCTGCATCCGGGTCATGCTTACATTCGCAACAACCGCGGTGGCGTCGGCCAGCCCGGCAGCCAGGGCGAGGGTCAGGAGCCGGTTCCGCCGGGCGAACTCAAGCTCCCGCTCACGCTCAAGGCGCTCGGCTACGCCACCGGCGGCTTCGGCAAGTGGGGGCTCGGCGCCGTGGGCAGCACCGGCGATCCGAATTCCCAGGGCCTGGATCTGTTCTTCGGCTACAACGACCAGGCCGTCGCGCACAATTTCTACCCGGTCAGCCTCTGGCGAAACCGCGAGCGGGTGCCATTGCGCAATCCGGCGTTCCGGGCCCACGACCGGCTCGCGGCGGACGCGGACCCGAAGGATCCGCGGTCGTACGCGCGTTTCTCCGGTCCGGACTATGCCCCCGACCTGATCAACGCCGAGGCACGGCGCTTTCTGCGCGAAAACCAGCACCGGCCGTTCTTCCTCTACTACCCGACGACAGTGCCGCACCTCGCGCTGCAGGTGCCCGAGGACGAGCCGTCACTCGCCGAGTACCGACGGATCTTTCCTGACGAACCGTACGTCGGCGGCCAGGGTTACCTGCCGAACCGCACGCCGCGCGCCACCTACGCGGCGATGGTCACGCGGCTCGACCGCGAGATCGGACGGTTGCTTGCCCTGGTCGACGAACTCGGACTGCGCGAAAACACCATCGTGGTCTTCAGCAGCGACAACGGCCCGCTGTGGGACCGTTTTGGCGGCACCGACACGGACTTCTTCAACAGCGCCGCCGGCCTGCGCGGCCGCAAGGGCAACTATTACGAGGGCGGCTTCCGCGTGCCGTGCCTGGTGCGCTGGACGGGCCAGATCGCCGCGGGTTCGACCAGTGATCGCGTGACGGGCTTCGAGGACTGGCTGCCCACGCTGCTCGAGCTGGCCGGTGCGAAGGCGGCGATCCCCGCCGGCCTCGACGGTATCAGCTTTGCCCCTACGCTGCGCGGCCAGGCGCAGCCGGAGCGGCCGTTTCTCTACCGCGAGTCCCAGGGTTACGGTGGACAGCAGTACGTGCGGGTGGGGAAGTGGAAGGGGATCCGGCTCAATCTCCACACTCCGGTGGGCAAGAAGCAGGCGGCGGCGCCGGCCTTCGAGCTCTACGATCTCGAGGCGGACCCGACCGAGTCGCGCGATGTCGCCGCGGCCCACCCGGACGTCGCCGCCCGGCTCATGGCCATTCTCAAGGAACAGCACGTGCCCGCGAAACTCTGGCCGATCCGCGCGCTCGACGGACAATAGGAACGCGCCCAGGTATCGTCCGATTTGTAGGCGGGGTGCCTCACCCCGCAGATTATGAGTTTCGAAACGGACTGGCGCGGGGTGAGGGCTCCCCGCCCACATCTTTGCCCGATGGCTGGCGACGTATTCCTTTCTTTCCCGTGAAACTCCTCCCCCTGCTGCTCCTCCCGCTTTCCGCGCTCTCGGCGCTCGCTGCCCTCGCGCCGTCGACGCCGAATCCCGGCCTCCGGCACTACTATCCGCTCCCGCGTGCGACCTCGCCGCAGACGCTCAAAGTCGACCTCTGCGTCTACGGCGGCACGCCGGGCGGCGTCGGCGCCGCGGTGCAGGCCCGCCGGATGGGCAAGACGAGCGCGCTGGCGGTGTTTCGCCGCCACGTCGGCGGCCTGACGTCGGCCGGTCTCACGGCCGTCGACCTCGGCCGGAAGGAGTCGATCGGCGGCATGGCCGCGGAGTTCCTCGATCGGATGGGCCAGTGGAGCGGATTCCGCGCCGCCGATGCCGAGAAGACGTTTCGCGCGCTGCTGGCGGAGGCGGGGGTGCCGGTGTGGTTCGAACGCCGGCTCGAGCGCGTCGAGAAACAGGGCAACCGGATCACCGCCCTTGTGTTCGAGAACGGCGACCGCATCGAGGCCGCGATGTTCGTCGACGCGACGTATGAGGGTGACCTGCTCGCCCGCGCCGGCGTGTCCTACCACGTGGGGCGCGAGGGCAACGCCGTCTACAACGAGGAGTACAACGGCTACTTCATCGCCGACAAACACCAGTTCCGCTTCCCCGTCGATCCGTACCGCGTGAAGGGCGACCCTTCGAGCGGGTTGCTGCCGGGCATCCGACCCGAGCCGCCGCGCGCCCGCGGCACCGGCGACAAATGGGTTCAAGCCTACAATTTTCGCATGTGGCTCGCGCCCGCGGCCGAGGGCCGGCCCTATCCCAAGCCCGCCGGATACAACCGGGACGACTACGGCCTGCTGCTCCGCTATCTGACGAGCGCGCCCGCCGACTTCGTCTGGGATTGGACGTACCGGACCGGGCCGGTGAAACTGAACCTCGGCGACTGCAACAACGCTGGACCCGTCTCCACCGACTTCATCGGCGGCAGCAACGAATGGCCCGAGGCCGACTACGCCACGCGCGAACGCATCTTCCAGGCGCATGTCACCTACCAGCAGGGCTTGATGTGGTTCCTGGCGAACGACCCGGCGGTGCCGGAGAAGCTGCGTGCGCATCCCAACAAGTTCGGCCTGCCGCGCGACCAGTTCGAGGAAACCGACGGCTGGCCGCACGAACTCTACGTGCGCGAAGGGCGCCGGATGGTGTCGGATTATGTCATGACCGAACACAACTGCCTCGGCCGGATCGTGCCCGAGGACAGCATCGGTCTCGCCAGCTACACGATGGATTCCCATCACACCTCGCGGGTCGTGGTCGACGGCGTGGTCAAGGCCGAGGGCAACGTCGAGCAGCGCACGCCGCAGCCGTATCCGGTCAGCTACCGCGCCATCGTCCCGCGCGAGCGGGAAGCATCGAACCTGCTCGTGCCGGTCGCCCTTTCGGCGAGCCATATCGCCTTCGGGAGCATCCGCATGGAGCCGGTGTTCCTGCTCCTCGGCCAGAGTGCCGCCACCGCCGCGGCGCTCGCCATCGACGCCCGCACGTCCGTTCAGAAGGTGAACTACGCGGCCCTGCGTGCGCGGCTTCTACGCGACAAGCAGATCCTGCAGTGGGTGCCGCCGCCGGCTGCGCCGAAGTTGGGAGAGAACAGGTAGCCCGAGCGCGACTTCCCCGGCGAGGGGGGGGCCCCGGGGGCGCGGGGGGGAGGGGGGGGCCACAGCGGGGCCGCCCCCCCCGGGGGGGGGGGGGGAGCCAAGTGGACCCACCCAGCACACCCCGTGGACGCGGCCCCCCCCCGCCCCCGCCCCC
>JAEUHA010000510.1 GCA_016793535.1 Opitutaceae bacterium | reverse complement strand
GTTTCAACCGGGCGCCGATGCTGCGGATCGCGGCGCGGTGGCCACTGGCTGAATGGGTGGCAGGACGGGTGAGGTCCGACGAGGCGTTTGCCGTGGAGGCCGGACGGTGGAGCCTGCAGGGGGTGCGCCCGGCGAATCATCCCCGGGCCCGGCTGCGGCAGTATGCCGGTTGGGTGGAACGGTGTCCGGACTGGCCGGAGCGGGCGCGGCGGCTGGCGAGCGAACTTCCGGTCCTGGAGTTTTCGGGCGCCACGCCGGACTTGAGGCGGACGTTTGGCTTTGCGGGGTGGCGGGAACGTTGGATCCAGGATGTTTTCGGGGCCCGTTTGGGCGGCGCCCGGAGCGCGACGTTGCTGTGCGACGGTCTCCTGCCGTTGTTGCACACCGATGCCGCGTGGGACGCCGCAGGGTGGTGGTACCATTGGTTTGCCGGTGATCTGCCCGACGTGATCAAGGGGGGCTTGCGGCAGCTGGGGTACGGTGATGGTCGGACGCGGCCGCTGGCCAACGGCGTGGCCCAAGGTCTGCTGGGTTGGTTGCTGGCGCACGAGCCCGTGCGCTGAGCTCCGGGCGGCCTCATCGGGGCCCGGCCGGGGCGGGGGGCTTGACAAGGTTTTGCACGGGTAACTACTTTTACCGACTCAATCGAACTCACTTTTAAAAAGTGGGCCCTGTGGCCCGCTTTTTTTTTCCACTTTGCGCTAAGTCACCTATGAGCAGCGAAATTCTATCAGTCTTGGAGTACATGGAGAAGGAGAAGGGCATTCCGCGTGCCGACATGATCGCCACGATTGCGAATGCGCTGAAGACTGCGGCCCAGAAGGGCGTGAATTCCGGTCAGGAGCTCAAGATCGATATCAATCCGAAGAACGGGCAGCTGCATGCCTGGTCGCTGTTGAAGGTCGTTGATTCCGTCAGTAATCCGAAAACGGAGATCCACGTCGAAAAGGCCCAGGCGGTGAAGCCGGGTGCGGTGATCGGCGAAGTGCTCGAAAAGGAAATCGATCCGTCCAGCCTGGGTCGCATTGCCGCGCAGACGGCGCGCCAGGCCGTGATGCAGCGGTTGCGGCAGTTCGAAAAGGACCGGATCTACGACGACTTCAAGGATCAGGTCGGAAACATCGTGACCGGCACCGTGCGGCGCCGGGAGCGCAACGACCTCTTCGTCGACCTGGGCAAGGCCGAGGCGGTGATGCCGGGCAAGGAGCAGGTGCCGGGCGAGGAATACCAGCCGGGTGAACGCATTCGCTGCCTGCTGCTCGAGATCGAGAGCACGCCGCGCGGTCCGGAGATCATTCTCAGCCGCGCCAGCCCGAAGTTTGTGCGCCGCCTGTTTGAGCTCGAGGTCACCGAGGTTGCCGATGGCACGGTGAAGATCGAGGCGTTCGCGCGGGAGCCGGGTTACCGGACCAAGATTGCCGTCACCAGCACCGACCCGAAGGTGGATCCAGTAGGCGCGTGCGTCGGAGCGCGGGGAGCGCGCGTGAAGACGATCGTGCGCGAACTCGGCGGCGAGAAGATCGACATCATCAAGTATTACGCCGATCCGCGGGAGATGATCATTGAGGCGCTGAAGCCCGCGGTGCCGCGGGAGATCGTGCTCGACGAAAAGACCCACCGCATCCTCCTCAAGGTGGCGACCGACGATCTCGCCGTTGCGATCGGCCGCAAGGGGCAGAATGCCCGGCTCACGTCGCGCCTGATCGGCTGGCGCCTCGACATCGAGGAGTTCAAGGCCGTCGGGGCCGACCCCGAAGGTGATGCCAAGCGGAAGCTCGTGTCGGCCCTCGGCATCGCCGAGCCCCTCGCGCTCCGGCTGGTCAAGGCGGGCTTCGTTTCACTCGAATTGTTCGAGGGTGTCGAAGCGGGCGACCTCGAGGGCGCGGGCTTCAGCGCCGAGGAAGCCTCCGATATCATTCATCGCGTTTCCGCGCGGTCCCAGTAAATTTTCCGTACTGTAATCAGGTCTATCGCTGCATGAGCATTCGTATTCACAAACTGGCCGAAGAACTCGGCTTGGATAACAAGGAGATGATGGCGCTCCTCAAGGAGCGCAGAATCATCGCCCAGGATGTGAAGTCGGTGTCGAGCACGGTGGACAACATCAGCGCTTCGGCGCTGCGCGAGGAGTTCTCGGCCAAGAAGGTGAGCCAGCCGACCACGGAGGCCGCGCCGGACGCGGCGACCACGGAGGCGCACGTCACGGAAGGTGGCGCGCCGAAGGTGATGCTGCCCGCGGGAGTCTTCGTTAAGTCGAAACTGGATATTGATCGGGAGCGGGAAGTCGCTGCCGCTGCCCGTGCCGCCGCGCTGAAGGCCGCGTCGCAACCCGCTCCTGCCGCCGGTGCGCCGGCGCCCGCGGCTCCGGCACCCGCCCCTGCGCCGGCTCCGGTGGTGCCGCCCCGTCCTGTTTCCGCGCCGCAGCCCGTGGTTCCCCCGCGTTTTGTGTCGGCGCCGCCGCCGGTGGCCCGGATTCCGTCCACGCCGACGGCCCCGCGTCCGGCCGCGCCGTCGCACGCGCCGTTCCCGACGCCGTCGCACAGCCCGATCCCGCCGGTGAAGTCGGCTCCCACGGCGCCGCCGCCGGTGACGAGTGTCTCCCGGCCGCCGATTCCTCCCACGGTGGCGTCCACGCCGCCGATGGCGAAGGCTCCGGTGGTTCCGCCGCCGATGCCGGCGCCGCGTCCGGTCGCGCCCGCTCCCGTGATGGCGCCCAAGCCGCCGCCGCTGCCCGGCTCCGCCCCTAGCGTGCCGCCGTTTGCGACGACCTCGGCGGCGTCTGCTCCCCAGATCACGATTCAGGGCGACATCAAGATTCTCCATCTCAAGCCGCCGATCGTGGTGCGGGACTTCGCCGTCGCTCTCGGGCTGAAGCCGTTCAAGCTGATCTCCGAGCTCAACCAGCTCGTCGGTTTCGCCGCGATGAACTCCAACATCGAGGAGGCCGTGGCGCAGAAGGTCGCCGAGAAGTACGGCTTCATCCTGGAGATCAAGCACCGCGGCGACGTCGCCGCGCAGCAGGCCGCCGCCAAGGAGAAGAAGGAAAAGAAGCCGGAGGAGGACGAGTCGAAGCACCTCGTCTCGCGCCCGCCTGTGGTGTGCATCCTCGGCCACGTCGACCACGGCAAGACCTCGCTGCTCGACGCGATCCGCAAGGCCAACGTCGCCGCCGGCGAAGCGGGTGGCATCACCCAGCACATCGGTGCGTACCAGATCGAATTCAACAGCCGGAAGCTCACCTTCCTCGACACGCCGGGCCACGCGGCCTTCACGAAGATGCGCGCCCGCGGCGCGAGCGTGACGGACATCGCGATCCTCGTGGTCGCCGCCGATGACGGCTTCATGCCGCAGACCGACGAGGCGCTCAAGATCGCCCTCGCCGAGAAACAGAATCACCCTGACCGCTTCGCGCTCATCGTGGCCGTCAACAAGATGGACGTGAAGGGTGCGAATCTCGACCAGGTCAAGAACCAGATGCAGCAGCGCAACATTGCGCCGGAAGACTGGGGCGGTGAGACGATCACCGTGCCGGTGTCCGCCATCAAGGGCCAGGGCATCACCGAACTGCTGGACATGATCCTGCTCCAGGCCGACGTGCTCGAGCTCAAGGCCAATCCCAAGGCGGAGGCCAGCGGCATCGTGATCGAGTCCGAGATCGATTTTGGACGCGGACCGCTCGCGACCGTGATCGTCCAGCGCGGCACACTGCGGGTCGGGGACGCGATCGTGTGCGGCCCGAACTACGCCAAGGTGCGCGCGATGTTCGACGACCAGGGCAAGAACGTCAAAGAGGCCACGCCCGGCACGCCGGTGCGCGTGATCGGCTGGAGCGGGACGCCGGACAGCGGCGCCAGCTTCAAGGTCGTCAAGAACGCCCGCGAAGCCGAGAAGCTGGCCGAGGAGGAGCAATTGCGTATCCGCAAAGTCGCGACGACGGCCGCCGCGGTGCCCAAGGAAGTCTCCGTCGAACAGTTGTTCGCCAACATCGCCGCGACCCAGGCGAAGGTGCTCAAGGTCATCGTCAAGACCGACGTCTTCGGTTCCTCCGAGGCGGTGCGCAACATCCTCGAGGGCATCAAGAGCACCAAGGTCTCGCTTGAGATCGTCTCGATCGAGGTCGGCCTCGTGACCAAGAACGACGTGGCGATGGCCGCGTCGACCGGCGCGGTCGTCATCGGCTTCCACACCAAGCTGGAGAACGGCGTGACGCCGCTCGCCAAGCATCACGGCGTCCGCATCGAGACGTACGACATCATCTACGAGATGGGCGACAAGGTCCGCGAGATGATGGCCGATCTGCTCGATCCCGACATCAAGGAGATCAAGACGGGCGCCGCCGAGGTCCGGCAGGTTTTCCCGCTGGCCAAGGGCTTCGTCGCCGGCTGTCTCGTCACCGAGGGCAAGATCAACCGCAACGCCGCCGCCCGACTGCGGCGCGGACGCGAGATCGTGCACGAGGGCAAGATCGGCACGCTCAAGCGCTTCAAGGACGACGCCAACGAAGTGCGCGCGGGCCTCGAGTGCGGCATCAAGCTCGACGACTTCAACGGCTACAGCGCCGGCGACGTCATCGAGTGCTTCGAGATCCAGAAGGTCAGGGCGTCGCTCTAAACTTGCACGAATGCTGAGGTTTGATTTCCGCCGGGGGCGCCGGAGTGCGACCTCCCGGCCCACTCCTCCATCCCGTTTCGCCGAGACCAATCCCCGCCACCGATGAGCAACCGCACCGTCCGCGTCAACGAGCTCGTCCAGCGGGAAATCAGCGACATCCTGCGCAAGCACTACCAGAGCGAGGCGGTGACGATCACCATCACGGAAGTCCGCGTGTCGCCCGATCTGCGGGATGCGCGGGTGTTCGTCTCGGTGGTCGGCGACGAGGCGGCGGCCGAGGAAAAGCTTCGCTGGCTGCGCCGGCACGCCGCGGACATCCGCGAGGAGGTCAGCCGCCGGATCGTGCTGAAATATCTGCCCAAGTTCGAGTACCTGCTCGACCACTCGGCGATTCGCGGGGCGCGGATTCTGCAGGTCCTCGACGAGATCGAGCACCCGCGGCCCGGCCCGGAAAAGGACCCGGAGTAGGCTGTCGTGGAGACGTTCTATCCGGAGTTCGCGGAGAAATTCGGCCGGCTGCTCGCCGCGCTGGCCGGTCGCAAGGTGGCGGTCGTCGGCCACGCGCGGCCCGACGGCGACTGCATCGGCGCCCAGGTGGCGCTCGCCCGCGCACTCGCGGCGCGCGGTCATGACGTCGTGTGTGTCAACGCCGACCCCGTCCCGCGGCGGCTGCAGTTCCTCGTGCCGGGCATGACGTTTCTGCGCACGGACGACGTGCTCAACTCCACCGAGGAGCGGGCGGCCGTCTTCGTCGACTGCGCGGACCACGCCCGTCCCGGCGAACGGTTGAAGGCGCGCTATCCGGCGCCCGTCGGCGCGATCGACCATCATCTTTCGAATGCCGGTTTCGCGACCTTCAACCTGATCGACACCGCGTCGGCGGCGACCTGCGAGATTCTCGCGGGGATGCTCCTCGACGCCGGGCTGCCGGTCGATGCGGTCGCGGCGCAGGCGTTGTACACCGGCATTCTGACGGACACCGGCCAGTTCCGGTTCAACTCCACCTCGCGGCGCTGTTTCGTGCTCGCCGGCGAACTGGTCGCGCGCGGGGCCCATCCGGCGGAGGCGGGCTTCGAGCTGTTCGAGCGCGAGACCCTCGGCAAGCTGCGCCTGTTGCAGCACTTCCTTGCGTCACTGCAG
>JAEUHA010000482.1 GCA_016793535.1 Opitutaceae bacterium | reverse complement strand
CGAACTCGCGCGGGTCCTTCACGCCGAGTTGCTGCAGCAGCGCCTCGAGGTCCTGGCGTGTGAGCACGTAGCGGCCGCACATGGTGGTGGGTGGACGAGACCCGGAGCAGGATCGATTGTCACGATCGATTGCTGGGGCGTTTTGTCCGACTCGGGAGCGCGGCCGTCCCCGGCCGCTTTCCGAACTTGCGGCCGTCTCCGGCCGCGCTCCCAGGGTCGGGGTCAGAACAGACTCAACTGCTCGCCCCCCGGGCGCCGAAACGCCGCGGTCGAAAGCACGTGCGGCACGCGATTCAGCCCGGCGCGGCGGGCGTGGATGGCGAAGGCATCCCGGAGCTGTTCGGCGAAAATCCCCTGGCCCTTCATGCGGGCGCCCCAGTCGGTCACGTTCAGCTTGCCGCCGCGCAGGTGCTGCAGTCGGTCGACGATGCGGGCCTTCTTGCCCGGCTCGTGCGTGTCGAGCCACGCGAGAAACACGTCCTTCACCGAGTGGGGCAGCCGCAGCAGCACGTACGCGGCCCGCGTCGCGCCCGCCTGCGCGGCGGCGTCGAGGATGGCCGGCATTTCATGCTCGGTGAGGCCGGGAATCACCGGGGCGACCATCACGCCGACGGGAATGCCGGCGGCGGCGAGTTCGCGGATCGCGCGCAGCCGCGCGGCGGGTCGCGAGGCGCGGGGTTCGAGGCGGCCGCCGAGGTCGGCGTCGAGCGTCGTCACCGACACCTGCACCGTGCAGCACTGGTGCCGCGCGAGTTCGGCCAGCAGGTCGAGGTCGCGCGTGACGAGCGCGTTCTTCGTGACGATGCCGATCGGGTGGCGCAGCTCGACGCAGACTTCGAGGCAGCGGCGCGTCAGCCTGAACTGCCGCTCGGCCGGTTGGTAGCAATCCGTCACGCCGCTCATCGCGATCGTCTCCGGCTGCCAGCGCGGCGCGGTCAGCTCGCGCCGCAACAATTCGGGCGCGCGCAGCTTGACCATGATCTTCGTCTCGAAGTCGAGTCCGCTGCTCCAGCCGAGGTACTCGTGGTAGGGTCGCGCGTAGCAGTAGGCGCAGCCGTGCTCGCAGCCGCGGTAGGCGTTGAGGCCCCAGGTGAACGGGAGGTCGGGACTGTCGTTCTTCGTGAGCAGCGACTCGGAATGGTCGGGAAAAAACTGCGTGCGCGGGTGCGGCTGTTCCTCGGGCGGGCTGTCCGGGTCGGGCACGACGTGCAGGGATTCGAAACGGCCGGGCGGATTGAAGTGCGCGCCCCGGCCCGGGGCGGGTGCCGGGAGGGAAGGCGACGTGTTCATGCGAACACGTTTGGGGAAAAACGTGGCCGTGCCAGCCTGAATCGCTTTGTTCGCGGCATGTCGCCGGCCCCGTCCCCGCGTCCCACCCCGATCACGCGCCTCGATGCCGCGGGCCACGCGCGCGCGTGCGACGACGTGCTGGCGGTGGAAGAGCCGTTGGAGATCCGGGTGGGCGGGCGGAGTGTGGCGGTGGTGATGCGGACGCCGGGACACGACCGCGAGCTCGCGGCCGGTTTTCTCGTGACCGAGGGCATCGTGCGGCGACGGGACGACGTGCTCGACATCGTGCGCTGCACCGATGCGGCGGTGACGGCGGAAGCCAATCGCGGCAACGTCGTCGATGTGTTGCTGGCCCCGGGCGCCTTCGTGGACTGGGCGCGCCTGACCCGGCACGTGTTCACTTCGTCGAGTTGCGGCATCTGCAGCAAGGCCAGCATCGACGCCGTGCGGGCGCAGTTTCCGCCCTTGGCGGCGCGACCGGTCGTGCGGGCCGGGGTGATCACGCGGCTGCCGGAGCGGCTGCGGGCGGCCCAGGCGGGATTTACCGCGACGGGCGGACTGCATGCGAGCGCGGTGTGCTCGCTGGAGGGAGAGCTCGAATGGGTCCGCGAGGATGTCGGCCGGCACAATGCCCTCGACAAGGTCGTGGGCGCGGCGTTTTTCGCGGAGCGGCTGCCCCTGGCGGACCGGATCCTGATGCTGAGCGGCCGCGTATCCTTCGAGTTGATGCAGAAGGCGTTGGCGGCCGGGATCGGCGCCGTGGCGGCGATTTCGGCGCCCACGACGGCGGCGGTGGAGTTTGCGCAGGCGAGCGGACAGACGCTGGTGGGATTCGTGCGGGACGGCCGAATGAATGTTTACGCCGGCACCTTGGCGCGGTGAGAGTGTCGGACTCGGCTTTCGGCCCCCATGATTAACCGCGGATTACACGGATGACACGGATAAGAAAACATATGAGCGACCTGTGCGCGTGGAGTTGGAAGTCCGCGTTGTCCGCGACAGCCGCGGTTCTACTCCTGGGATTGGCGCCGTCGGCACGTGCCGCGGAGACGGTCAACCTGGCCGAGATGAACCTGAAGAAGATCGTCGAGCGCCAGCGCGAGGTGTTCGCCATGGCGGCGAAGCAGGGCGAAAATCTGGATGAAGGCTCGTTCCGCCAGCAGGTGCAGTCGATCACGCACGACTACGAGCTGCTGCTGCGCAACAACCCGCAGTTCGCCGCGGGCTATGCGGCGTATGGCTATCTGCTGACGAAGGTCGACATGCGCAAGGAGGCGATGGCGATCCTGCTCAAGGCCAACCAGCTCGATCCCGATGTCGCCCTGGTGAAGAACCAGCTCGGGAACCTGCTCGCCGAGGACGGCCGGCCGCTGCAGGCCGCACCGTACTTTCTCGCGGCGGTGAAGCTCGAGCCGAACGAGCCCATGTACCACTACCAGCTCGGCACGCTGCTGGTGGAGGCCCGCGAGGATTTCCTGAAGTCGGGGGGCTGGAAACGCGAGGCGCTCGACGGTGCGATGCACGAGGCATTCCGCCGGGCGACGGAGCTCGCGCCGGAGCGATTCGAATTCGCGTACCGGTATGCGGAGTCGTTCTACGATCTCGAGAAGCCCGACTGGAACGCCGCGCTCAAGGCGTGGAGCGGCCTGGAGGAAAAGGCGCCCACCGCCATCGAGCGCCAGACGATGCGCCTGCACGCGGCCAACATCTGCCTGAAGCTCGGCAAGCGCGATCACGCGAAGGCGCTGCTCGACACGGTCGACGATCCGAAGCTGCAGGGGCAGAAGCAGCGGCTGCTGCCGTTGCTGAGTGGGGCGGCGAAAAAGTAATATCCCCCCTGGGAGCGCGGACGCCCTCGTCCGCAGGGCTCGAAATGCGGACGCGGACATCCCCGCTCCCCGCTCGGAAGATCCTCGCCGCCGCTCCCCCCGTCCGCTTGCGCTCGACGCAGGCGACCCGGATGTCTTTCGTGGCCGCTCCTCGATGCCACTTCTCGACCAACTCGAACGGCTCTTCGGCCGTTTCGCCCTCGCCAACCTCGCACTCTACCTGGTGATCGGCCAGGTCTTCGTGCTGCTGGCGAGGATGTTGCAGCTCCTGCCGGTGGAGAACCTGATCTACGCGCCGGTCCTCCTGCTGCAGGGCGAGTGGTGGCGGGCGCTGACGTTCATGTTCGTCGTACCGGTGCCGCAATCGCTGCTCGGCTTCGTGTTCGCGGTCTTCGGGTGGTACCTGTTCTACATGATGGGCAGCGCGCTCGAGAGCTACTGGGGCGCGTTTCGCTTCAACCTGTATCTGTTCATCAGCTACGCGCTGACGCTCGCGTTGTCGTTCCTCACGCCGAACGCGATGGTGACGAATCTGTTCATCCTCGGTTCGGTCTTCCTGGCGTTTGCGTACCTGAACCCGGACTTCGAACTCATCCTGTTCTTCATCCTGCCGGTGAAGATCAAGTGGCTCGCGCTGCTCGCCTGGGCCTGGAACGTGGTGCTGTTCATTCGCGGCGACATGGCCGACCGGCTGCAGATTGCGGCGTCGGTGGGCAGCTTCTTCCTGTTTTTCCTGGCCGACATGATTCGCAGTCTGCGCAACGGCCAGCGCAACCTCGCCCGCCGCTCCGAGAAGGCGGCGGAGCAGGAAAAGCCGCGTCACGTGTGCTATGTCTGCGGCAAGACGGATCGCACCCACCCGCACCTGGATTTCCGCTACTGTTCCAAGTGCGCCGGCGACCAGTGTTACTGTCCCGAGCACATCAAGAGCCACGCGCACGTCGTCGCCGCCGATGACAGCAAGCCGGCCTGATCCCTGGGCCGGCACCGCGGCGCTGGCGACGCTGGGCGAATGGCTGACGTTCGCCGAGCGGGTCTACGCGCGGGAGAAACCCGCCCTCGGCCAGGTCGCGACCAACGCGCACGACGAGGCGCTTTATCTCTTGCTGCGGGCACTGGACCTCCCGCTCGACAGCGATGCCCGGGTGCTCGCGCGCCGGCTGACCCAGGCGGAGAAGACCCGGGTCGAAACGATGCTGCGGCGTCGCGTGCTCGAGCGCGTGCCCGCCGCTTACCTGACGCGCGAGGCCTGGCTCGGCGAACACCGGTTCTACGTCGACGAACGCGTGATCATTCCGCGGAGCTACTTTCTCGAGATCATCCCGGAGCAGCTCGAGGGCCTGCTGCCGGCCGGGCGGCGCGGACGCCAGGTGCGAAACGTGGTGGACGTGTGCACCGGCTCCGGCTGCCTCGCGATCCTGCTTGCGCACCAGTTTCCCGCGGCACAGGTCGACGCGTGTGATCTGTCGGCCGATGCCCTCGAGGTCGCGAAGATCAACGTGCGCGCTCACGGCCTCGCGGCGCGCGTCCGCTTGCACGCCAGTGATGTCTTCGATGCGGTGCCGCCGGTGCGCTACGACGTGATCCTGAGCAATCCGCCGTACGAGCCTAGTGCGCTGGTCGACACGCAGGCGCCGGAATTCGCCGCGGAGCCGCGCATGGCGCACGATGGCGGACGCGACGGACTCGCGATCATCCGGAAGCTGCTCCGGCAGGCCGGCGCCCGGCTGCAGCCGCACGGCATCGTCGTGATCGAGGTCGGCGGACTCCGCCGCGCGATCGAAAGGGAATTCGCGGCCCTGAAACCCGAATGGCTGCCGACCCAGGACGGATCGAACTGCGTGGTGTTGTTTCGGGCAGGAGCGATGCAGTTGAGAGAAGGGAGTTGAGGGTTGAGAGCCAAACCCAGGGGTCCCCAGCCCTCTCCGAGGACTTGCTTTACGACGGTTCGTCAAATCGGTCTCACAACTCTCAACTCTCAACTCTCAACGGCACGATTTCCGATCACTTCGTCGACAGCACGTTCGCCAGGATCTGGAAGCCGATGAAGCCGAAGGTGAACACCGAGATCAGGGTGATGCCCGCGACGTTTTCATTCTGCAGCAGCACGCCCGCGGTGAGGGCGATGGCCGCCAGGGCCGTGGTGCAGGCGCCGAGGATGCGCCGGGTCCGGCCGGTCCGAGCAAAGGTCGCCGCTATGCAGATCGAGAGCACGGCGAGGACCACGGTGCAGAAATAGCCGGCGTTGCTGTCGCGGGTCAGCCACCAGACCAGCGAGCCGAGCGCGAGCAGGAACGACCCGCCGAACCACACCGCCCCCGTGCGCTGGTCGGGGGTGAGCACGTGGCGTCCGAAGCGGTCGAAGAACAACAGCAGGTTGAACATCGGAATCGCCGTCCACGACAGGTACACGAAGGTGTAGAACAGTCCCAGGAGCGGCCACCACAGCCAGTTGAGCTGCGGCTGCGCCGCCGAGAGCGAGCGCGCGAAATTGCCGGCGAAGTAGATGCCGATGATGAACGCCCACTGAAAGCGCGCGGTCTGCCGGGCCTGCCAGAGGAAGTACGCGAGCATGCTCCGGTAGATCGGATTGCGGGCCTTCAGCGCCTCGAGCATGCCCTGCTGCGCGTATTCAAGTTCCGGATCCAGCCGCAGCGCCTCGCGAAAGTGTTCCTGCGCCCGCCGCGGGTCGTTGCGGTGCAGGCAATTCCAGCCCTGGTTCGCGTGCGAGAAGGCGTTGTCGGGGGCGCGTTCGAGGGCGAAGTCGACGGTTTCCATCGCCTCCGCCTTGCGCCCGAGCCGCACGAGGGCCATGGCGCGGAGGTTCGCCGCGCCGACGTGCTCGGCGTTCAGCGCGAGCGCGCGTTCCGCCGCCTCGAGCGCGGCCGGCCAGCGCTGCCGCTGAAGCTCGATCGACGCGAGCAGCGCGAAGTGATCGGCGTCGCCGGGATCGAGGCGCAGCGCTTCCTGCACGGCCCGAAAGGCGTCGTCCGGCCGGTCCAGATCGCGCAGCACGTGCGCGTGCACGCTGTGGAAAAACGGTTCATCCGGAGCCCGGCCGACCGCGTCCTGCGCCGCTTCGAGCGCCGCCTCGTGCTTGCCCTGCTCGAGCCGGGAGAGCGCGAGCAGCCCGAGCGCGTGCGGATCGTCCGGCTGCTGCGCGAGGGCAAGCATCGTCTCGCGTTCGGCGTCGGCCGCCCGCGACTGGGCGAGCAGCAGCCGCGCCCGTTCCAGGTGGGCGCTCATTTCGTGATCTTCATGTACGCGAGGATGTCGTCGTACAGCCCGCTCTGGTTGGCGTAGAGGGCGTGATTGCGCGCGGTCTGGAACCAGTCCCGCACGGTCGGCTTGTGCTGCTTGATCGCGTCGAGCAGGTCGCGGCCCGACACCGGCTGGAGCGTGCCGGCCTTCATCGCGTCGCGGAGCCGGGCCTCGACCGCGACATCGATCACGGCCTTGAGGTCGGCACCGGAAAAGCCGTCGGTCTTCCGGGCCAGGGCGTCGAAATCGACTTCGCCGACCGGCTTGCCCTTCAGCAGCAGCCGCAGGATCGCGGCGCGCGCAGCTTGGTCGGGGGGCGGCACGAACAGGATCCGGTCGAACCGGCCCGGCCGGCGGAACGCGGGATCGAGGTGCCACGGCGCATTCGTGGCGGCGAGGATGAGCACGCCTTCGTTGGACGCCGCGACGCCGTCGAGCTCGGAGAGGAACTGGTTGATGATCTGCCGGCCGCCGCTCTTCAGCATGTCGGTGCGGTTGGCGCCGAGCGCGTCGACTTCGTCGAAGAACAGCACGCACGGACGATGCGCGCGCGCCTGTTCGAAGACGGCGTGCAGGTTCTTTTCGCTCTGCCCGATCCACATGTCGAGGACGTCGCTGATCCCGACGGCGAGAAACCCCGCCTTGACCTCGCCGGCGGTCGCGCGGGCGAGAAATGTTTTTCCGCAGCCCGGCGGCCCGTACATCAGGATGCCGCCGCCGATCTTCTTCCCGTAGGCCTTGAAGAGCTCCGGCTGCTGCAGGGGCAGGATGATCTTCATCCGCACCTCTTCCTTCACCGTGTCCATGCCGCCGACGTCCGCAAACGTCAGCGAGGGCCGCTCGGGTTCCTCGTCGGCGCGGCCCGTGGGCAGGTCTCCGGCCGGCAACCGACCGGCCGCACTGTCTTCCGCGCCTCCGGCCGACGGGCTTTCGGTGTCCTCGGGTGGGGTGAAATACGCCGGCTCGTCGTCCTCGGGCGGCGTCTCCGGCCGCGGCGCGGGCACGGGTGGCGCAGGGCGCTTGGGCAGATGCGGTGCGAGCTCCGCTTCGAGCTCGCGGTCGGTCAGCGACGCATCGGCCGCGCGGGCACGCTGGTACTGCTGGGCGGCCAGCCGGGGTTCTCCGGCATGCAGCGCGAGTCGCGCGTGCAGCAGGAGCGCGCGGGGGGCCGGCGCGGCCACCTTGACGAGATCCTCCACGATCACGTGCGCGGCGCCGTGCTTGCCCTGCTGGAAGAAGGCGGCGGCCAGCCCGAGCTTCGCCGGCACACTGGCCGGATCGACGGCCAGCGCGCGCTTGAACAGCGCCTCGGCTTCGCCGAAACCGCCGCTGCGCAGGACGAGTTCCGCGACGTGCAGCAGCAGCGGGGCGTTGTCCGGCGAAAGACGGAGGGCTTCGCGCAGTGCGGGCGGGACGAGCGGAGAGTCGAGCGCGTCGGACATCCCGCGCAATCAAGCGGTTGCCCGCCCTTCGGCCGAGCTATTTCTTGCTCTTTTCGACCGGAGGGGCGTCGGCCGCCCGCGTGGGCAGCCCGGCATCGGTCCAACCCTTGAGGTTGCCTGCGTTCGCCGCGTTGACGCCCTTGGCCGCGAGTGCCGCGGCCACGGCACCCGAGCGGTTGCCGGACCGGCAGTAAACGAGCACCTGCTTGCCGGCGTTCTTCGCCAGGAAATCCTTCCACTGCTTCTGGTCGCCGTCGAAATCGCTCTTCGGCAGCAGCACCGCCGGCGCGGCCACGCCGGTCTCCTTCCACTCCGCCGGTTCGCGGCAGTCGACGAGCACCGCCTTGCCCTCGGCGACGAGGCGGGCGGCATCCTTGGGTGAGACTTTCGGCGCGTCAGCCGCGGCCAGGGAAAGCCCGAACAGCAAACTGGTGAGGGAGGCGAACAGGAGGGGGAGTTTCATGGGTGCTGAAACCATGCACGATTCCGGAGCCGCGCGCAAACCGGTAACCACTCTGCTCGCGTGGTGTAGGCGGGGTGCCCTCTCCCGCGCCGGGCGCTCCGAAATCGATTCATCGCGGGGTGAGGGCACCCCGCCCACAGGGTGGAGCCTTCGCTGCGCGCGAATCACCCTTCGTTGTCCAGCCGGACGGCGTCGCGCAGTTCGTCGAGGAAGGAGGGCAGGGCGGACTCGACGCGATTCCAGTTGGGGATGTGCGGAACCCCCAGGGGATCGTCGAGGAAGCTCCGCACGGCGACGCGGATGCTTCGCACGAAGGTCGTCACGGCGGTTTCCTCCTCGTGCCGCGGGTACTTGAGCCCGTTCATCGCCGCGTCCGCCGCGTAGAAGCGCAGCGTGTCCTCGGCCTGCCGCATGTACGCGCTCAGCAGCGTGTCGAACACGCCCGTGTCGAGCTTGATGCCCTCGGCCGCCATCCGGTTGAAAAAGGAGCGGGTGATGTCGACGGCCATCTTGCTCAGCCCCCGGCTCGCGTCCCGCACGGAAAGATCCTGGTGCTTGTGGTCGTAGTTGTCGCACAGCTCCGACTGGCAGATCGCGCGCGGGGCGCAGTTGCGGAACACTTCGGAGAGCATCCCTATCTCGAGCGCCCAGTCGTAGGGGATCCGGACGCGCCGCACGACATCGAGGTCCATCGAGAACTCGCCCGCGAGCGGATAGCGGAACGTGTCCATGTAGACCAGATACGGGTGCTGGCCGAGGATGCTCTTGCACGCGCGGAGGAGCGGCGTGATCAGCAGGCGCATGGCGCGGCCGTTCAGCTTCTCGGTCACGCGCGCGTAGTAGCCCTTGCAGAAGTCGAAACCGAGGGAAGGGTGCGCGACCGGATAGCAGAGGCGCGCGAGCAGCTCGCGATTGTACGTGATGATGTCGCAGTCGTGCACCGCGACCATCCGCGCCTGGTCGCTCGCCAGCACGTAGCCGCAGCACGCCCAGACGTTGCGTCCCTTGCCGGCGGGCCCCGCGCCGAGCTCCGTGGCCTCGAGTTTGCGGAACAGCTGCTGCATGCGCGGACCGTCGTTCCAAAGCAGGACCGGCTGCTGCGGGAGCTGATTGAAAAAGCGCCGCGCCTTCTTCCATTCGCGCAGGTTCGCGCCGTCGATGCCGACGACGATCTGCTTCAGGTACTTCACGTTCTTCAACTCCCGCGCGATGAGGCGCAGCGCCTTGGTGCCGAGTTCGCGGACGTGACAGGGCAGCACGAGGGCGATCGGTGTCTCCTGGACGAATTCGCTGATCTCGCTCTCGAGCCGGGCCACGTTGGGTGGTCCGAGACGGTGAAGGGTGGCAATGGCGCCCGTTTGGAAAAAATCAGACATGATCGAGAATCGCCGGCCGCGCTGCAGCCGGTGGCGGGACGAAATCCACCGCGAGCGGCGCAACGTCAGCGTGATGGAGGACGCGCGGCGCGCGGGTGACAAGCCGCATTGCCCGCGGCCGGGAAAAAATTCCGGCGAGCGTCCGCGCTGGCGTCAGTCCGCCTCCGCCTGCACCCACGCGTGCGCATACGGCGGCAGGGTCACCACGACGTCGTCCGGGCCGGACACGACGGCCGACCTCGCGCCGCACAGCGTGCGGATCAGGCGCACCGTGCGCTCGCCCGGGGCGATCGCGCCGCGCGGCAGCAGCGTGTGGACGGGCGCCGCGGCGACGTTCTGCACGCAGAGGACCCGGTGGTGCCCGTCGGGCGACGTGCGCCGGACCACGAACAGGCGCGGATCCACCGCCAGGATCTCCTGGGCGCCCGCGGGGTGAAACGCCGGACTCAGGCTGCGGGCCTGCAGCAGCGTCCGGAGCTCGGCGAAGACCCGGGCGCGGCGCGAGTCCGGGTTCGCGAGCTCGCGCTCGAGTCCGGCACGTTCGAGCTTCTCGCGATTGATGCGCCGGGGAATCCCGCTCGTCTCGGCGCCGCGGCGGTCGCCGCGCGAACCGAAAAGCGAGTGGAAGTAGAGTCCCGGCATGCCGGCGAGTGAGAGCTGGATTGCATGGGCGCAGCGGAACCGGGCGACGGCGGTTTCGGCCGGTTCGGCGGCCGCGGGGTCCGACAGCGCGTCGAACAGGCTGATGTTCATTTCGTACGGCACCTTCGAATGATCGGGGAGGTGCTTGTAGGAAATGAACCCGCCGTGGGCCACGGTGCGGGCGACGAGCGCCTCGATCTCGGCGTCGGTGAGAATGCCGCGCGCGGGATTGACGCCGATGCCGTCATGGGAGGCGAGGAAGTTGAAGAACGCCGTCTGGGCCGACGGCGGCGCGAGCGTCTGCGCCCAGCGGGTCAGCCGGCGGGCGTCGCCCGTCGCGAGCGTGTGCAGCACCAGCGGCGGCAGCGCGAAATTGTACACGAGGTGCGCCTCGTTGGTGCCGTCGCCGAAGTACGAGAGGTTGTCGGCATGCGGCACATTGGTCTCGGTGATGAGCAGCGTGCGCGGCGCGAGGTCCTCGAGCACCGACCGCATGAGCTGCACGACGCGATGCGTCCCGGGCAGGTGGAGGCAGGCGGTGCCGATTTCCTTCCAGAGGAACGCGATGGCATCGAGCCGGATGAAACGCGCGCCGTGGCTGACATAATGCAGCAGCGCGTCGAGCAGGGCGAGCAGCACCGCGGGCTGGCGCACGTTCACGTCGACCTGGTCCGCACTGAAGGTCGTCCATACCCGGCGCGGTCCCGCCGCGGTGCGAAACTCGGTCAACAAGGGCAACGCCCGGGGCCGGACCACGCGGGAAAGGTCCGGGTCGCCTTCGACGGTGACGAAGAAATCCCGGTACGCGGGATCGTCGGCGAGGAACCGCTTGAACCACGGGCTTTCCACCGAGAGGTGGTTGAAGACGGCGTCGAACATCAGATCAAAGCCCGCGCCCAGCCGGCGAATGTCGTCCCAAGTGCCGTACGCCGGATCGACGGCGTGGTAGTCCTTGACGGAGAAGCCGTCGTCCGAGGACCACGGATAAAACGGCAGGAGGTGCAGGCCGCTCACGACGCCGCTGAGGTGTACGCGCGCGAAATCGCCGAGCGTGTGCAGCGGAGTCTCACCGGGCGCCGTGACCTGGTCGGCGTAGGTGATGAGCAGCGCGTCGTGTTCGGTCAGGATGGGCGACGCGCGGGCCGGCCCGGCGGGTCCGGGCAGCCGCGCCCGCCAGTGCGCGAGCCGCTGTTCCAGCCGGGGCCTGACTTCCGCCGCGACGCCTGCGCCGTAAAGCGCGACGAGATGTTCGGTCAAGGCGTCGCGCATGCCGCGGAGTTTGAAGCGGCCGGAGTTGAACGCAAGCAGGGGCGCCGGGGACTTGAAGGGGTGGAGTGGATACGACGACCGCCGGAGCCGGAAAAAAAAGTGGCGCGAACCATGCGGCGGCACCACGGTGCCCGCTTGCGATTCGTGGTCGTTCACAGCCATTACCGTCCCGGCGGAGTGAGGCGGGTCATCGAGCTGGCGCTGCCGGGACTCACGGCGGCGCTGCGCCCGCGGGTGACGGAGATCGTGCTCGCCGGCGGCGAGGCGCCTGATGCCGGCTGGCTGGCGGACGAGCGCGCGGCCGCCGGCCCGGTGCCGGTCCTCCCGGTGATCGACCCGGCACTCGGCTACGTGTCGGAGCACCGCGTGCCATCCGCGCCGGCGGCGCGACGGATCCGGGTGTTGCTCGGGCGTATCCTGGAAGGCATGACACCGGGCGGGGCGGTGGTCTGGGCGCACAATCTCGGCCTCGGCCGGAACCTCCTGCTGGCGGAGGCGCTGCCCGCGCTGTGTGCGGCGCGCGGGATCCCGCTGGTGCTGCACCAGCACGACTGGTGGTTCGACAACCGCTGGGCGCGCTGGCCGGAGATGAGGCGCGCGGGCTTTCGGACGCTGCCCGCGGTCGCCGACGCGATCCTGCCCGGCGGGGCCGGCGTGCGGCACGCGACGATCAATCACGCGGATGCAGCCCTGCTGGGGCGTTTTCTCGGACCGAGCGCCGGGTGGCTGCCGAATCCGGCTGCTCCAGCGGGACGTCCGGCGCCGGCGGAGGTGCGCCGGGCGCGGCGCTGGTTGCGCGCCACCGTCGGGGACGACGGTCCGGTGTGGCTGGTGCCCTGCCGCCTGCTGCGGCGGAAGAACCTCGCCGAGGCCCTGTTGCTGACGCGCTGGCT
>JAEUHA010000614.1 GCA_016793535.1 Opitutaceae bacterium | reverse complement strand
AGGGCGTCCGCGCTCCCGGGATTAACGACGAGCTCGTCGACTACTACCTCTCCCGCCACGACGATCTCTACCGCGCACAGCTCGCCGCCTTGCAGGCCGCCCGTGCCGAGGTGACGAAGCTCGTGGACTCCGCGATGGAGGTGATGGTCATGCGGGAACTCGCGCAGCCGAAGACGGCCTATGTGCTCAAGCGCGGCGAATACGACCAGCGCGGTGACGCGGTCGAGCCCGGCACGCCTGATTTCCTGCCGCCCTTTCCCGCGGGGGCACCGCGCAACCGGCTGGGGCTGGCGCGGTGGTTGACCGATGCGCAGCACCCGCTGCTCGCGCGCGTGACCGTGAACCGGCTCTGGCAGTCCTTCTTTGGTCTCGGCCTCGTGAAGACGACGGAAGACTTCGGCAGCCAGGCGGACCGCGCGGAGTATCCCGCGCTGCTCGACTGGCTCGCGGCGGAGTTCATTCGCACGGGCTGGGACGTAAAGGGACTGGTGCGGACCCTCGTCACGTCGCACACGTACCGGCAGCGCAGCTTCGGCGGCGCCGAGCTCATGGCCGAGGATCCGGAGAATCGCCTGCTGGCGCGCGGCCCGCGATACCGGCTGCCGGCGGAGATGATCCGGGACCACGCCCTCGCCGTCAGCGGGCTGCTCGTGGAAAAGGTCGGCGGTCCGCCGGTGTTCACCTACGACCTGCCGGAGTCCTTCAAACCCGCCCCGGCGGGGAAGGGCGAGCAGCTCTATCGGCGCAGCCTGTACACGTTTTGGCGCCGCAACGGCCCGGCCCCGGTGCTCGAGGCGTTCGATGTGCCCAAGCGGGTCGTGTGCGTCGTCAAGCGCGACACCACCAACACGCCCCTGCACGCCTTTGTGCTGCTGAACGGCCCGCAATTCGTCGAGGCCGCGCGGGTCCTGGCCGAGTCGCTGCACCGGTCGGCCGCCGGCCGCCGCGAGGACATCGCCGCCGCCGCGCACCTGCGGCTGCTCGGGCGCGCGGCCGGCGACGCGGAGCGGGCGATCCTGACGCGTCTCTACGACGAGCAGCTCAACTGGTACCGGAGCCGGCCGGAGGAGGCGGAGGCGTATCTGAAAATCGGCGACACTCCGCGCGACGTCACGCTGCCGGCGCCCGAGATTGCCGCCGCCACCACGCTCGTGAACACGTTGATGAACCACGACGGCTTCGTCGTGAAACGCTGAGGCCGACGATGAAGACCTGCTTTGCCCACGGAACACACGGAAATCGAGCCGGGTGGCTCAGGTCCTTCCGTGTATTCCGTGTGTTCCGTGGGTACCTTGCCTTGGTTTGCCTTTGATTTTTCAGGATGAATTCGATCCCCAGCCAACCTCTCTGTACGGGCGAAGAACCCTGGCTTCGCCTGAGCCGGCGCGAGTGCCTGAACAAGCTCGCGCTCGGCCTCGGCGGCATCGCGCTCGCCGAGCTGCTCGGTGGTCGGGCGCAGGCCGCGCCGGCCGCTCCGTCGGGCGCGTCGCTCCCGGGCCTGCCGCACTTCGCTCCCAAGGCGAAGCGGATCATCTACCTGTTCCAGTCCGGCGGCCCGTCGCAACTCGACCTCTTCGACTACAAGCCGCTGTTGAATCAGAAGCACGGCGAACAGCTGCCGGACGCGGTGCGCCGCGGGCAGCGCCTGACCGGGATGTCGGGCAACCAGAGTTCGATCCCGATCGCCGGGTCGCCGTTCAAGTTCCAGCAGCATGGGCAGAGCGGCACGTGGTTCAGCGAACTGCTGCCGCATACGGCGAAGATCGCGGATGACCTGTGCGTCATCCGTTCGCTGCACACGGAGTCGATCAACCACGGCCCGGGCGTGACCTTCATGCAGACGGGATCGCAGATCCCGGGGCGGCCGAGCTTCGGTTCCTGGCTCGACTACGGGCTCGGCAGCGAGAATGCGAACCTGCCGTCGTTCGTCGTCCTGATCACCAAGGACAAAAAGGGCCAGCCGTTGATGTCGCACCTGTGGGGCGCGGGCTTCCTCCCGGCCCGGCACCAGGCCGTGCGTTTCCGGTCCGGGGGCGATCCGGTGCTCTACCTCGGCAACCCGGCGGGCGTTGCACCCGGGAACCGCCGGCTCGCGCTCGATCGCCTGCGGGAACTGCACGAACAGCAATTCGCCGGCACGCCCGATGCGGAGATTTCCGCCCGCATCGCCAACTACGAGATGGCTTTCGCGATGCAGACGAGTGTGCCCGAGGTGACGAACCTCAAGGATGAGCCGGACCACGTCATCGACGAGTACGGTCCGGACGCCCGCACGCCCGGCACGTTCGCCGCCAACTGCCTGCTCGCCCGCCGGCTCGCGGAGCGGGGCGTCCGTTTCATCCAGCTCTATCACCAGGACTGGGATCACCACGGCGGCCTGCCCGGTGGCATCAAGCGCGAGACCGCGCAGACCGACCGGGCGTCGGCCGCGCTGGTGAGCGACCTGAAGCGCCGCGGAATGCTCGATGACACGCTGGTCGTCTGGGGCGGGGAGTTCGGTCGCACCAACTACTGCCAGGGCCTGATGACGGCGGGCAACTTCGGCCGCGATCACCACCCGCGTTGCTTCTCGCTCTGGCTCGCCGGCGGCGGCGTGAAGCCCGGGCTCACGTACGGCGAGACCGACGAGTACGGCTACAACATCACGCAGCAGCCGGTGCACATTCACGACCTGCACGCGACGATCCTGCACCTCTTCGGCATCGATCACGAGCGGCTCACGTACAAGTTCCAGGGCCGTCGCTACCGGTTGACCGACGTGCACGGCAAGGTGGTGAAGGGGATCCTGGCCTAGGGACTCTCACGACCCGGGAGCGCGGATGTCCTCGTCCGCAGGGCACTGCTCCGTAGCTCGGATGCGGACGAGGACGTCCGCGCTCCCAGCGGGCAGCTTCAGGTCCCGGTGTATGCCCGCCCGCCGCTCACCTTCTGCCCGTCCCGCTGCCACTGATACACCAGCGGCGCCTTGGTGCGTTCGAGTTCCTTGAAGAGCGCGGGATCGGCCCGCTTCGGCAGCTCGAGTTCCGCGAGTCCGGTGGCGTCGCAGTTCAGCCAGCGTGCGTAGGGCTTGAAGTGCTCGACGCGACCGATGACGCGCGACCACCCCGGTTCGGTGGACGTGTTCGCGTTCGCGCTCCGCTCGAGCGCCACGAAACAGTAGGGGAGGCTGCGCAGGTCGATGCCGGCGCGCTGGCCGAATTTCACCCAGTGCGAGTCGGCGAAGATCTCCGACGGGGGCGGGGCGAAGAAGTGGCACCAGTCCCGCTCGTGGTCCGCGGAAAACATCGGGCAGCCCAGCGCGTGCGTGCAGGGCGCGACGACGCGGAACGACGCGCGAACGTCATCGCGGATCCGCCCCAGCTGCCGGCTGACGTCCCGTGTGCCCGGCTCCACCCAGATCACGGCTTCGCTGCGCGCGATGAGCTGGCGCAGTGTGGCGAGGGCTGTGGGGGCCAGTTCGTTGAGCACGTGGCTGATCACGAGCAGGCCCACGGGCGAATCGCCGGCCACCAAACCGGGCGTGGCCTGCACGGTCCGCAGCCCAGGAAACGCCCGCTCCGCCGCGCCCGCGGCATAGTCGCAGGCGAGCGGGGAATGATCCCAGAGCGTGAGGGAGTCTACGTTCCCGGGACCCAGGAACGAGATCACCCGCCGGCCCGCGACGCCGCTGCCGCAGCCCCAGTCGAAGACGTGACGCGACGCCGGCCGCCAGCCGCGCTGGCGCAGTTCGCGGAGCACGTGGTCCCATTTCCAGCCGATCCGCTCCCCGTAGGTGAAGTCGTAGCTGGCGAGGTCGTCCTCGGTTTCCCAATACGGCCCCTCGCCGCCCGGTCCCGCCAGAAAGCGGGCCCGCAGCCGGTCGAGCGCGGCCCAGTTGAGTTCATCCCAGGTCATGCGTGGGTAAAGGGGGTGAAGGGTAATGGAAGGGATTACCGAAGGATTCAGAGCTCAAGCCAGAGAGGGATACTCACGGAACACACGGAGCACACGGAAAAGCTTCGATTCCTTCCGTGTGCTCCGTGGGTTCCGTGGGCGGAATCTGCTTCGCGGCACTCTCCGCGGTCTCCTGCAAGGACCGGTCATGACTGCAGCGAAAATCCCAGCCGTGTCGCCAGTGCCTGGTGGCGGATGCCGTAGAACGTCGCGAATTCCCGGATACGCCGCGCCGTCGCGTCGTCCGGCTGGCCCGGCGCGCGGGTCCGGATGGCCGCGATCATGAGGTTTTTCGCGGTGTGCTCGGTGGAGATGAACTCGAAGACCTTGGTGCGATAGCCGGCCCACTCGAGGAGCTGGGCCCGCAAGGCGTCGGTGACGAATTCCGCCTGCCGTTCCTGGAAGATGCCGTGCCGCAGGGCCTCGGCGAGCACGGGCGGCGCCGTGAGCTGCGGCCGCAACTCGTGCTGGCAGCAGGGCGCGACGACGAGCAGCCGCGCGCCGGCCGCATGCCCGCGGGCGAGCGCGTCGTCGGTGGCGGTGTCGCAGGCATGCAGGGCGATCAGGACATCGCAGGGTTCCACCGCGGTGTCGGCGATCCGGCCGGCCTTGAAGCCGAGCCGGTCCGCCCAGCCGTGCTGCTGCGCGACGCGGTTGCAGAGGGCGACCAGTTCGGGGCGCGCTTCGAGGCCCTGGATGCGGGCCCGCGGGCCGAGCAACTCGGCCAGGGCGAAGGTGAGGTAGCCCTTGCCGCTGCCCATGTCGGTAAGGCGGAGCGGGTCGGCGCCTGCGCCGGTGGACGCCGCGTCCAGGCCGGATTCCGCGAGCAGGTGGCCGAGCAGTTCGGCGAACTTCTGGATCTGCCGGAACTTGTCGGCCATGCCCTCGCGGGGCTGGCCCCGGTCGTTGGTCACGCCGAGGTCGCGCAGCCAGCCGGCGCGGGCGGGAATGAGATACGCCTTGGCGCGATTGTGCGCGGCGGGCGCGGGCGGGGAGGAGGCGGATGCATTTCCGGCCACCGGCTTGATCTTCAGTCGGGCGGAGCCATCGGGTTGGGTTTCTAGCTGCGCCGTCTCACCCGGAGTGAAGAGGTGGGCGTCGAGAAAATCACCGCCGATGAGCGGCTCGAGCAACGCCAGGGCCTCGGCCGGCGGGTGATTCTTCGTGATGTCGCGCGTGGCGTGCCGCCACACGAAGGCGAGGTGGGGGCCGGCGTTCAGGCTCACGGGCCGCACGTGCAGCTGGCGGAGCGTCGGGTCGGCGCCGCGGTATTTGCCGAGGGTTAGTTTCGTGAACGTGCCGTCGCGCGCGGCGGGGCGCAGTCGGTCGAGGAAACGGTCGCGGGCGGTCGGGTTCGGCGGGTTCAAGCGTGGCCGCAGGAAGGCGCAAAAGCCGGGAAAAGGGAAGTCGCGGCATTGCCGGCCCGGCTTGGCGTCAGGGCGAAGTCGAAGACGTCGGCGGCGTGCGGGCAAGGGCGGCGCCGAGCCAGCCGCCGGCCTGGCGTCTGTACGCCTCGAAACCCGCCGGTCCCAGCGCCCGGATCAGACGGTCGCGCGCCTCGATGCCGAGCGCGGACACGCGCGCGTCGCGCTGGTTGGGCGTCAGATCGCGGTCACGATCGAGAGCTGTGAGCTTCGGACTGTATTCCTTCTGCACCGCGACCACCTCGGTCGCGACCGACGGCGGCAGGTTGAGGCTGGCGGTGAAGGCGCGCGTCTGCTGCAGCAGGTGATCGTTGGCCTCCTGCAGTTCCTGGTAGCGGGCCTCGCCCAGGCCCCGGCGCAACTGTTCGTCGAGCTGGCGCTCGGCCGCCTCGCGGGCGCGGCGGGCGTCGGCGACGTTGCCGCTCGCGTCGGTGCCGCCGCCGACGGTGTCGAGTGTGGCCTTGAAAAGTGGATACAGGGCCCGGAACTCGGTCTCGGTGACGGCAAACTGCCCGATCTTGCCGCGCAGCCGGTTCGCCGCGTGACTGTTGCGCAGGTCATAGTTCAGGAGCTCCTCCGGCGTGAGGAGGCGTTCGATGTCGGCGCGTTTTTCCCGGGCGAGCAGCTCGGCGCGCGCGCGGAGTTCGGCCCGGCCGCGCTCGGAACCATCGGAATTTTGCGCCTCCTCGAGCTCGGCGTAGTCGGCGAGAATGCGCTTCAACTGCGCCACTTTCGCGTCGGGCAGGCCGCCGAACAGGCGACGCTGGGCGTTCTCGTCGAGCTCGAGATCTTGACCGCCGAGTTCGCGCAGCAGCCGGCGCTGTTCGCGGCCGAGTTCCTGCAGCGCTGACTGGGCCGCCGGGTCGACGCGCGGGATCGGGTTGCGCCAGTACTCGTCGGCGCCCGCCAGGCCCAGCAATTCCGCCTGCCGGCGCTGGAATCCCCGCTGCACGAGTTGCAGGAGCATGACGCGGACGACGTCGGACGGCAACCCCAGCGCCTCGAGCCGGCCACGCAGGGCCTTGAATTCCGCCTCCGTGGTGGGCGGGTTCACGGGCCCCGCGACGGGCGCGCGCTCACCCGTCCCGGTGTCGGGCACCGGCGCCGCCGGCTGTTTGCTCCCGGCGGTCGTTCGGGGGGATTCCGGGGCCGGTCGCGAACGGGAAATGAACCAGACGTTGGCGGCCAGCGAGAGGGCGAGCGAAAGATAGAGGAAGGCGCGGAGCATCATGGGCGACCCGGGGTAAGCATTGCCGGCACTTCCTGGGCGCGCGGACGCCCTCGTCCGCTCCGAACGAAGGTGC
>JAEUHA010000460.1 GCA_016793535.1 Opitutaceae bacterium | reverse complement strand
GGTCGAAATCCGGGCGAGGTGTCATCGTCTCAGGCCGCCGGCGGCGGTGGTGAACGTCCCCACCAGGGTTCGCAGCTGAGGACCTGGAGGCGTCCGTCCGCGAGCAGGGCAAAGGACGTGCGTTCGCCGCGCCCGGACCAGCGTTCGTGGTGAAAACTGAGTTCCAGCTGCCACGGCGCCCCACTCAGTCGAAACTCGTAGAGCGGCCGCAGCCGGCCGAACGGGGAGGCACTTTCAAAAAAGGGCCGCAAGCGCTCGGAACCGGCGCCATCGGGTTCCTCGACGATTCCTTCCCGCAGGAGCCACCAGGCCCGCCGGCGCACCGGCGCGTCCTGCAGCTCAACGTCTGCGCTCGCGAGCTCGATCACCGGCGCCGGAGCCCGCGAGACCGAGGTCGGCGTGCAACAGTCGCGCCAGCAGTGGGAGAGCACGCGCAGCAGCAGTTCGCCGGGCGGAAAGACCTGACCCGGCGCGAGCAGACCGTCGCCGGCCAGCGGAACGATGAACGCGGGGCGGGAAAACGGGGAGCTGGATGCCATGGTTAAACGGTTCTCCGCCGCGTTCACGCCGGGCTCACGAAGTCCGCCCGTTCCCGCAGGAGTGCGAGGTCCGCGTCGGCGACCACGCCGCTGCGCGCGAAATAGGTCGGCGCATCGATCAACAGGAGCCGCAGCCAGGTGCCCGAGGCATGGTGGACGAACGGCGGGAGCGCAAAGCGCCCGGCGAGCCCCAGGTGCCCGGCCCCACGCCGCATCAACCGCGCTCCTTCGCCCCGGTGGTCCGCCGCCACCACGACGAGCGGGTCGGCGAAGGCCGCCAGCAGCGCCGCGAGGCCGCGGACGAGCGTCACCGCCACCAGGGCCGCGTGCGCGCCGGGCGAGACGGCCCAGCCGGACACCTCCGCCGGCGTGCGCCCAAGCCGCGTGCCGGCGGCCACAACATCCGCGACCGCCAGCTCGCAGTGCTCGCGGAAGACCGGGCCGGTCGACTCGAGGAGCGTGCCCAGGTGGAGGTACTCCGGCACGAACTCGCCGCAGAAGAGCCGGGCCGAGATGGCGCCGACCACGCGGTCATCGTCATCGACCGCCAGCAGCCGCCAGCTGCCCCGATCACAGGGCAGCCGGCCGCGTCCGCCGAACAGCCGGTAGGCCGTTTCCCAGCGCGCGTGGTCGGCCGGATCGATCCGGCGCTCGGAAAACCGGTCCAGCCCGTGTGCGAACACCCGGGTGTCCGACGGTGTGGACACGATGAGGCGATAGCCCGCCGCGGCGAACCGCCGCAGGCAGGCGCCAAAGCGCGAGTTCGCGCGGGGAGAGGTGCAGGCACGCGAACGGGGGAGCGAATCCATGAGTACGGCAGTCATTGTGGTCAGCCTTTCGTGGCGAGGAACGGACCGGGGGAACGGAGTCCGGCGGTTCATCGTGCCGTCATGGTGCCACAAGCCCGGCGGCGATTGCGCGGGAGCACGCGCAAACCGCCCGGGAAAATTTCCCGGTTTCCTTCGCCATTGTCCCGGGCATGATGCGAGCGTGTTGCGGTAAGATCGCCCCATGCCTGAAAAGACTCCCGCCCGCGTCGTACTCGTGGAGGACCATACCATGGTCAGACAGCTCCTGGCGCATCTCGTGCGCGACGAGCTCGGCCTTCACCTCGCCGCCGATTGCACCACGGTGGCCGAGGGCCTGACCGCGCTGCTGCGCGAGAAGCCGGATCTCGCGATCGTCGACTGGATGCTGCCCGACGGCCGGGGCTTCGATCTCGTCCGGCTCGCCGGCCCGAAACTCGCCCGCACCCGCTGGCTGTTCATGTCCTCGAACGAGCAGGGCCACCTCGTCCGCGAAGCCGTGTCGCTCGGCGTCCACGGCTTCGTGATGAAACGCTCCGAGCTCTCCACCCTCCGCACCGCCATCACGCGCGTGCTCGCCGGGGAAAAATTCTACTGTCCGGACAGTTCACGCCTCCTGGTCGAGAAGATGGTCGACGAAGGTCGCACGGTGGCAGTCAACCTCACGCCCCGCGAGCGCGACGTCCTGCGCGGCTTCGCCCGCGGCGAAAATCCCAAGGTCCTCGCCAGCCGCCTCGGCCTCAGCACCAAGACGGTGCAGAACCACCTCGTGATGCTGAAAGACAAGCTCGGCCTGCACGAACCGGCGGAACTGGTGCACTACGCGATCAAGCACGGGCACATCGAGGCGCCGTAGCAAAGGGGAAGGGGGATAGGTGATAGGTGATAGGTGATAGGTGATAGGTCATAGGTCATGGGTCATGGGTACGAGGGAGCGGAGGGAAACCTCGCCCTCTCGGGGTCAAATTTCGTAGCCCATCACCCATCACCCATCACCCATCACCCATCACCCATCACCCATCACCCTATAACCTACTTCCGCCCGATCCGCTCCGGCGGCACGCCCGCGCGCACGGCGATCAGCGCGCAGACTTTCGGCACGTACATGCGGGTTTCGGCGGGCAGGGAGTCGGCGATGGCGGTGAAAGACTTCGCATTCTTCGCCGCGAGGGTCCGGCCGACCCGGCCTTCACCGGCGTTGTAGGCCGCGAGGACGAGCGCCCAGTTGCCGAACCGGCCGTGCAGGGTGCGCAGGTAACGCGCGGCGGCGCGGGCGGACTTTTCCGGATCGGTGCGTTCGTCGGGCAGCACGGTGGAGAGACCCATCGATTTCGCGGTCTCCGGCATGAACTGGAACAGGCCCTTGGCCCCGACCGGACTCCGCGCCGAGGGATTGAGCGAGCTCTCGGCCTCGGCCAGCCAGACGAGTTCCGGTGGCACGCCTTCGGCCGCGAAGATGGCGCGCAGCTTCGGCACCAGGGCGGACGCGCGCGCCGGCAGCGGCCGGCCCTGCACCCGGGCGAGCCACTCGCGGTAATGCGGCACCGGCTGGTACTCCGAGGGCGCGGGCGGCACCGGCGGCCCGGGTGGGCCGGGCGGCTTGGGTGGCTTGGGCGGCGGCGGTTTCCGCTTCACGATCTGGTCCGCACCCTCGATCTCGTCAATGCGCTGCTCGAGCCAGTCCGCGAGGTCCTGGTAGCCCGGCACCATGCGCAACGCTGTCAGCGCGGCGCGGCCGTCGGCCGCCAGCGAAGCGAGCTCGGAGAGCGAATCGCCCGCCATCGCCCGCTGGAACTTCGCCACGAACGCGTCCCAGCGCGCCTTGGTGGGAAAATCATACTGCGCCTTCACCTCCGCCGGCGCCAGTTGCTCGAACAGCAGCCGCCCGAGCCGGAACATCTCCTCCGACTCCCGGGCGAGCGCGGCTCCCGCGTCGGGCGCCGGCGCCTCGCCGCCGGCGAGCGGGGTGCGTCCCACGAATCCGGATACGACGAGCAGGACGAACGGAAGCGCGCGCCGCGGTTTCATCGGTTGAGCGCGGCCAGCACCGCGGCCTTGAGCTTCAGCTCCGGGCGCTCGGTCAGCGCCGGCGGCGTATCACCGAGGTAAGTACGCGCGTTCTTCGCCACCCAGTCGGTGGTCACGAGCCGGTAGGTGCGGCCGGGCTGGACGTCAGCGCCGATGGCCGCGACGAGGTTCTCGCCGCCGCGCTCGGCGAAGGGCGTGTCCGGACCCTGGTTCGCGCGGCGCAGCAGCGCCGCCAGCCAGGCGCCGCTGACGTCGGCCGTCCACAGCCTGCCGTCGAAACGCACGCAGGCGTCGAACGCGAAGCGCGACACGTCGCCCGCCGGCAGGCCGGCGCCGAAGGTCGTCGCCCCGATCACGGCCACATCCGCGCCGGCCGCCACCCGCGCCGCCTCGACGGCGAAGCCCGCGGCGTCCCCGGGCCCCAGTTCGCGCGGCGTGCGGCCGACCCGCTCCGTCTCCGCCGGCGTAAGTTCGCGCGCCAGGGTTTCGCGGACCAGCCGCGCCAGCGCCGGATCCCCGGGCTCGTCGGGGCCGAGGCGTTCCGACGCGACGTCCCAGCGCAATTGGGCGCCGGTCCGCCGCAGCCGCGCCACCGAGACGTGATCCATCCAGCTGCCGGAATGAAAATAGACCGTCCGGCCCTCGCGATGCACGAACCGCAGGTGATCATGCGCGCCGGCAAACAGCGCGCCGTCGGGCACGACCGGGAGCATGCCGCGATCCGCCTTCAGCCCCGCGTGGCTCAACACGACCGGCAGCGCCGCGCCCCGCAGGAGCGCGGGGAAATGCTCCCGCGCCCACACCGCGGGATCGGCAAGGTCGAGTTGCGGCCGGATCGCGACGCGGTAGGTCGAGAGCTTGTCCGTGGTTACGCCGACAACCGTGAGCTCGTGCGGTCCCAGCTTCACCCGCGTGGTCGCCGGAGCGTACGGCTGGCCGGTCGCGGGGTTGCGCAGGTTGCCGCTGATCACGGTCAGGCCGGCGGCCGCGAGGCGCCGGACGGTTTCGGCGACGTCGTAAAATTCCGGCTCGTGGTTGCCGAGGTTGATCACCGTCGGCGCGCGCTGCGCGAGGGCGGCGAACAGCGCGAAGTCGATCGCGCCCGCCGTGCGCCGGGCCACGGCGTTGCCGTATTCGAGCGAGTCGCCGTTGATCAGCACCGCGAGCGGTACGCCGGGGTGTTCGCGTTTCAGCCGGTCGATCCGGCCGACGAACTGCGCCGTGCGCTCGTACGCCGAGTGCTGGTCGCCCACCACGACCACGATCGCCTCGGGCGGAGCGTCGGCCGCCGGCATGAGGCCGGCGAAGACGAGGACAAGGGACAACAGGGCGAAACGCATGCGCAGGACAAAACCGTGGTCGACCGCGTCCGTTCTGCAACGGCGATCCGCCCGGGGATCCTGCTCCTCCTCTCCATCCTGTCAGAGCCTAGACAGGATGGCAGGATATACAGGATGGGCTCGGACTCGCCGGCTCCCCGGTCTACGGCACTTCGTAGATCTCGATCAGCGCCACGCCCGTCCCGCCGCCGGCGCCGCTCACTTGAGCGGTGTAGGCGCCCGGGCCGAGGGTCGCGAAGACCGCGGCGTCGAGTGACGACGGTGCGAGCTGAAACGCGCCGACCGCCGAGAACGCCGCGCTCAGCGCCGTGCCTCCGCCCCAGTTGTCGTTTTCCTGGAGCTTCGTTCCCGCGGCGCTGATGAGCTCGAGCCGGGGATCGGCGAGCACGCCGGTCACGCCGAAGTCCCGCAGGGTCGGCCCGATGGCCCGGATCAGCACGCTCTTCGTGCCCGGTCCGGCGATCACGAAACCCGCGATGAGCGTGTCGGCGCCGGTGCCGCTGACGGCGCGGGCCGACACGTTGACGAGCCGCGGGGTCCCTGGCGTGAAGCTGCCGGCGGGCGTGACGTCGTAGATTTCCGCCAACGCCACCCCGGTCGTGCCGCCCACGCCCGAAACCTGGGCCGAGTAGGTCGCCGAGGGGAGCGTGCTCTGGTAGAGCGCGGCGTCCCGGCTGCCGGCGGGCAGCGGAAACGCGCCGACCCCGGCAAACGTGGCGGCATCGGCCGTGTTCCAGTTGTCGTTCTCAAACAGTTTCGCCGCGCCCGCATTGTAGAGCTCGATCTTCGGATCGGTGAGCGCGCCCCCCACGCCGAAGCCCGTCAGGGCCGGGCCGATGCCGCGCACGAGCAGCGGCTTCGCGCCGTTCGTGCCTGCGCCGCCGACGACAAACCCCACGATGAGCGTCTGCGCACCGGAGCCGGCGTTGGTCCGGATGGAGAGGTTGGCGATCCGGCTGGGATCGACCGTCTGACCGCCGGTCACGGTGAGTCGGGCGACCGCGCTCGGGAAAGCGACGCCGGCATCGGTCACGATGACGTCGTACGCGCCGCCGTTGCTCCCGGTCGCCCGCGGAATCGTGTACGTCGCAGCGGTGGCGCCGGGGATGGGTATCCCGTCGCGCCGCCATTGGTAGCCGAGGGTGCCGCCGCCGGTGGCGCCGACGCTCAGCGTGACGCTGTTTCCCGCCGGCACCACCTGGGCCACCGGCTGCTCGGTCAGACGGAAACGCGTCCCGGCCAAGGCAAAACTCGCGGTGCTGCTGCCGGCCAGCGCCACCGCGCCCGGCAGCGTCCGGGGCACATTGGTTCGGGCGCTGCCGGTGGCGCCCCACGCCACGATGGAGCCGTCGGACTTGAGCGCGAGCGAGTGGCTGTTGCCGGTGGCGATCGCGGTGACGTTCGCCAGTCCTGCGGGCGGCGTTGCCTGGCCCGAGGAATTCACACCCCAGCCCACCACGGTGCCATCGGCCCGCAGGGCGAGCGCGTGCCCGGCACCGCCGCTCGTGGCGATGGCCGTGATGCCGTTCAGGCCCGCCGGAAAGGGCAACGAGCCCGCGAAGTTCACGCCCCACCGTTGCACCGTGCCGTCCGCCAGCAACGCCACGCTGAGCCGGTCACTGGCCGCGATCGCGGTCACGCGACCGAGATTCGCCGGGATGTTGCCCTGGCCCGCCGTATTGTTGCCCCAGGCCACGACCGTGCCATCGGACTTGAGGGCGAGCGCGTGGTAGGAACGCCCGACACTGCCGCCGCCGATGGCGAGTTGGCGTACGCCGGTCAGGCCGGCGGGAGGAGTCGTGACTCCGCCCACGCCGTCGCCCCACAGCGTGACGGTTCCATCGCGTTTCACCGCTCCGCTCACATGGCCGCCCGCGGCGATGGCGATGACATCGGTCAGGCCGGCCGGAATCGTGATCTGGCCGAAGTTGTTGTTGCCCCATGCCACGATGCTGCCGTCGGACTTGAGCGCCAGCGCGTGCTGGTCGCCCGCCGCGATCGCCTGCACGCCGAGGAGATTCGGAGCGACGTTGGTTTCCGGCGCGGGGACCAGGTCCTCGCCGGTTTCCGTGTCGTAGAAGGTCGATCCCTCGCGGCCCCACGCCGTCACGACATTGTAGGCGGTGGTGGGCACGGTGACTTCGACGTCGAGCCATTGGTCCGGCTCCGACCCGCCCCGGGCGATGGGGCGGATCGAAACCCCGAAGCGGGCATCCGTGAACGTCGAACCGATCGTGAGCACGGCATCGTTGGCGTTCACGCCCGGCGTGTTCAGGTCCAGGACCTGGGACTGGAGCCGCTGGTTGAATCCCCACACCACATACGCGCCGTCCGCCCGCAGGGTGCCGGTCGAAAAATTCTGCCGCAGGCCGATCCAATACCAGCGCACGCCATCGCGGAAGACCCGCAGCGCCAGCGGCCGGTCGCGCGGCACGTCCTTGCTGTCGAACCGGTGGATGCGATACGTGCCGCTCTGGGTGACCGTGGTCACCGCGGAATCCGGCAGCCAGCCCATCCGGTTCTTGCTCCACATGTTGAAGTGATGCCGCTGGTCGCGGGTCACGCCCGTGACCGTGCCCGAGCTCATCATGTCGAACGGGTCGCCGTACTCGACCGTGTTGCCGAAATCCGACACCGGGCTCCCATCCGTGACCTTCCAGAGGTTCGCGTGCAGGAGCCCATAGGTGTGGCCGAGCTCGTGGCTGACCGTGTTTAACGCGAACGAATTCGGGCCATTGATCCACGCGTTGGTGCCGACGACGTTGCCGAGTCCGCCATACGTGATCCGCGATCCGGACACGCGGGCGGGGCCGAGATTGGGAAACACCACGATGATCCGGTCGTAGAGGTTGATGGTGTAGTTCGCGCTCGCGGCGTTGCGGGCGTCGGTGTGCAAGCCGGTGTTGTCCCCCGCGAGGGCGTAGGAGGTCCCGGTGCGCGGCATCCGGTACACCTGCGACGAGACGGTATTGATGAGCGAGGTGTCCCCGTAGCTGATCGAGTCCATGAACGTGGCGCACGCTTGCATCACGGTCTGCGCCGTCGTCAGCGCGACGGGATCGCCGGGGAAGTCGCTGAAATCCACCCGGATCACGAGCACCTGCTTGGCTCCGACCGTATGCGGGACGGGAGCGTCGGCGGCCCGGGCCGGTTCCGGGGCCGCGTTGCCGGCCTCGCTCAGGGGTTGCACCCGGGGACCGGATTGCTCCTCCGCGTTGATCGCGCGCGCCTCGAACCGGTCCACTTCCGTCCCGTG
Source organism: Opitutaceae bacterium (assembly GCA_016793535.1). Classification (GTDB taxonomy): domain Bacteria; phylum Verrucomicrobiota; class Verrucomicrobiia; order Opitutales; family Opitutaceae; genus ER46. The sequence goes on along the minus strand of JAEUHA010000460.1, from coordinate 3,861 downwards.
GATCCGGCGGACCTGGCCCTCGAACGCGATGACCTCGACCCGCTGCGCTTCCTCCTGCGCCGCGGCGATCGTCGGATCGGCGAGCTGCGCGCAGGCCACGCAGGCGGGAGGCAGTCCGGCGGGTACCGTTTCCCCCGCCTCCAGCAACCGCACCGGGCTCTCGTGCAACGCGAAGTCGCCGTCGAGGGCGATGCCATGGAGCGATGCGCCTTCCTTGGTCGTCTGCGCCTCCCGGCGTCCGTAGGTCCAGGCGGTAAAGGTCTGTCCTTCCACGTGGACGATCCGCCGGAGCGCCGGAAACCGCGCGGGCTCGTCGGGCGCCGGCGTCGACGCCTGGAGCGCAAACTCACCCCGGCCGGCGTGCCGGGTCTCCAGTTCAGCCAACACCGCCGCGGGCAACGCCTGCCTCACCGCGGCCGGTACGGTCAGCCGCAACGCCTCGGCCGGGTCCGTGCGGATGAGCCGTTTCATTTCCGTGCGCCGCGCCTGGGCAAGGGCGACGCCTTGCTCCGCCAACGCGGGGCGGCGGGCAGCGTCCGCTGCACGATAAGCCTCCGTCCACGCCCGAAACGCCGTCATGGCCGGCGGCAACGCCCCCGACCAACCCTGCGCGTACGCCAGCCGCGCGGTCCGCGGCACCTGCTCCACTTCGAGGCCGGCCGGTCGCGCCGGCCCGGGCGATGCGGGGGAAGGATTCGTTCCGCTCCCGGGAACCGTCGTCCCGGACGGAGCGGCGACGCGGGGTGCCACCGGCGTGGGGCCGTTTCGCCAGACCAGAAATCCCACGCCAAATGCGAGCGCCACAACGGCCAGCAGCCGGATTCGAGAAGTCATGGGGAAAGGGGAGTCGATGGGGTAGGACTCGTCGGCGGGACGAGAGTGTCAAATAGCAGTGCGGAACTCGTGTCATGCGAAATTCCCGCTCGGGACCGGGTTAGCGGTGGGTTGACAGGAGGAGCGGCGTGACGCCGCGAACCGGCGTCCGATCGATCGTTCGGTCGCGGCATAAAGCTGCTCCGGCAAGCTCGTAGCACACGTCCGGCCGGCCCGCGGGTGCCCGAGGTCCGCGCGGGACGGTTTCCCGTTTGACCCCTCGGGCGGGCCGGATACCTAGGACCCCTCCCGGAATTGAACCGCGTCCACATCAAAACGTACGGTTGTCAGATGAACGAGCGCGACAGCGAGGCGGTCGCGGCGATGCTGCGTGCCCGGGGCTATCGGATCGTGGCGGATGAGGACGCCTGCGACATCCTGCTGCTCAACACCTGCAGCGTGCGCGACGCGGCGGAGCAGAAGGCGATCGGCAAGGCGGGTTACCTGCAGCAGCGCAAGCGGAAGCAACCCGACTTCGTGCTCGGGATCCTCGGCTGCATGGCGCAGAACCGCGGGGCGTCACTGCTCGAACAGTTGCCGGACGTCGACCTGATCATCGGCACGCAGAAGTTTCACCAGGTGCCGGGCTATCTCGACAACCTGCGCGCGGCCCGCGAGGCGGGACTGCCGGTCGGCGCCACCATCGTCGACATCGCGGAGGAGGCCGGCTCGCAGAACACGATCAAGGATCACCTGCCCGCGGCAGCGGAGGGGGACGAGGCGGGCGGAACGGAGCGGCAGGTGACGGCCTTCGTTTCCATCCAGCAGGGCTGCAACATGGATTGCGCGTTCTGCATCGTGCCCAAGACCCGGGGCGACGAGCGCTCCCGGCCGATGGACGACATCGTCGCGGAGTGCCGGGCGCTGGCCGAACGCGGCGTGCGCGAGATCACGCTCCTCGGCCAGATCGTGACCAGTTACGGCCGCCGCGACTACACGCACACCGGCGGCGTGTCGCCCTTCGTGCAATTGCTGGAGCGCGTGCATGCGATCGACGGCATCGAGCGGATCCGCTTCACGTCGCCGCACCCGCGCGGCTTCAAGGAGGATCTCGTCGCCGCCTACGGCCGGCTGCCGAAACTCTGCGGCTACGTGCACCTGCCGATGCAGAGCGGCAGCAACCGGATCCTCCGCGCGATGAACCGCCCGTACACGCGTGAACGCTACCAGGAGATCGTCGATGCGCTGCGGGCGGTGCAGCCGGAGATGTATTTTTCGACCGACGTGATCGTCGGCTTTCCCGGCGAGACCGAGGAGGACTTCGAACAGACGCGCGCCCTCTTCGCGGCCTGCAACTACGACATGGCGTACATCTTCAAGTACAGCATCCGCACCGGCACGCCGGCGGCGGAGCTGCCCGACCAGGTGTCCGACGAGGTGAAGGAACACCGCAACCAGGTCCTGCTCGACCTCCTGCAGAAAAACTCCCTGCGCCGCACCGCCGGCATGATCGGCACGGTCGAGGACGTGCTGGTGGAAGGCCGCGACAAGAGCGGCGCCCGCTTCACCGGCCGCACGCGCGGCAACCGCGTCTGCGTCTTCGAAGCCGACCCGCGGCTCGTCGGCCAGATCGTGCCGCTGAAGATCGAGCGCGCGACCGTCAGCACGTTGTACGGCCAGCTGGTGCTGGCTGGCGTTGAACGTTGAAGGTTAAAGGTTGAAAGACCCAACCCGCACGACTGGCCGCCCTCGCTCCCGCTGACTCCGGCTTTCCACTTTCCACCTTCACTTTTCAACTCCGTTCCGAATGTCCCTCACCGTCGCCACCCTCATCCCGGGCCTGCTGCTGATCCTGCTCGGCGCTCCGCTGCTGCTGAACCATTCGGGTTACGCCGCGATGCTGAAGTCCTTCCCGCGGTCGAGCGCCGCCGCCTACGTCTTCTTCGGCGCCGGGGCGGCGTGGTTCCTCCACGCGATCTGGCATCTCTCGCCCGCGGACTTCGGCGAGTACCGGACGTATCTGTTTTTTGGATTCCTGGCGGTGGCGATCTTCGCCTTCAAGTGCGTGCCCGACTTCCTCGCGGTGCGCGGCCTCGCGACGCTCGTGCTGATGGGCGCGATGCCGCTGCTCGACGCCGCCTACATGGAGTATGAGAAGCCGCAGCGGCTGCTGATGGTGAGCTTCGTCTACCTCGCCCTGAGCGCCGCCATCTGGCTCGGGGCGCAGCCGTGGCGCCTGCGCGACTTCTTCACCTGGCTCTTCGCCCAGCCGGGCCGCGCCCGCGGTCTCGGCGGCACGCTCGCCGCCTACGGCGTGGTGCTGTCGATCGTGGCGTTCACCTACTGAGACCGGCCGCGCATGTCCGCTCCCGCCCCGAGCCCGCGCGCCGTCCCGCCGCCCCCGATCCTGCTGGTCATCGCCGGCCCCGCCGGCTCCGGGAAGAGCACGCTGTGCGACCGGCTCGTGCACGAGCGGCCGGAGTTCTCCCGGGTCGTCACGACCACGACGCGCTCGCCGCGGGCGGGCGAGATCAACGGGGTGCACTACCACTTCTTCACGCCCGACGTCTTCCGCCGCAAGATCGCGCACGGTGAGTTCCTCGAGTGGGCGCAGGTCCACGGCGACCACGACAACCGGCTCTACGGCACGCTGCGGTCGAGCGTGTTCGATCCGCTCGACCGCGGCCAGAGCCTGGTCATGAGCATCGACGTGCAGGGCGTGGACAGCCTCCGCCGGGTCGCGCGCGAGGACGCCCGGCTGCGGCGCGTGATGACCACGATCTTCATCGTCGTCGACCACGCGCGGCTGGAGGCCCGGATGCGGGAGCGCGCCAAGGATCATGAGGACGAGATCGCCCGCCGGATCGCGACGGCCGAGGCGGAATTGCGCGAGGCGCCGAAATTCGACTTCCGGATCGACAGCCGGACCCGCGAGGAGGATTTCGCCGCCCTGCTCGACATCGTCGCCCGGGCCCAGGCCCGCACCGCCGCCGCGGGTCCGGGCTGACTCACCTTTTTAATCGCACCACTGTAGGCGGGGTGCCCTCA
>JAEUHA010000613.1 GCA_016793535.1 Opitutaceae bacterium | reverse complement strand
GTGCGAAGCCACGGCTTTCTGCTCGCACAGCACCGCGTCGTGGCGCGCCATCTCGCGCTGGTGCCGGGCGAGGTCGACCTGGCAACGCTGCCGGTGTTCACCCTCGCCAATCTCGCCTCGGGCGTGACGACGGTCCTACCTGACCTGGACCTGCGGCGGCCGGGGGCGGTTAACGGAGCCAGCGTCGTCGCCGCGGTGGCGCGGTTCGGAGTGACGCGGATCACGGCCTCGCCGGCATTCTTCGAGCGGCTGGGCGCGCCGGTGACGGCGTCGGGCCAGCCGCTTCCGACGTTGCGAAAGCTCTTCACCGGGGGTGCGCCGGTTTTCCCGCGTGTGCTCGCCCTGCTGCAAGCGACGGCGCCCGCCGCGCGCGTGGCGGCGGTCTACGGCTCGACCGAGGCGGAACCGATCGCGCACCTGGACGCGGCGGAGATCTCCGCCGCCGATCGGGCGGCGAGGCAAAGCGGCCAGGGACTCCTGGCCGGCGCGCCGGTCGCGGAGATTCGACTGCGGGTCCTGCGCGATCGGTGGGGCGCGGCGCGTGGCGCCCTGACGGCGGCGGATTTTGCGGCCGAGACCATGCCGGCCGGCGAGGCGGGCGAGATCGTGGTCACAGGCGAACATGTGCTCCGCGGCTACCTGGGTGGCGTGGGCGATGAGGAAACGAAGTTCTCGGTGGACGGCGAAACCTGGCATCGCACCGGCGACGCGGGGCGGCTGGATGACAAGGGCCGGCTCTGGCTGCTCGGCCGCTGTGCCGCGCGGATCGATGATGGGCACGGGCGGCTTTATCCTTTCACGGCCGAGTGTGTGGCGATGACCTTGCCCGAGGTGCGCCGGGCGGCGTTCGTGTCTCACGCCGGCCGGCGGTACCTGGTGGTCGAAGCACCCCGCGCCGGACCCGATCTCGAGGGGCGCCTGGCTGCCGCGCTGCGCTGGGCCCATCCGGCGGCCATCCTGTTCGTGCGCACGCTGCCCGTCGATCGCCGGCACAATGCCAAGGTCGACTATCCCGGGCTGCGCCGATGGCTGGAGAGACGCGCTGGCACGCGTTGAGGTGAAGCGATCGCTCTCCGCTGGGGGCCAACCTAACTCATCCTGCGCACCCTGTCATTCTGTCTATTTTCTGACAGGATGAGCAGGATGAACAGGATGGGGCGGCGGGTGGGGAACCGGCGTATGCAGCCGCTGCTCCCGTCGGAGAAAGCATCCTACCGGAGTTCAATCCGCACGGGCACGGTTGCCGCCGGGCGCAACGTGATCCCGGCGAGGGGGGCGGGGAATTCGCCCGCGAGGTGAATTCGAAAGCGACTGAGCAACGTGGCGAGCGCGAGGCGCGCCTCGAGCAGGGCGAAGTGCTGGCCGATGCACTGGTGCGGGCCGGCGCCGAACGGCAGGAAACCTTCGGCGAGTCCGGGCGGGGTGCGGCCGCTGAAGCGGGCGGGACGAAAGGTGTCCGGGTCGGGCCAGTGGGCGGCGAGCCGCTGGGTCACGTAGGCGGAGACGACGAGGCCCGAGTCGCCCGGAATCGTGCACCCGCCGAGCGTATCCGTTTCGAGGACACGCCGCTCGGCGAGCCAGATCGCCGGGAAGAGCCGCAGCGATTCCTGCAGCGCGGCGTCGAGCCGGGTCAGGCGGGGCAGGTCGGCGAGGGTGGGAATACGGCCGGCGAGCACGGTGTCGAGTTCTGCCTCGACCGGGTCGAGCTCGGGACGGTTCTGGTCGAGCAGCGCCAGTGTCCAGACGAGCGTGCTGGCGGTCGTTTCGTGGCCGGCGAGCAGGAACGTGACGGCGTGGTTCCGGATCTCCGCGTCACTGAGCGCGGAACCATCCTCATCGCGGGCCTGCAGCAGGGCGTCGAGCAGGTCGTCCCGGCCGGCCGGGGCCCGGCGCCGCCCGGCGATGAGCTCTGCGACGATGGCGTCGATGGCGGCGAGCGCGCGGTGGAACCGGCGGTGGCCGGGGGTCGGCACCCAGGCCGGCAGGGCGGCGAGGGCACGGGAGCGGCGGAAGAGTTCGTCGACGAGAACCGGATACGCCTGCTCGACGGCGCCGGCGTGCGGGCCGAGGTCGGCGCCGAAAAGCGAGCGGCCGGCGATCGTGAAGGTGAGCCGGCTGAGCTCGGCGACCAGGTCGAGCGTTCGTCCCTTGCGCGCCGCGTCGCTCCAGCGGTCGATCGTCTCGGTGCAGGCGGCTACGGTGGTGGCGGCGAGTCCGGCGAGCCGCTGGGAGTGAAAGACCGGCTGGGCGAGCCGGCGGTGGCGGCGCCAGGTGTCGCCCTCGGTGCTGAGCAGGCTCTCGCCGGTGACGAGCCGCATCTGCCGGGCGCTCCGGCCGTCCCGGGCGTAGTTGGCGGCGCGTGCCTGCAGCACCTCGCGCACGAGTGCCGGATCGGTGACGAGATGGTACACGAACGGGCCGAGGCGCAGGCGCACCACCGGGCCGGAGTTCGCGGCAGAGCGGAGGAACCCGAGCGGGTCGCGCCGGAACGCGGGCGCGTGGCCGGCGAGCGGCCAGCCGGGCGGCGAAGGGGCGGGGGAGCCGGGCGGCGTCATCGCGGGTAGCCCCAGCGTTCGAAGCAGGGGGCGGCGACCTCGTCGACGCGCGACCGGGTCGCGGGGTCGAGCGGGGCGAAGCGGTTCTTCTCGTAGTCGCGCAGCGTGGCCACGTAGGCCTCCAGGCGCGGACGCGCGGTCATGAAGTTGTGGATACCGAGGGCCGCATAGGTGCGCTCGACCGCGCCGACCGGGTCGCGCTCGAGTTCGTTGAAACCCAGTTCATGGAACCGCCCGGGTGGAATCAGCGGCCGGTCGCGGAAGAACGCGGCGAAGAGCGTGCGGTAGCGCGCGAGGATCTCGTCGGCGACGCGGCTGCGGTCGGGGCGCTGCAGGTAGGTGTGCCAGAGGACGGTGTCGTAGAACTTGTGCTGGCTCTGGTAAACCTCGTACGGGTGCCGGTGGATGTGGACGAAGCGGGCGTCCGGAAAGAGCTCCAGCAGCAGCCGCACCTTGGCGGTGTGGGACGGTGATTTCAGCAGCAGCGGACGCTGGCCGTGATGGAGGGTCAGCTTGCGCAGGAAGAACACCAGGGCCTCCTTCCAGGCTGCGCGTTCTTCGGGCGTGGCGTCGTCGAACGTCAGGTAGCGCGCGTAGCGCGGCATGGCCCGCGGAAACGACATGCCGAGGTAGAGCGAACGCAGCGAGAGCAGCGCGGGGGCGAATTCCTCCTCCTGGGGCGAGGCGAAACTCAGTGCCATGTTGTCCATCAGCCGTCGCTTGGGCACCAGCCACGCGAACCGGCGGGCGTTGACCGCCTCGGTGGTGAGAAAGGTGGCGGGATTGACGACCTGGTAGGTGTTGGGAAACGCGAACTGCGGATCCTGGGCGAGCAGGTTGTGCAGGTGGGTCGTGCCGCTGCGCCAGTGGCCGAGGATGAAGACGGGCGGGTGCTGGATCGGGGTGGCGGCGATCGCGGGGCCGTGACGCTTTGCTTCCCGCCGGGCGTACAGGGTGTTGGCCAGACTGAGAACGGAGATGAACGCGGCGCGATGCCAGTAGGCGGGCGACACGGCGAAGTTGTTTTCGCGCAGCAGCTGCCACCACGCGCCCGCGGTGATGCCGGCGAGGTAGTTGTGCGAGATGCTCCAGCGGTGCTTCAGCGGCCCGGCCACGGGCGAGTTGGTAGGGCGCGGAAGGGGAGGACGGAAGGCCAAAGTCCCTTCCGTTGGGAGCGCGGACGCCCTCGTCCGCATTATCAACCCGTGCGGACGAGGGCGTCCGCGCTCCCAGGACCTCAGCTCGCGCCGAAGAACTTCAGGATGCGGCGCAGGCTGGCGACGAGGACGTCGATCTCCTCCGCGGTGTTGTAGACGTAGAAGCTGGCGCGGGTCGTGCCGGTGAGACCGAGCTTGCGCATGAGGGGCTGGTTGCAGTGGTGACCGCCGCGGAGCGCGAGGCCGTCCTCGTCGGCAAAGGTCACGATGTCGTGGGCATGCACCTCGGCGAACGCGAAGCTCACCAGTCCGCTGCGCGCGCCTTTGGGCCCGAGCAGCCGGATGCCGGGCAGCGCCGAGAGCTTTTCGTAGGCGAGGGCGGCGAGCGCGTTGTCGTGGCGGGCGATTTCCTCCCGGCCGAGTCCGTCGAGATAGTCGCAGGCGGCCGCGAGTCCGATCGCCCCGGCGATGTGGGGGGTGCCGGCCTCGAAGCGCTCGGGGGCGGGCTTCCAGCGGGCGCCCTCGTAGTCGACGCTCGTCACCATGCCGCCGCCGGTTTCGTCGGGCGGCAACGTATCCAAGAGGGCACGACGACCGTAGAGCACGCCGATGCCGGTCGGGCCGCACATCTTGTGGCCGGAGAACGCGACGAAGTCCGCGCCGATCGCGCGCACGTCGAACGGCCCGTGGCCGATCGATTGCGCGGCGTCGATCACCGAGACGGCGCCGGCGGCGCGGGCGCGGGCGCAGAGTTCCGCGACCGGGTTGATGCCGCCGAGCGTGTTCGAAACGTGGGTGAACGCGAAGACCTTCACCTGGGGCGTGAGCAGGGTGCCGAGCGCGGCGAGGTCGAGTCCGCCCTCGGCGTCGGCGCCGAGCACCGGCACGTACCGCAGCGTGGCGCCGGAGGCGCGGGCGGCCTGCTGCCAGGGCACGAGATTGGAGTGGTGCTCCATCTCTGTCGCGAGGATCACGTCGCCCGGCTTGAGCCGGGCGCCGAAGCTGCGGGCGACGATGTTGATGCTCTCGGTCGTGCCGCGGGTGAAGATGATCTCCGCCGGGTCGGCGGCGTGGATGAACTTCGCGATCCGCGCCCGCGCCCCCTCATAGGCGTCGGTGGCGCGCATCGACAGCGCGTGGAGCCCGCGGTGCACGTTGCTGTTGTCGCGCTCGTAGTAGCGGACCAGGGCGTCGATGACGGCGCGCGGCTTCTGGGCGGTGGCCGCGTTGTCGAGATAGACGAGCGGCTTGCCGTTCACCTGCTGGTGCAGGATCGGGAAATCGGCGCGGACGTTTTTCCAGTGCGAAGACATGAAGGAGGTGAGGCGAGAGGCGAGAGGCGAGAGGCGAGAGGCGAGAGGCGAGAGGCGAGAGGCGGTCCGCGATGGGCGAAGGGTGAGCAAGTCAAACCGGATCGTGTTCGTCGGAGCGCTGATCTCTGAGATCTGACCTCTGACTTCTTTGGTCCGGCTGGCGCCGCTGGCGTCAGTCGGTGTGGGTTTCGGTGGTGGCGGGTACGGGGTCGCCGCCCTTGATCGCGTTCATGGCGGCGTGCCATCCGAGGGTCGCGCACTTGATGCGGGCGGGAAACGCGTGGACGCCGGCAAAGGCTCCGATGTCGCTGATCTCCTCGGGGGCGGTTCCGGTGGTGACGATCCGGTGGAAATCGTCGTACAACGCCTGTGCCTCGGCGACGGTCTTGCCCTTGAGGAGGGTCGTCATGAGCGACGCGCTGGCCTGCGAGATGGCGCAGCCGGAACCATCGAAGGAGAGGTCGGCGATCCGGTCGCCGTCGAGACGCAGGTACACGCTGCACTGGTCACCGCAGGTCGGGTTGTCGCCGTGGGCGACGCGGTTGGCCGTGGGCAGCTTGCCGCGGTTGCGGGGCCGCTTGTTGTGATCGAGGATGACCTGCTGGTAGAGTTCGGAGAGATCGCCGGACATGAAGGCCCGAACCTAACGGAAACCGGCGGGAGCGCAAAGCCGGGTTTTGGAATATGTCGCGGATGAGGGGGTGAGGCAGGCAGTTGAGAGCTGAGAGTTGAGAGACCGATCCGTCGATGAGGGGCCTCTGGTGACTGGCGGCCCGTGGTTCGTCTCTCAACTCTCAGCTCTCAACTCTCAACTGTTTGAGCACGCTCAGTACCCGGCCGCCTGCCCGTCCTTGCGGCCTTCGCTGGCGCCGATGTAGACGCGGTTCTTGGGGTCCCAGCGGATCGCCTGGTAGCCGCCAAACGTATCCGTGGGCGAACGCGCGCGGATGTCGTGGCCGCGCTGCACCAGTCCGCGCACGCTTTCGTACGGAATTCCGCTCTCGACCTGCACGTAGCCGCCGTCGCGCATGACCTCGCCGGTCGGTTCGGACGAACCTTCATGTTTCCAGCGCGCGGCGTCGCCGGCCTCCTGCACGTTCATGCCGAAGTCGATCTGGTTCACCAGCACCTGCACGTGGCCCTGGGGCTGCATCGCGCCGCCCATCACGCCGTAGACCATCCAGGGTTCGCCGTCCTTCATGGCGAAGCCGGGGATGATGGTGTGGAAGGGGCGTTTGCCCGGTGCGTAGACGTTGGCGTGGCCCGGCGTCAGGGCGAACAGCGCACCGCGATTCTGGAAACCGAAGCCGAGTCCGGGGGCGACCGCGCCCGAGCCGGTCCCGAAGAAATTACTCTGGATAAGCGACACCATGTTGCCGTCGCGGTCGGCGGTGCAGAGGTAGATCGTGTCACCGTCGTTCATCGCCGGGTGTCCGGCATCGAGCGTGCGCGCGGCGCGGTCGGGATCGATGAGCTTGCGGCGCTCGGCGGCGTAGGCTTTCGAGAGCAGGCCTCGCAGCGGAACCTTTGCGAAGTCGGGATCGACGTAGAATTTCGCGCGGTCCTCGAACGCCAGTTTCTTGGCCTCGATCATCACGTGCAGCGCCTCGGCCGAGTTGTAGCCCATCCGTTTCAGGTCAAACCCCTCGAGGATGTTCAGCATCTGGAGCACCGCGACTCCCTGGGTGTTGGGCGGCAGCTGGTAGATGTCGTGGCCGCGGTAGTTCACCGCCACCGGGTCGATCCACGTGGACGTGTGCTGCTCGAAGTCGCGTTTGCGCAGCCAGCCGCCGTTGGCGCTGAAGTACGCGTCCATCGCCGTGGCGAGGTCGCCGCGGTAGAACGCATCGCGTCCGCCCTCGGCGAGCCGGCGCAGCGTGCGGGCGAGCGCTGGATTCCGGAAGACCTCACCTTTGGCGGGCGCGCGGCCGGCGGGAGCGTAGGTCGAAAGGTAGGCGCCGGGCGTGGGCGTGGCGCGATGAGTGCGCACGTCGACGTCCCACATGTACGCGATGAATTCGGTGACGGGGAAACCCTCCTCCGCGTACTTGATCGTCGGCGTGAAGAGGGCGGCCGCGGGCAGCTTGCCAAACTTCTTGTGCAGCTCGAACCAGCCGTCGACCGCGCCCGGCACGGAGACGGGCAGCATGCCCTGCATGGGAATCTTGGTGCGGTTCTGCTTCGCGAGCTCCGCCTGCAGCTGAGCCAGGCTCAAACCGAGCGGCGATCGCCCCGACGCGTTCAGCCCGTACACCTTCTTGGTTTTCGCCTCGTAGACGATGGCGAACAAGTCGCCGCCGGGGCCGCAGTTCACCGGTTCCATCAGCGCGAGCGCGACGTTGGCCGCGATTGCGGCGTCGACGGCCGAGCCGCCGGCCTTGAGCACGTCGAGGCCGATCTGCGAGGCGAGCGGATGGCTGGTGCAGACCATGCCGTGCGGCGCGAGCACTTCGGAACGCGTCGCGAAGTTGCGGCCGCTTAGACGGTCGACCTGCGCAGCGGCGGGCAGGACCAAGACGAGCAGGGCGAGCCACCGGGCGAGGCGCGGGGTGGGGAGGAATAGGTGAGCGTTCATCGCGGCGCGGGAGGCAGGAACGAACCCCACGCCGCCGCGGCGCGGGTGGCAATGGGAAACGGCCCGAGAGAGCGGCCCTGGGAGCGCGGCGGTCCCTGGCCGCAGCGATCGGAATGCGGCCGGGGACGGCCGCGCTCCCGGGACGAGATTTCGCTTTGAGCGCGACGCAGGCCGGGCGGTCTGCCACGGTCGAGGGCCCTCGCGCCATGCTCACGATTCATGACACCCGGAACGATTTCGCGACCAAGCCCTGCACGATTGCCGTCCTGCCGGTCGGCGCGATCGAACAGCATGGACGGCACCTGCCGGTGGGCACCGACCTGCTCCTCGCGCAGGCGCTGGCGAAACCGATCGCCGAAAAACTCGATGCGTACCTCCTCCCGCCGATCACGATCTCATCGTCGATCGAGCACCGGAAGGCAAAGGGCACGGTCTATCTCCGGGCGGACACGCTGGCGCTGGTCGTGCGCGACATCGCAGACGCGTTGCGCGGCTCCGGTTTCGCCCAGCTCGTGGTCGTGAATTTCCACGGTGGAAACTGGATCCTGAAGCCGGCGATCCGGCAGGTGAACCGCGACTTGGCGCCGTTTCGGGCGATCCTGCTCCAGCCCGATCTCACGCCGGCGGATGCACGCGCGATTCTCGAGCATCCGGTCGGAGACATTCACGGCGGCGAATACGAGACCTCGCTGATGCTGCACCTGTATCCAGCGGAAGTGCGCGGGTTGCCGACCGAGGGGGAACGGACGTTTCCCGCCCAGCCGCTGATGGACTATTTCGATTCGACGGAGCTGGCGCCGGAGGGCTTCTGGGGCTGGCCGGAGGCGGCGACGGCGGAGAAGGGCCGGCGGGCCTTTGCGGCGCTCGTGGCCTCGAGCCTCCAGTTCCTCGAGCAGGTGTGGGCGATGGAGCGCAAACTGGCCGCCGCGGCGCGTCCGGTGGTGACCCTGCGCACCCTGCGCGCCGACGACATCGCGTTTGCCGACGCACTGCGGGCCGGGGCGGGCTGGAATCAAACCACCAACGACTGGCTGGGGTTCACGACCTTCGAGCCCGACGGATGTTTTGTGGCGGAAGTCGAAGGCCGCCGCGCGGGCACGGCCACGACCATTCGCTACCAGGATCGGTTCGGCTGGATCGGCATGGTGCTCGTGGATCCCGACCGGCGGCGCCTCGGCATCGGTTCGAAACTCCTGCGGCACGCGATCACCTGGCTCCAGGAAAACGGCGTGGGCTGCGTGAAGCTCGATGCGACGCCGATGGGGCGGAACGTGTATCTGCCGCTTGGATTCGTCGACGAGTACGGGCTGGCGCGTTATCACGGCGTGGCGCCGGTGGTGGAGGCGCCGGCGGATGGCACGGTGGGATTGTTGGCCGAGTCGGACTGGCCCGCGATCCTCGCGCTCGATCAGGCGGCGTTCGGCGCCGATCGCCGCGTCGTCCTGCAGTCGCTGTCACGTCGACATCCCGAACTCAGCTTCGTCTGCCGGCGCAAGGGCGTCGTGGTCGGTTACCTGCTCGCACGCCAAGGGTCGGGTGCTGCCCAGGTGGGACCGTGGATCGCGCAGGACACGCCCGCGGCGGAGCAACTCCTGCAGGCGCTGTTCCGCCGCATCCTCGGGCGGCGCGTGTTCTTCGATGTGATCGATCCCAACCCGGATGCCGCCGCGCTCCTGCAGCAGAACGGCTTTACGGTGCAGCGGACGCTGACGCGGATGTTTCTTGGGGCGAACGCCCACCCGGGTGAAACGCGGCTGGTCTACGGGATCAGCAGTCCGGAGAAGGGATAGAGGATGAGGAGATGAGAGTTGAGGGTTGAGAGTTGAGAGTTGAGAGATCGATCCACGGAAGAAGGATACGGCCGAGAACACGTTCGTAACCGCCAAAGGCTTGGGTCTCTCAACTCTCAACCCTCAACTCTCAACTTCAGCGCGTTCAGCGCTGATACACCACCTTGCCGCCGACGATCGTCGTAACGGCGCGGATCGCGTGGATTTTGTCCTCGGGACAGGCGAGCGGGTCGGCGGTGAGGATCGCGAGGTCGCCGAGCTTGCCGGCCTCGATCGTGCCCTTGCGCTTCTCGTCGAAGCTGAGCCAGGCGGCGTCGATCGTCAGCATCCGCAGGGCCTCGAGGCGTGAGACGCGCTGGTTGTCCCCGAAGCGCTGGCCGCCTTCGGTGCGGCGGAGCACGGCGGTCTGCAGCGCGAGGAAGGGATTGTAGGGATTGAGCGACGTGTCGGGGTCGAAGCCCTGCATGTGGTCGGCGTTGATCGCGACCTTCACGCCCGCCTGCCGCCAGAGCTGGAGGCCGATGAACTGGTCGAGCCGCTTGCGGCCGAGGGCGGCGAAGAGCGCGTCGCCGTCCTTATAATACCAGGCCGGCTGCGTGTCGACGCAGACGCCCAGGCGCGCGGCGCGGCGGGCGGTGGCCTGGTCGGGAAAATAGGCATGGATCAGCGTGTATCGGCGGGGAGCGACGGGGCTGTCCGCGTTGGACGCCTCGACCGCATCGAGCACGGCGTCGACGCCGCCGTCGCCCGTCACGTGCGCCGACATCTGCCAGCCCATCCGGTGGCCGGTGCGAATGATGTTCTTGAGCTTGTCGGGGCTGACGCGCAGGTCGCCGCGATACTTCGGGTCGGAGATGCCGTAGAGGGAGAACGCCGCCGGGCCGTACGGCTCGCGCATGTACGCGGTGCCGTAGAGCGCGCCGCCGTCGACGCCGATCTTGAGCGGCCCCACGCGCACCCAGTCGTCGCCGTCGCCGGTCTTGAAGGGCAGGGCGCGGATCGCCTTCTCCGTGCCCTCGACGGAGCCGTCGGTGCTCAGGCCGATCGTGACATTGACGCGGACGGGGAGGCGGTCGGATGCCTTGAGTTTCTCGAAGAGCCGGTAGCCCTCGACGCTCGAGTTGCGTTCGCCGATGCTCGTGATGCCGATTTCGGTGTAGCGGCGGAGCAGCGTGGCGAGCGAGTCGAGGTGCTTGTCTTCCGGGATGCTGCGCCCGGGCAGGAACCGGACGAGCAGCGCGTTGGCGTTTTCGATCACCCCGGTCGGGCTGCCATCGGGATTGAAGTGGAGCTTTCCGCCCTTGGGCGCGGGCGTGTCCTTCGTGAGACGGATCACGGCCAGGGCGGCGGAGTTCAGCACCTGGACCGTGCGGTTGGCATACTGCCAGGTGAAGACGGCGGGGTGCTTGGGCGCCGCTTCGTCGAGATCGGCGCGGCTGGGCATCCGGCGTTCCTTGATGCGGGTGACGTCGACGCGCGGGAGTTGGATCCACTGGCCCTCGGGGCGATCGTTCGCCTGGTCGCGCACCCACGCCTTGATTTCCCCGATCGAGTGCAACTGGCGGAACGGCTGCTGGGCCTCGCCGCGCGACGCACCCTGAGAGTGCACGTGGCTCTCGATCAGCCCGGGGATGACGGTGCGGCCCGCGGCGTCGATCGTGCGCGTGGCCGGACCGGCGAGCTTCCGGATGTCAGCCTCGCTTCCGACCGCGACGAACACGCCGTCACGGATCGCGACGGCGGTGGCGGCCGGGGCGGCCGGGTTCAGCGTGTGTATCCGCCCATTGACTACGACGAGGTCGGCGGGGGCCTGGGCGGCGGCGGCCGCGCAGGCGGCCAGGGCGAAGAGGATGGGAAGCGGGGCGCGGCGGGACATGGGTGGGAGGCGGGAGGCGAGAGGCGAGGGGCGAGGGGCGAGGGGCGAGGGGCGAGGGGGTCGTGCGACCCTAGTAACCCTCTGGTTACCGTCAAGGATCGGAGTTCCGGCTGGGATGTGGGCGGGGTGCCCTCACCCCGCGGATCGTGAGGGCGGACGCCATCGCCGCGGAGTGAGGGCATCCCGCCTCCGGTTGGAAAGGCGTGAGTCCCCGGCGCGCGATTACTGACCGAATCGATTCGCCGGACACCGGGTTAGCGGCGGCGGTGGCGCGCTCGGACGTTAGGCGTCGCAACGCCGGTGGGTGCCGCGTTCCCTCGGCCCGTTGCCGGAATCATCCGTCGATAAACAGAAAGACGCTATCATGCTCCGAGCTATGCTCTGGGGGGACTTCTCCCCGCCAACGTCGATCGACGCCCGTTTCAGTGGTCTCCTCTCGCAGGAGTCCTGAAATTCGCGCCGCCGACAGGCTGGCGTCCGGCGTGGCCGGTGGCGGAAGCCGCCGGCCGCGTTGGACAACGCCGACGTGGCCGCAGGCGCGGGAAACGCGCGGCTCATTCGAGGCGGCGCTGGACTTTGGCGGCTTTATCGCGAGCGTGTAGCGATCTACCTCGTCCAACGGGCTGCGCGAAAGGCGTGCGGTTGCTGGGTGTGTGACCGATTTCGCGCTTTGCCATGAATTCCCCGTCCGAATCCCCCCCGACCAAGACCGAGTCGTTTTCCCTGCCGCTGTTCTGCGTCACGATCGGGGTGACCTGCGTTGTATTGCTCGCGCTGTTACGCTTCCTGGCCCCGGCGGTCTGGGAGTCGCAGTTCCTGGCCGAGCCCTGGCTGTTTCTGCCGGCGGTCGCCATCCTGAGCCTCGGCCTGTGCTTCTTCGAATTCTTCTTTCACCGCTACGTGCTGCACATGCCCGCGATCCCCGGGCTGCGGCGGCTGTACCGCCAGCACACGCTGCATCATGCGCTGACGCGGATCGGGCGGCGACCGGTGCGGGACGGGCGCAGCGTGCTGTGCGTGGAGAACAAGTTTCCCATCATGGAGGAGGAGCAGGGGGAGGGCTCGTTCTTCCCGTGGTATGCGCTGGCAACGTTCTCGTTCATGATCGCCCCGGTCCTGGCGCTCCTGCACTGGCTGGCGCCGGTGTTTCCCTGGTGGTTCGCGGGCCTGGCGGCGGTGACGAACTCGCTTCTGCTCTACGAGGTGCTGCATGCGATCAACCACTGGCCGATCGAGAAGTGGCTGCCGCTGATCGAGCATCGCACGTGGGGCTGGTTCTGGCGCCCGGCGTACACCTTTCACCTCCGGCATCACGCCGTGATCGAGTGCAACGAGTCCGTGTCGGGCTTCTTCGGCCTGCCGGTGGCCGACTGGGCGTTTGGCACCTGCCTGATTCCGCGCACGATCTACACGGATGGCGAGGAATGGCGCCCGGAGAACTTCACGGCGCCGCGTCCCGTGCGCTTGATCCGCTGGCTCGACGGCGTGGCGCAGGCGGCGGTGGATGAGCGTCGGGCCGACGCGGCGTTGCCCGCGCCGGCGCCGGCGGAGCGGCCCTACACCCGGGGCGAGGAAGTGGCGAACTGGCTCACGCACGGCATCGGGGCGGTGCTCAGTTCGATCGCGCTCACGCTGCTGATCGTCGTGGCGAGTGCGCGGGGCGATGCCTGGCATGTCGTGAGTTTCACGGTGTTCGGCCTGTCGCTGCTCGTGCTCTATTCCGCCTCGACGCTGTACCATCTTTCCCGGAGCGAGCGGCGGCGCTGGCTCTTTCGCCGGCTGGATCGTGCGGCCATCTTTCTGCTGATCGCCGGGACGTATACGCCGTTTCTCCTGACCAATCTGCGCGGGCCCTGGGGCTGGTCGCTGTTCGGCGTCATCTGGGGCCTCTGCGGCGCCGGCGCCGTCTTCACGTTGTGGGGCGGGGAACGCTATCGGGCGGCCCGGATCATCGCCTGCCTGTTTGCCGGCTGGTTGATCGTGGTGGCGTTGAAGCCGCTGCTCGCCACCGTGCCCGGACCGGGCATCTGGCTGCTGTTCGCCGGTGGCGCGTGCTACACCTTCGGTGTGGCCTTCTATCTCTGGCGGCGGCTGCGTTACCACCACGCCGTCTGGCACGGCTTCGTGCTCGGGGGCAGCACCTGTCACTTCCTGGCCGTGCTGCTTTTCCTCGTTCCGGGCCGGACCTGAGCGCGACGCCCGCCGCGGCGGGCGCCGGCTTTGTTCAGCGGCGCGCGGCCGCGATCTCCGCCGGGGAGGCGAGTTCGTAGCTGATCTTGCGTTCGATGATCTCGCGCAGGGCGGTGTCCTCGGCGGAGAGCTTTTCCAGCGACTCGACGAGCGCGCGGTTGCCGCGCTTGAGCTGCTTCACGCGGCGGGAGACGACGTTGATCAGAATGTTCGGGTCGTCGATGACCAGAAGGGCGGCCGTCACGTAGTCGTCTCGCATGGTGGTGAAAGGCAGGCCCGGCACGTTGGGGAAACGGAATGTCCCGCACGCGGCACCGGGCTTCTGCCGACCGGGAGGAATATCCCGCGGGCGCGCCGCTGGCGATGCCCAATGCCGCGTCCGGTTCAAAGCGGTCGCGGGCCATGCGGTTGGAACGAATTGAGCCGCGGGCGTCTTGACTCGGGGAACGGTTCGGCGAAAGAGCTGGGCCATGAACACTGGAACGCCTTCCCCCGTCGCCCGATTCTGGCTGCCGCTGCTGCTGGCGGCGGTGATGCTCGGCACCGGCTGCGGCCAGAAGGAGGGCCAGCCGGCGGCCAAGTCCGCCGAGGCCCTGGCCCCGGCCACGCCGCTGTTTGCCGTCCTCGAGACCGAAAAGGGCGTTATCGAGATCGAGCTGCTGTCCGGCGACGCGCCCAAGACGGTCGAGAACTTCCGGCTGCTCGCCGAGCGCGGCTACTACAACGGCCTCACGTTTCACCGGATCGTGAAGGGCTTCATGATCCAGGGCGGGGATCCGCAGGGCGACGGTCGCGGTGGTGAGAGCGCATGGGGCGGGACGTTCGACGACGAGATCAAGCGCGAGTCGCCGCTGTACCAGCGCGGGCTCGGCTACAAGCGCGGGGTCGTCGCGATGGCGAACCGCGGCCCGAATACCAACACGAGCCAGTTCTTCATCCTGCACCAGGACTACCCGATGGCGCCGAGCTACACGATTTTCGGCCGCGTGGTGAAGGGCCAGGAGGTGGTCGATGCGCTGGCGGAACTCCCCACGCAGCGCGGACCCGATGGCGGCATGAGCCAGCCGCTCAAGGCGCCGGTGATGCAGCGGGTGACGATCCGCAAGTGAACGACGGCCGAGGGGTGGCCGCGGGTCGCCGCGCTGCGCCACCTGTCCCGGATCGTTCACACCGCTTGGTGTGAACAGGCACGGCTAGGGTTTCAGATCCACCTCCTGCCAGGGGAACATGTCGTCGAGCAGGGTGCGAAACCCGCTCACCTTGGGACTGATGAGGCGGGGCAGGGTGTAGAAATAGATCGGGGCGATCGGCATCTCTTCGTTCAGGATCTTCTCCATCTGCTGGTACACTTCGTAGCGGGCGGTGGTGTTGGGTGCCGCGATCGCTTCGCGCAGGAGCCGGTCGTAGTCGGCGTTGCTCCACTGGGCATAGTTGCTGTTGTGGCCGGTGGACCAGCGTTCGAGGTGATCGTGCGGCTCCGCGGTGACCCAGCCCGCGCGGGCGACCTGGAACGCATGGGTCTTGTTGATCGCGTCGAGGTAGACCTTCCACTCCTGGTTCGCGAGCGTGACCTCGACGCCGAGATTGCGGCGCCACATCTGCTGGATGGCTTCGGCGATGGCCCGGTGGTTCTCGGACGTGTTGTAGAGGAGTTCGATCGGTGGCAGGCCTTTCCCGCCGGGAAAACCGGCTTCGGCCAGCAGCCGCTGCGCCGTGGCGACGTCCGCCTTGAAGGCGTGCCGGCCGGTGTAGCCCTGCAGGCCGGCGGGCACGGCATGGAACGCGGGAGTTTCCCCGCCGAGCGTGACCTGCTGCACGAGTAGCTCGCGCTCGATGGCGAGCGAGAAGGCGCGTCGCACCCGGACCTCGGTGAACGGAGCCCGTTTCACGTTGAAGAGGAAATAGTACAGGCCGCCGTAGGGATCGATGCGGAGCGCCGCGGGCAGGTCGCGCCGGTAGGTACCGATCTTCGCCAGCGGCACGGCCTGGGTGATGTGCAGCTGCCCCGTGCGAAACATCCGTTCCTCCACGTTCGGGTTGTCCACGGGATGGAAGTGGATCTCATCGAGCTTCACCCGGGCGCGGTCCCAGTAGGTTGGCGAGCGGACGGCGACGAGCTTATGGCCGTTCCGCCACGACTTGAGGACGAACGGGCCGTTGCCGACGAAGTTCTCGGGCCGCGTCCAGCGGTTGCCGGGTCCGGCGGCGGGGCCGTGCTTCTCGATCACGTCCAGCGGCACCGGCCCGAATTCCGTCTTCGTGAGGTAATAGAGCATGTACGTCGACGGAGCGCGGAACCTGAGTTCGAGCGTGTGATCGTCGCGGGCCCGAACGCCCACCTGGCCGAAGTCGGTGAGTTTTCCGCGATGGAAGTCCTCCGCGCCCGCGATCGGATAGAAGTTCTCGGCGTAGTGGGCGGCCGTCGCGGCGGTGAGGCTCCGCCGGTAGGATCGCACGAAGTCGTGTGCGGTCACGGCACGTCCATGCGACCATTTCGCTTCGGGCCGCAGGTGAAACGTGTACGTCAGGCGGTCGGGCGAAACGTCCCACGCCTGCGCCAGCGCCGGCACGATCTTCATGTCGCGGTCGACCTGGACCAATCCTTCGTTGAGCGCGCGCAGGACCCGCGCCTCGGGGATGCCGCTGATGAGGTGCGCGTCGAGGTCCTGGGGTTCGACGCCGAGGCTGACGTGGAGAATCTTCGGCGCGGCGGCGATCAGGGAGCCCGTGGCGAGGCAGCCGAGCAACAGCATGAGCCGGCCAAACCGGCCGGAAGAAGCGGGCGGGGAATACATGGGGCGGAATAACGCGCCGGGCGGAGACGCTGCCGCGGGCGAAGCTGGGGCGGTTTGGGAGATGGACGTCGGACCATGGTTTGTCCACCTGGAAGCGCGGTTTGTCGGCGCCGCCGAGTCCCTTTGACTCCGGCGTGAATTCCGCTGCGCTGCGGGGCCAACATGGACGCGCGGCGAAATGCAAATCCTGGGAGCGCGGACGTCCTCGTCCGCCGTCGGAATGCGGCCGGGGCGGGCCGCGCTCCCTGGGGCGCAGTTGGGCTGCTCGGCTTTCTGCTCGCCCTTGCGGGCGGCGCCGCCGCCGGGGAACCGCCCCTGGCGCCGCCCAGGCCGCAGCGCGGCGACCACACGCTGCTCAGCTGGCGCGAAGGCCCGCCCTATTTCACCACGTCGCGTTATTCGTCCGAGCGCCGTTTCCTGCGGCTCGAGACCGGGCACTTCGCGGCGGAGTTCGACACCGAGCGGATCGCCCTGACCGGCTTCGCGTCGTGGCCGGAGGAACGCGCCGAGGCGGCGGCCACGCAATCCGCGCTGGCCGGCGCGCCCCTGCCGCCGGCGCAGCTCGATCTCGTCGTGCGCGTGGGCGCCACCGCGTTTGCCTGCGTCGGGCGCGTCCCGCTCGCGCTCGATGCGCACGGCCTGCCGGCGGAGCCGCTGACCTTTCCCGTGCGGGTGATCGAGAGCGGACGGATCTTCCAGAAGTTCGCGCTGCACGAACTCGAATTCAAGGACGACGCGGGCCGGCGGCTCCCGGCGGTGGTCTGGCTCGAGGTCGCGGCCTGGCCCGACCGGCTGATCCTGACCCTGCACCTGCGGCCCGACGAGGCCCTGGCGGGGGCGCGGACTTTTCTGCGCGTGCGTTCCGCCGGGGGGACGGACGCGAGCTATGCGGAGGACCCGCGCGACTGGCCGGCCGGCCGCGAACACCGCGCCACGCTCGCGCTGGCCGCGGACGGTGCGGCGGTCGCGCCGGCGGCGCCGGCGGGGGTCGGGGTGACGGCGACGGCCGTCGGGCCCGGCGCGCGCGCGACGGTGCGGTGGAACCCGGACGAGCGCGCGCACCAGCTTCGGCTTGAAGGTGCGCCGTGGCCGGCGCCCGCGGAGGGGGTGTATCCGGAATCCAAGTTCGGCGCGTGGGAGGCGTACGACCTCACCCTGGAGAACCACGCCGGCGGGGAACAGCGCGTGGCGCTGGGTTTCGAGCACGTGCCGACGCGTTCGATCACGGGCTTCGTGCCGATGTTGCTCGACGCGGACGGCAGCCCGTCCGGCCTGCCGCTGCAGGTGAGCAAGAACTGGCACCGCGTCCGGGAGGGCGTCGAGCTGCCCCACGCCGGCCACTGGATGCACGGCCGCACCGTCGTGCACCTGCCGCCGCGATCGCGGGTGCGGCTGCGGCACGGCACGACCTATTCCCACTGGGGCGGCGTGCCGACCGCCTCGCTGGCGCAGCTCTCGCTGGCCGGCTGGGGGCACAACGGCTTCTGGGAGCAGTTTGCGCTGGGCAGCTTCGGCGAGTCGTTCTGCTTCCAACCGGCGCGCGTGATGCGGCGGGCGCTGCTCACGGACCTGCGGCCGCTCTTCCAGCGCGGCTTCACCCGCGACGAACGCTGGGGCTGGCCGAGCAACCTGGGCGGCGGCGACACGCTGGTCCGGTATGATCCGCAGGGGCGGTACGTGCCCGGCAAGCGCCAGGTCACGCGCCACGTGAGCCACGGACCCAACCTGGCGCAGCTCGACTACGAGGAACTCTCGGCCGACGAGGCCGTGCGCAGCCGCGTCTCGGTCTTCCTGCCGCAGGCCGACGACCACGTGCGGGTGTATCTGCGGTTGCGATACGACGTGCTGCGGCGGGTGGAGTTTTCGCGGCTCGCGCTGTTTCAGCTCGGGGCCGAGCACTACAACGATGCGGACGCGACCCGGGTCGCCTGGGGCGACGCGGCGGGCCTCGTCGCGGAGCACGGGCCGGAGCCCGGCGCGGCGGCGCTGCCGGACTGGGCGGCGCGCGGGGAGGCGGCATGGATTTCACTGCACGGGCAGGCGCGGCGCGACGCGGACCGCGCGGGGCAGGGGACGCGCGGCCTGATCGTGCGCGGCTGGTCCGCGACGCTCGGCGGCCGGCCGGTGGCGGCGCCGGTGTTCGCCGCGACGCGCAGCCGGTCGGGGCGCGGACCGCTCGGCGCGGAGGTCAGGGCGCCCGCGGAGCTGACGGCACTGGAGGCGGGGGACCGGGTTGACCTGTGGCTTGAAGTGGTGGTCTTCCCGCTGACGGTGGAGCGGTACTATGGACCGGACGGGGCGTTCCGCCGGGCGTTGGCCGAGGGCGCGAACACCTGGCGGCTCGTGCAGCGGGAGGCGACGGAGAATCGTCCGGTGCTGCGCGGGCCCCGCGGCGGGCCTCGGGCCTCCGCCGGGGAGTTTCCCTTGCAGGTGCCGGTGGCAGCGGACGACTCCGCGGCGTTTTCGATCGCCGGCGGGTTGGGCTGGCTGCCGTTGCGGATCACCGGCCTGCCGCGGCCGGATGCGGTGGAGCTGCACCGGGTCGGACGAGGCGGGAGCGAGCCCGTGGGGCGCGGCGACGCGGAACGCGTGGCTCGGCAGGCGGATTTCGATCCCGCAACGGGGCAGTGGAGCGTCACGTACACGGTGCCGGCGGCGGCGGAAACGGTGACTGACTATGAAGTGCGGCCGGGGACGGCCGCGCTCGCGGGGGTGCGGGAAAAACAATAGGAAGCAAGGGTGGGACAGCGTGTGTCCCACGCAGGCGCGTAGAGTGCGCGCATGAACTCGAAACGACGCACCGGTTATGGAGTCTACGATCTCACGCGCCACGTGGCCCGGCGCCTGCAACAGGAGTGGGAGATGGTGGAGAGTCCGCCGCGGCTGGCCCTGTTGGCACAGCCGGGCCCCAGGCGCTGGGAGCTGCCCCTGGCGGTGGCGATTTCGTCGGAGCGGCCGGTGGAAAAGGAGAAGCGTCCGCTCGCGGCCTGACGGTTTCGTCTCGACGGGCGGTTTGGGGTGGCTGTCTTGGTGAGTCGGCCGGAATTCGGACTTCGCCGGCTCAACCCATCCCAGCGTGAAACCAGGTACCCTTACACGCCGCCGCTTCATCTACGGTGCGGGCGCTTCCTGCGCCGTGCTCGCGGCACCGGCCTGGGTGCGCGGCGCGCTGCGGCCCGCGAGTGCGGCGGGTTACGTGGTCGGCGAACCCGCGGTTGAGGGCATCGGCGCCCGGATTCTCGCGCAGGGTGGCAATGCGGTGGATGCGCTGGTGGCGACCGCGCTGGCCGGGGCGGTGACGCAGCCGCACCAGACGGGCATCGGCGGCTACGGGGCCCACGCGGTCATTGCCATGGACGGCGGCAAGCGCATCGCCGCACTGGATGCGAACTCGATGGCGCCGGCGGCGTTCACGCCCGACATTTTCAAACCGGACGACGACGGTCAGGTGCCGGGTCGCAAGAATCAACACGGCTGGCTGGCCGCGGGCGTGCCCGGAGTCATGGCGGGGTTGAAGCGCATGCTCGACCAATACGGCACGCTGCGGTTCAGCGATGTCCTGCGGCCGGCGATCGGGCTGGCGCGCGATGGCTTTAAGGTGACGCCGACGCTGGCGGGTGTGTTCGAGCGTCAGGCCGCGGCGCTGAAGAAGGACCCCGGGTCCGCCAAACTCTACCTGCGCGGCGGCGTGGCCCCAAAGGCGGGTGAGACGTGGCGCAACCCGGCGCTCGCCCAGGTGCTCACGACGCTGGCGCAGGCAGAGTCAGTGGAACCGTTCTATCGTGGCGCCATCGCGCTCCGGATCGCGGAGGCGTTTGCGAAGCAGGGCGGACTCCTGACGAAGGACGACCTGGCGGCGTATCAGGCCCAGCTCGTCAATCCGTTGGAACTGACCTGGGGTGAGCGCACGATCCATACGGCGCCGCTGACCTGTGGCGGTTTCTCGGTTGTGCAGATGCTCAAGCTCCTGCAGGCGATGAGCTGGGATCGGATGTCCGGGGACCTCACGCGGGCGCACGCGCGCGTCGAAGCCATGCGGCTGGCCTGGCGGGACCGGCTGGCGCTGCTGGGCGATCCGGAGTTCGCGGAGATTCCGCAGCAGCGATTGCTTTCCGACGACTATGCCGGCGAGGGCGCGCAGCGCATTCTTGCCGCGGTCAAACGGGGGCGGGTGGTCGACTATGGGGTCAGGACGAAGTCGCAGGGCGGGACCCTGAATTTCAGCGCCTGCGACCGGCAGGGGAACGTCGCGGCGCTCACGCTCACGCACGGCGAGGCGTTTGGCGCGCAGGTGACGGTGGACGGACTCGGGCTGACGTTGGGCCACGGCATGTCCCGCTTCGATCCGCAGCCGGGCCATCCCAACGCGCCGGGTCCCCGCAAGCGGCCGCTGCACAACATGGTCCCGGTGGTCATCACCGAGCGCAAGCGGCCCGTGGTGGCGATCGGCGGCCGGGGCGGGCGCAAGATTCCGAACGCCGTCTTCGAGTTTCTCACCCAGTACGTGGTGGAGAACCGTCCGTTCGCCGCGGCGCTGGACGCCCCGCGCCTGCACACCGAAGGGACCCTCGGGATCGAGTTTCAGAAGGAGTGGCCGGCGGCGATCACGGAAGGCCTCGCGACGATCGGCTACGCGATGAAGCCGGGCGGCAGCGCGACGCTGAGTGCGGTCGCGTGGGAAAACGGCCGCTGGATCGCGGGGATGGAGTGAGTCGGACGGTGCAACGCCGGTTCAGACGGTGAGTGGATAGCCCTTGGCCCGGAAGATCGCCTGCACGGCCCGGCGGTAGTTTCCGCCGAGGATCTTCATCCGGTCGGCGCGGGTCAGTTTCGCCTCGAAGACCTTGCTGAGCTCCGTCGCATAACTGCGCGTGGGGCCGTGGCCGCCCCAGACGATGCGGTCGACGCCGAGTTCGCTCACGGCGAAGTCGACTTCGCCCGACTGCGGATCCGAGCCGCTGAATTCGAAGAGGACGTTCTCGCAGTCGCGCACGGCGCGGGCGCCGAGTTCCCAGTCGCCGCCGGAATGTCCGCAGATGATCGGCACATCGGGAAACCGTTTGGCCAGCTGCGCCACGTCGAGTGGCGTCGACTCGCCCGGCTTCATGCCGCCGGTCCAGGTGCGCGGCTCGCCGCCGACGAGGAACCAGGCGTGGACGTAGACGATGGCGTGCAGCTCGCGCGCGAGCCGGAGGATCGGATCGTTGTTCGGATGGCTGCAGGGCACGCCGGCGGCGATGCCGGAGTACTTGATGCCGATGCACGGGCCGTGGCGGATCCACTTTTCCATCTTCGCGCAGCTCGCCTCCGGGAAGCTGGGGTGGATGCGGATGAGGCCGGACAACCGGTCGCGTTCGTCGAGCAGCGTCTGCCGCTGCCGGCCGTCGAAGTAGTCGTCGAGCGCCGCGTGCGCGCCGCCCGGGTTGGCGATCCGGGCCTCCATGCCGCCGATGTCGAGGGCCACGACGCGTTCGATGCCCATGCGCTCGGAATAGAAGAACGCCGCGCGGTGCTGCGCCAGCATCTGCTCGTAGTGCAACTGCATCGCCTCCGGCTGCGTGACGGGCGTGGCCGGGCGCCGGGTGAAATTGAAGCCGTGGTAGTGCGTGTCCCAGATCCGGTGCGCCACCAGTTCCTCGCGCGTGGGCACGCCATACTTGCCGGGACTCAGCATGAAGTCGGTCGCGTTCATGGCGGGATCAGCCGAGCCGGGCGGAGCCCAGGAAGCGGCGGGCGTTGCCTTCCATGATCGCGGTGAGCTGCGCGAGCGTGAGCGGCGATTCGAAGAGGCGCATCACCGTGGCCTCGACCGGGAAGAAGGGGGCGTGCGAGCCGAAGAGCAGGCGGTCGAGCGGCACGCGGCCGTCGGGCAGGGGGCCGAGCGGCTGTTCGACGCCCAGCACGCGCGCGAGGATGCCGTTGCCCTCGAAGCGGGAAATATCGAACACCGCCGACGTGTCCCGGACGATGGCGTCGCGCCGGGCGCCGGTGAGCTGATTCGTGGCGTGGAGCAGCTGCACTTTCGTCTGCGGCGACGCCTGCAGCGCGCGCCGGAGGCCGTCGGCGTCGAAGTTGATCACAGTCAGGCTCGGGTGGTGGATCCGGTTGTCTTCCATGTCGCCGACGATCTGGACGATCATGCCGCGGCGGCCCGCCTCGGCGAGGAACGCGGTGAATTCGGGCGCACCGAGACGGATGTGCTGGTAGAGCGGGAAGACGCGGACGCCCGGCATGCGATGGACCTCCTGGCAGCGGCGCAGGTCTTCCGCCCAGTCGGGCCAGGTCGGGTTCACCGTGCCGAAGGGCACGAGGAAGCCGGCGCCGTGCGCGCGGCATTCCGCGGCAAGCCTGGCGTTGACGGCGGTGATGTTCTTGTGGAACAGCGCCTCGTAGCTCCCGGCCCACGCCTGCGTGACGCCGTGGGACTTGAGTTTCGCCACCAGGGCCGCGGTGTCATCGCCGTATTTGAGCCGCCGATACGGCCACTCGAACAGGTTGACGTTGGTGTCGATGATGGCCGGGTCAGACGCAGTGCGGCCCGGGGCTGGGGCCGGCGCGGTCGCGGCCGCGGCGTCGAAACCGGCGGTCGGGAGCGTGGCGGCGCCGAGCACGGCACCCTTGAGGAACGTGCGGCGGGGCAGGGGCATGGCGGGTAGGGGAGTGGGCGAATACCGGCGGCGGGCGCGATCAGGCGCCGGCCGGGGCGGGCTTCTGGGCGCCGGGGGTGGGAGGCGCGCTCGCGCGGGGATAGGAAAAGTGCCGCTTCAGCCGGTTGAGCGGCAGTTCGTAGAGGTGCCACGAGAGCGCGGAGACCACGATGGAGAACACCGTGTAGGTGACCAGGAGCGCCGGGGTCGATTGCAGCAGTCCGTCCCACCCGAACTGCCGGGCCGCCCCCTGCACGACGTACGGCGCGAAGTAGTGGTAGACGTACAGCCCGTAGCTGATCTTTCCGAGATAGCGCATGGGGGCGAAGCTCAGGATCTGGCCCGGCACCGAGCGGAAACCCAGGGCGGCCCAGGCCACGATCGCGCCGTAAAACACGACGAGGAACGTGTGGCCGACCCGGTGGGCATCGGCCGGGTTGGCCAGCCGCGCCAGCGGGATCGTGCTGAACGCGAGACCGACGAAGCCAATCGCCGCCAGCCACCAGGCCAGCCGGCCGACCGCGACGCTGCCACGGTAGTGCTTCACGTGGGCGACGAGCCCGCCGACCGCGAGAGCGTCGAGGCAGCACGGAGTGAGATACCGGATCGAGACGATCCCCGTGGCGAGATGCGCAACGGCGACGCGGCAGACCATCGAACCCACGATGGAGACGAGCAGGATCACGAGCAGCGCCCGGCGTCCGGCGAGCAAGGCCACGAACGGCCAGGCCAGGTAGAACTGCTCCTCAACCGACAAGGACCAGAAGTGCAGAAACGGATCGGCGAGGATGCCCCCGTGACCTTCGCGGGCGTATAGCCAGTTGGAAAGGTACGACACGTGCCAGGGCCAGTCTTCGCGGATCGGGCCGACCGAGAAGATCAGCGCGAGGGCGAGGACGCCGTAGTAGAGGGGGAAGATCCGGAGGAAGCGCCGGGCATAAAACACCCGCAGCACCTGGCCCATCGGCAGTCCGACCACGGCGGGCTGGCTGCGGAGGAGGATGCCGGTGATGAGAAAACCGCTCAGGACGAAAAACAGTTGCACCCCGGTGCCCCAGGGTACGATGCCGGCGAGGAAATTGGGCGTCCAGTGGGAGACGGCGACCGCCGTCACGGCAAGGGCCCGCAGTCCGTCGAGTTGCGGCATGTGTTCCGGTTCGGGGTGGGGCGTCATGAAGGATGCTTGGAGCGGGTGCCGGGTCAGGAGTTCCCGAGCGCCTTTGGTGCCAGCTTGGTGGCCGTGGTGCAATCCCGGTGAAGGACGCAGAGTTACCCGTGGGCCGGTGCCTACCGTGGGCAGGCGGCCGCGCCAACCGGCCGGCCCGGACGTTTCCCGCCCGGGGCGACCGCCGCCGGCGGACCGAGATGTCGGGGGCTGTTGCGCGGAAATGACCGTCCGGGCGGTGCGACGAACGGGCTATGGTTTTTCTGGTGCGGCCGACGGGAAAAGCAGATGTTCTGTGCGTACGTCCGCGCGCCCCATGGTCCCGTTTACCCTGTCGTCCCCCGTTGGCTTGTGCCGTCGCTCCGCGCTGGCCCTGCTTGGCGCGTGGAGCCTGGTGGCGGGTGCCGTCGTTCCGGCCGGCGCCACCCCGCGGATCTCGTTCAACGACCAGATCCAGCCCATCCTGTCCGAGTACTGCTTTCATTGCCACGGGCCCGATGCGGGTTCGCGTGAGGCTGACCTGCGGCTGGACCGCGCGGAGCATGCGTTCCGGCCCCGCGAGGACGACGGCCCGGTGATCGTCCGCGGCGATCCCGAACGCAGTCCGCTCTGGCGCCGGATCGCGTCGCGTGATCCTTACTTCGTGATGCCGCCGCCCGAGGCGCACAAGAGCCTGCGGCCGGAACACATTGAACTGCTCCGCCAATGGATCGTCGAGGGCGCGGAGTACCAGGAGCACTGGGCGTTTCTCAAGCCCGTGCGGGAGCCCGAGCCGGACGTGCGCCGGCCCGAATGGGTGCGCAACCCGATCGACCGCTTCGTGCTCGCCCGGCTCGAGCAGGCGGGTTTCACCGGGGCGCCCGAGGCCGAGCGGCACGCGCTGCTGCGACGGGTCACCTTCGACCTCACGGGCCTGCCGCCCACGCCGGCGGAGATCGGCGATTTCGTGGCGGATCGCGCCCCTGACGCCTACGAGCGCGTGGTCGACCGGTTGCTCGCCAGCCCGCGCTATGGCGAACACCGGGCGCGTTACTGGCTCGATGCCGTGCGCTACGGCGACACCAACGGCCAGCACGCCGACAACCTGCGTCACACCTGGCCGTTTCGGGACTACGTCATCGCGTCCTACAACGAGAACAAACCCTTCGACCGATTCGCGACCGAGCAGCTCGCCGGCGACCTGCTGCCGCCGACGCGCATCGACCAGCTCGTGGCCTCGCAGTACAACCGGATGCACACCACCACCAACGAAGGTGG
>JAEUHA010000444.1 GCA_016793535.1 Opitutaceae bacterium | reverse complement strand
AACTGCTGCGCGGCACGGGTCCGGCGGTCACGATCCCGCCCCACACGACCATCGAAGTTATCCTGGACGCGGGGGAGCTGACCACCGCGTATCCAAAGCTTGAATCCGCCGGCGGCGCTGGCGCCGTGGTGCGCCTGACGTATGCGGAGGCGCTGCGGCTCCCCTGGGGTACGCCCGGGGCCAGGCTGCTCGGCCGGCAGCAACCGCTCGCGAACCTGGCGTCGCATTTCGCCGACGAGAGCACCGGCTGGACGTTCGACCGCCGCGGGCGGATGAGTGGCTGGAGCGACATCTGGGAACCGGCCGGCGCCGACGGCGAGGTCTTCGAGCCGCTGCACTGGCGGGCGTTTCGCTACGTGGGTCTGACGGTCACGACGGCGGACGCCGCCCTGGTGGTGCGCGGACTCACGCACCGGTTCACCGCGTACCCGTACCGCATCGCGGCGGAGTTTGCCTGTTCCGACCCGCGCCTGGAGCGGATCTGGCGGATGGCGCTGCACACGATGCGGCTCTGCTCCCACGAGACCTTCGAGGACTGTCCCTATTACGAGCAGATGCAGTATGCCGGGGACACCATGATCACCTCGAAGATCGGCATGCTCGCGGCGGGGGACTACCGGCTGACGCGGCAGGCGCTGCTGCACTTCGACTGGTCGCGTCTGCCCGACGGGCTCACCCAGAGCCGCTTTCCCTCCCGCCTCGTCCAGGTCATCCCGTCGTGGTCGCTGCACTGGATCACCTGCATTCGCGACTACACCTATTGTGCGGGTGAACTGGATACCGCCCGGTCGCTCCTCCCGGGGATGCGCGCGGTGCTGGACTGGTTCCGGCGGCACGGCGACGCGGACGGCCTGCCGGCGCGGCTGCCCTATTGGAACATCACCGACTGGTGCCCCTGGTGGCCGCGCGGCGTCGTGCCGGGAGCGGACGCCGGGCCGACCTGCATCATCGCGGCGCAGTACATTGTGGGACTCGACGAAACCGCCGACCTTTGTCGCCGGCTCGGCCGCGATCGCGAGGCGGCGGAACTCGGAGCGGAGGCGGACATCTTGCGATCCCGGCTGCACGCCCGATTCTGGTCGGAGACGGAAGGCCTTTATTTCGACCGACCGGGTGGTCCGGAACTCAGCCAGTACGGCAATGCCTGGGCCATCGGGTGCGGTGCGGCGGGTCCGCGGGAACGCGCACGTGTCCTGCGGCGGTTCCCGCATGACCCCCAGCTCGCGCCGGGTTCGTTCTTCTGGTGGCACGCCGGTTTTCGTGCGCTCGAAATCGCGGGCGCCTACGACCGGATGCCCGAGTTCCTCGGCCCCTGGCACGAGATGGCCGACGGCGGGCTCTCGACCTTCGTGGAGGAAAACAGCTACTGGCGCTCGCTCTGCCACGCCTGGAGTGCGCACCCGGCGCTGGAGTTCCTCACCCGCGTGCTGGGCGTGACGCCGCGGTCGCCCGGCTTCGCCGAGATCGACATCGCGCCGCACCGCTGCGGACTCAGCCACGCCCGCGGCCGCGTGTGCACGCCGCGCGGTCCGGTCACGGTCGCGTGGCGCGTCGCGGCCGGCCGGTTTGCGATCGAGATCGAGGCCCCCGCCGCCACGCCCGTGTTCCTCCGCTTGCCGAACGGCGCGCAGCCGCGGTTCGGCGGCGGGAAATTCTCCACGGAGGTCGAGCTGACGTGAGCGATCCGCGCGTCAGGGCGGCGGCGGCCCGGGTGGGGCACTCCCGGGCTGTAGGCGGGGTGCCCTCACCCCGCGGCCTTCGCGTCTCGAGTCAATCCTCCCGCGGGCCGAGCGCTCCCCGCCTACAGGAAAGGGATCAGGCATGAATCCTCCCCTCCAGCTGCGCCACGAACCCGGCCGCCACGTGGAGATTGCGACGGCGGCGGGTGCCCGGCTGTGGCGGTATATCTATGTTCCGGATACACCGGAGAACGAGTCCCGGCGGCCCTATGCCCACCCGGTGTGCTCCCTTCCGGGCGACGTGCTCACCAATTTCCGGCCCAACGACCACCCCTGGCATCACGCCCTCAGCCTCACGCTGACCCGGGTCGGCGGGATCAATTTCTGGGGCGGTCCGTCACACCAGGCGGCGGATGGCTATCGGTGGCGCGAGGACCACGGCACCCAAGTGCATGCGGCGTGGACCGTCCTGGAGCCCGATTGCCTCGAGGAGAAACTCGACTGGCGGTCCGGAGCCGCGGGCGAGGTGCTGCTGCGCGAGCGGCGGGTGCTCGCGACGACGCTGGTCGACGGCGG
>JAEUHA010000431.1 GCA_016793535.1 Opitutaceae bacterium | reverse complement strand
TCCGGCAGGCACGGCGCAGCCGCCGCCCCAGCCAATCGGGGGAAGAGGATGGCCGGGAAAATCGGGAAGGGCCCGCCACCGCATTTTCCCGCTCTCCCCGAGCTTCCTGGGCAAAGGCTCCTGGCTTGGATGCGGGGTGGGGCATGGCGGTGCAGCGTAGTCGAGATCACGCCTTTCGGTGGGGGCGGTGTCCATGACAATTCCCTGACAACCCGCTGACGCGACACTGACAACCCGCCGCGCCGTTTGTGGTTAACTCACGGTGTCAAAACCAAGGATCAATCATGAAACGTCTCGCTCTCTCCCTCTGCGCGGTCGCCCTCGGTGGCGCGATGTCGCTCGCCTTTGCCTCCCGGACGCCCCTCAACTCAACTGGCGAATCCGCCGACCCCGTCCGTCTGCGGGTCGATGTCGACCGCACCGTCCTGCCCTCCGGTTCGCCGGAAAAGGCGGTGGTCAAGATCGCGCTCGACTGCCTCCCGCCGCCGCGCCGGCACCTGCGTCCGCCGGTCAACCTGGCGCTCGTCATCGACCGCTCGGGCTCGATGTCCGGGGACAAGATCGCGAAGGCGCGGGAGGCCGCGCTCGAGGCGGTGCGGCGGCTGGGCCCCGACGACATCGTGGCGTTGATCGCGTACGACAGCCGGGTGGAGACGCTCGTGCCGGCGCAACGCGTCGGTGACGGCCGGCGGCTCGAGCAGGCGATCCGCGGCCTCGAGGCGGGCGGCAACACCGCGCTGCACGGTGGCGTGACCCGCGGTGCCGAGGAAGTCCGGCGGAATCTCGAGGACCGGCGGTTCGTCAACCGCGTGATCCTCCTCTCCGACGGCCTGGCCAACGTCGGCCCGAGCACACCCGAGGAACTCGGCCGGCTGGGCGCGAGGCTCGTGCGCGAGGGCATCTCGGTCACGACGATCGGCCTCGGGCTGGGCTTCAATGAGGATTTGATGACGCGGCTGGCGCAGCGCAGCGATGGCAACACCTACTTCGTCGAGCACAGCGGCGATCTGCCGCGGATCTTCGCGAGCGAACTCGGCGACGTCCTGAATGTCGTGGCGCGCCGTGTGGTGATCGAAATCGAGTTTCCCGCCGGCGTGCGGCCGATTCACTTCGTCGGTCGCGACGGCGTGATCCGCGGGCAGCGGGCCGAGTTGAGCCTCAACCAGCTCTACGGCGGGCAGGAGAAGTTCGCGCTCGTCGAGGTCGAGGTGGCGCCGAACGCCCCGGGCGCGGAACTCGAGATCGCGCGTGCCGAGGTTCGCTACGAGAACGCCCTTAACCAGCGCTCGGCCTCGTTGTCGGCGGCGCGGCGCGTCCAGTTCAGTGCGAATCGCGCGGAGGTCGTGCGCTCGGCCGATCATCGCGTGCAGGCTGACTACGCCGCCAATGTGCTCGCCGTCGCCAAGGACGAGGCGGTGGCCCTCGTCGACGCCGACCGGCGCGATCAGGCCGCCGCGGTGCTGCGGCAGAAGGCCGCCGAACTGAAGGTGATGGGCGAGACCTATGGCAACGCGAAGGTCGGCGCGCTCGCGGCTCCGGCCGCTCCGGAAGCGGACCGCATCGAGCGCGAGGGTCTTGATAACGCCGGCCGGAAAATCTATCGGGCGGAGAGCATGCAGACGCGGAGCCAGCAGGCGGTGGGACGCTGAGCCCCGCGGGCCGGCCCGGAAACGGGCCGGCCTTTTCGCTGCTTTCCAACCCGGACAATCCTCCTAACGTGAACGCCGTGTCGCCCACCTCGCGTCGCATCTTCCTCTACTGGCTCCTGCTGCTGGTGCCGACACTCGTGGTGGGCGGCGGTGCGATCTTCCTGCTCCAGCGGGAGAGGGAACGCATCGCGCGGCAGGGCGAGTACGCGCAGGAGGCGAGCCGGGCGGCGGTCGCCACCCGCGCGCGGCTCGTGGGGGAGACGATCGAACTGATCGTGGGCGACGTCCAGGCCGGCCTGCTCGATGCGCTCGCGGCCGAACCCGAACGCGGCGTGGACGCGCTGCTCACCCGCTGGGAGGGCGCGAATCCGCTCGTGCGCACCGGATTCCGGGCGTCGGTCGATGGCCGCCTGCAGCGGCCCGAGGCGCGTACCGCCGACGAAAATGGACGCGGCTTCCTGCGTCGCTTTGCCGCGCCGCTGGCGGAACGGACGCCATGGAGCCAGCCTGCGGCGGCGACCGCGCCGGCGAAACTGAAGCGGGAAACGACGCTTTCGGAAAACGAGTCGACCCCGCGGCAGGAAGCGTCGCGCAACGTCGCGCTCGCCCAGTCGGCGCGCCGCGATGTGCAGGACCTGCTGCGGAGTTCCAGCAGCTATGCGTCGAGTGCGCCCGCGCCGGCCGAAGCCCGGCGGATCGAGGGCTTTGCCGACGCGGCGCGCAGCGCGAACCAGCCAACCGCCGGAGTTCGGAATGGAGTCGCATCGGCGGGGCGCAGCGCGGCGGCGGAGGCCGACGCTGTCGTTGGAGGAGACGCGCAGGCCCGGCGGTCGAAGCTGGCGCCGGCCCCGGCCGCCCCGGCCGCGGCGATGGTGACGTCCGCGGTGATGGCGAAGGAAGGTTCGGCCGATGACCGGCGCGGCTGGCTGCCGCTGTCGGTGGACGGGCGGCTGCATGTCATCGGCTGGGTGCAGCCGGCGGGGACCGCCGACGTGCGCGGGGTGGAACTCAATCTTGCCGCCCTGGTGAGCCGGCTCGGCGGAGCGTTGCCGGTCGAATTCAGCGAGGGGGAGGGCTACGCGTTGCGCGATGAGCAGGGGCGCGTGCTGCATCAGGCGGGCGCCGTCTCCACCGCGGCGGCGCCGCTGGTGCGCGTCCCGCTCGCCGTGGCGCTGCTGCCCGGCTGGGAAGTGGCCGGCTACCTGCCGGCCGGCGCGACCAAGCTCGGCGGCGGCGCGGGCTTCTTCGGCCTGAGCATGATGCTGGTGGCGATCTTCGTCACGGCGATCCTCGCGGGTGGCTCCCTGCTGCTGCGACAGGCCCGGCGCAGCGAGGACGAGGCGGCGCAGAAGACCTCGTTCGTGGGCAACGTCTCGCACGAATTCAAGACGCCGCTGACGACGATCCGGCTCTACGCCGAGCTGCTCGAGCAGGACCGCGTGCGCGACCAGGCGCAGGGCCGGGAATACCTTCGGACCATCGGCCGCGAGACCCAGCGGCTCGCCCGGCTCGTGAACAATGTGCTGGATTTCAGCCGGCTCGAGCAGGGGCGGAAGAAGTATGCCCGTGTGACGGTGGACCTCGGGGCGGAGCTTACCCGGCTCCTGGAGACGCACACGCCGCGGGTGGCGGAGGCCGGGCTCGTGCTGCGTCGGGAGATTCCGGATACGCCGGTGACGGTGGCGACCGACCGTGACGCCCTCGAGCAGATCGTGCTCAATCTCATCGACAACGCCTGCAAGTACGCGGCCGAGGGTGGGGAAGTGACCGTGGCGCTCGCGACCCGGCCCGGCGGGGGCGCAACGGTTCGGGTCGCGGATCGCGGCCCCGGCGTGCCGCCGGAGCACCGCGAGCGGATCTTCGAGAAGTTTCATCGCGTGGACGACGCCCTGACAGCGGAGAAGACCGGGGCCGGCCTCGGCCTCAGCATTGCCCGTCAGCTCGCGCGCGGTCTGGGCGGCGAGCTGCGATATGCGCCCCGGGCCGGAGCCGGCGCCGAGTTCGTGCTCGAACTGCCATGAAAGCCACCCGCAGCCTGACGACGAGTCCGGGCGGAGCCGCGTATCCCTTCGCTGCTGATCGCTGGCGGGCCCCGGAGTTTCCGGGCAAAGCGGCCGCGCCGTCCCGCCGCAGTCCCTTCGTCCCCGTTTCGCGGTCGGACCTGCGGCTTGGAGCCAGGCCGCTCCATCATTGAACTCATGAAGGCGCGCATACTGATCGCCGAAGACGATCCCAACATCCGGCTCGGGCTGGTGGCCACGCTCGAGAGCGATGGCTATGCCGTCACGGCCGCGGCCGACGGCGCGCAGGCGCTGAAACTGTTTCCGCAGCAGAAATTCGATCTTGTCCTGCTCGACATCATGATGCCGCGGCAGAGCGGCTACGACGTGTGTCGCGAGCTGCGCGCGCGCGGCGTCCGGGTTCCGGTCCTGTTTCTCACCGCCAAGGGCGAGGAGATCGACAAGGTGGTCGGACTGAAGCTGGGTGCGGATGACTACGTGACGAAGCCGTTCGGCGTGCATGAGCTGCTCGCCCGGATCGAGGCCCTGCTGCGCCGTTCGAAGACGGTGGCCCAGGAGAACGCACCGGTGGCGGAGGCGTTGCCGGCGGAATTTCGACTCGGCGGGGCGACCATCGACCGGCGCCGTTTCACCGCGACCATCGATGGACGGCCCGTGGCACTGACGGCGCGGGAGCTCAAGCTTGCCGAGGTTTTCGCGCAGCATCCGGGCGAGGTGCTGACGCGCGACGCGCTGCTCAACGCGGTCTGGGGCGTCGACTATCTCGGCACCACGCGGACTCTCGACCAGCACGTCGCGCAGCTGCGCAAGAAGATCGAGGCCGACGGCGCGATCGCGTCACCCATCGCGACCGTCCACGGGGTCGGTTATCGCTACGATGGATAGGCGGTGCGGCCTACACCGCTGAACCCAGTCGCTCCTCCAAGGGAGCCGAGGCCTTAAACCGCGCACAATTTCACCGCCGCGCGCAGCGAGGTGAGCGGGTCGCGCTTGGGCAGGAATTCCTGGCCGACGAAACCCTTGAAGCCGGTCGCCTTGATCGCGCGCATGATCGGCGGGTAGTTCAGCTCCTGCTGGTCCTGCGGCTCGAACTCGTTGCGACCCGGGTTGCCGGCGGTGTGATAATGGCCGATGTAGGCGGCGTTCTCCTTCAGCGTGCGGATCACGTCCCCCTCCATGATCTGCATGTGGTAGATGTCGTAGAGCAGCTTGAAGCGTTCCGAGCCGATGCGCTTGGCGAGCTCCACGCCCCACGGCGTGCGGTCGCACATGTAGTCCTTGTGATTCACCTTCGAGTTGAGCAGCTCCATCACGACGGTGACGCGGTGCTTCTCGGCCGCGGCCATGATGCGCTTCAGGCCGAGCGCGCAGTGCTCGAGTCCCTTCTCGTCGGCCAGGCCGTCGCGGTTGCCGGAGAAACAGATGACGTTTTCGAAGCCGGCCGCGGCGACCTCGGCGATCCGTTTCTCGTAAAGCGAGACGAGGGTATCGTGATGTTCGATACGGTTCCAGGCCTTGGGGATGCCGCCGACGACGACGCCCTGCGGCGTCTTGCCGGTGGGGCTGTTCACCATCGCACAGGTGAGGCCATGTTTCTTCACGGTGGCGAACTCGTCCGGGTTCAGCAGTTCGACTGACTCCAGCCCCATCTCCTTGGCCGCGGCGCAGAAGGCGTCCAGCGGGATGTCGCGGTAGCACCACTTGCAGACCGACTGCCGGATCGAGCCGGAGTCGGCGGCAGCGGCGCGGGAGCGGGGCAGGCTGGCGAGGACGGCGGCGCCGGCCACGGAACGAATGACGGTGCGTCGGGACATGGGGATGGACATGGGGAGACGGCGCACAATCGGGTGGGCGCCGCGGTTTGGCAAGGTCGCACGCCGCCCGGTTGCTCCCGCCGGCCACGGCGCGAACAGCGTTGCCTTGCCCCGGCGGGCGGCCTTGTTTGCGGCCCTGACCCCGATCGTGAAAAGGCGCGTGCTGGTTTACCTGGCCGGTTTCGTCGCCGCCGCGTTCGGCTTCACGGGCTTCCTGTACGCGTTCGGCCTGGCTTTCCGGCCGGACGTTTCGCAACCGCCTGTGGCGCCGCCGGCGGCGCGGCTGGCCGCGGTCGAGCAGGCCCGGCTGGCGTCACAGCGGCTCGATCTTGCCCACCCGCCGGTGATCGCCCAGGCCGTCGACTATCGGGCCGACGGTCCGCAGCCCTGGCGGCCGCGGGGCGAGTCGCCGATCCTGGCGGAACTCGTGCGCGAGCAGCTCCTGCCGCCGGTCGCGGAGCGGACGGGGCCCGAGCCCGTGGTGTTGCGCGGCGTCGACGGCATCGGACGCTACGGCGGCACCTGGCAGCGGATGGTCAACTCGATCACCGACTTCAGCACCGTCTACTGGCGGCTGTCCGCGTCGAATCTCGTCCGCTGGTCCCCCCAGGGCTATCCGATCGTGCCGCATGTCGCGAAAGCCTGGGAAGTGTCGGACGACTTTCGCACGTTCACCTTCGAACTGCGCCGGGGCATGCGCTGGTCGGACGGACATCCGCTCACGGCCGACGACATCCTCTATTGGTACGAGCATGAGGTGAAGCACTTCAACGCCCAGCCGAAGTTCCTGCGGGCGGGCGCGACCCAGGGCCGCGTGAGCAAGGTGGACGATGCCCGCGTGCGCTTCGAGTTTGCGCAGCCCAATCCGCTGTTCCTCGAGCGGCTCGCGTCGACGGGGATGAACTACGAGGATCACACCGAGCACATCCTGCCGGCGCATTACCTGCGCAAGTTCCATCCGGAGCTCGGCGACGCGGACGTGATCCGCCGCACGATGGAGGCGTTCGAGCTCTCGAGCCCGATCGCGGTGTACAAGAAAATGAAGCACTACATGAACCCGGAGCATCCGCGGCTCTGGCCCTGGGTGATGCGGACCTACAAGCCGACGTCACCGCAGACCTTCGTGCGCAATCCCTACTACTGGGCGGTGGATCCCGAGGGGAACCAGCTGCCGTACCTCGACCGCCTCGTGATGGACCTGCGGCCCAACAACCTCATCGCCGTCGCGGCGGCGAACGGCGAACTGTCCATGCAGGACCGGCACATCCGCTACGACGATCACATCCTGCTGCTTGGCGGCGCGGCGCGGCACAAGTACGAGGTGTATCACTGGAAGCCGAGCACGCAGTCGCTCTTCACCGTGTTTCCCAATCTCAACCGCCGGATCGATCCCGAGCGGCCCGAGACTCGCTGGAAACACCAGGTCCTGAACGACCGGCGGTTCCGGCAGGCGCTGTCGATTGCGATCAACCGCCGCGACATCATCCAGGCCGAGTTCAACGGCCAGGCGGAACCCGCGCAGATCGCGCCGCCCCCCGACTCGCCCTACCACAATGCGCGGCTGCTGAACTCGTTCACCGCGTTCGATCCGCCGGGGGCCAATCGCCTCCTCGATGAGGTCGGGCTCACGCGTCGCGATCCGGAGGGCTTCCGGGCGTTTCCCGACGGCACGCGAATGACCTTCACCTTGAACACGACGGACTACACCACCGATGGTCCGGCGCAGTTCGTCATCGACGACTGGGCCCGGGTCGGAGTCCGCGTGCTCCTGCGTTCGCGCGCCCGGCGGCTGTTCGAGCAGGAGAAGCTCACCTACGAGCACGACTTCACCGTCTGGACCGGCGAGAGCGAGTTCTACCCGCTCGTCGAGCCGCGCAACTTCGTGCCCACGTATTTCGAGTCGTTTTATGCGCCCGGCTTCGGCTGGTGGTACCAATACGGCGGGCTGCACGGCGACCCGGCCGCCCTCCGGCCGAACGCGATCGAACCCCCGCGCGATCATCCGCTGCGCCGCGCGATGGAGCTGCTCGACGAGGCCAGCATGATGACGAACGAGCGGGACCGGATCGCGCGGTTCAACGAAGTGCAGGAGATTGCCGCGGACAACGTGTGGACGATCAGCATCGCGACGCCGCCGCCGCAACTCGTGATCGTGAAGGACGGTTTCCGGAACGTGCCGCGCACCGCGCTGTTCGGCGCCAACTTCCAGTCGCCGGCGAACGCCGGCATCGAAACCTATTTCTGGGAAAACCCTGTCGCCGACGCGGCGGCGTGGGCGCAGACGAAGGAGGCGATCGTGACCGTAACGCCCTGGCCGCGCTCGGTGGAGGCGGCCGGCGGCGGCGGCGGGACGTTCGGTGCGCTGTTGCGCTGGCTGGGCCTGTGCGCCGTGGGGACGGGACTCGTGCTGGTGGCGCTGCGGCATCCCCTGATCGGCCGGCGGCTGCTGTTGATGGTCCCCACGATGCTGGTGGTGTCGGTGATCGTGTTCACCCTCGTCCAGCTGCCTCCCGGCGACTTTGCGGAAATGCGCGTGGCACGGCTCGAGATGGAAGGCACGCCGTCGAGTGGCGAACTCGCGGCCGACCTGCGGCGGAACTTCCGGCTCGATGAGCCGATGTGGCAGCGGTACGCGCGCTGGATGGGGTTCACGTGGTTCACCACGTTCCAGCCGCAGGACGCCGGCTTGCTGCAGGGCAACCTCGGCCTCTCGATGGAACACGAAAAGCCCGCCCGCGAAATCCTGGGCGACCGGATCGTGCTGACCGTGATCGTCTCGGTCGCGACGGTGCTGTTCACCTGGCTGTTCGCGCTGCCGACCGGGATCTACTCGGCGGTGCGGCAGTATTCATCGGGCGACTACATCCTCACGTTCATCGGCTTCCTCGGCGTGTCGGTGCCTTCGTTCCTGCTCGCGCTCGTCGTGATGTACCTCGCGAAGACCTGGCTCGGCTTGAACATCGCGGGGCTGTTTTCGCCCGAGTACGCCACGATGCCCGACTGGACCTGGGCGAAGTTCCTCGACCTGTTGAAGCACCTCTGGCTGCCGGTCCTCGTGCTCGGGTTTGGCGCCTCGGCCGGGATGATCCGCGTGATGCGCGCGAACCTGCTCGACGAACTCAAGAAGCCGTACGTCACGACCGCGCGCGCCAAGGGCGTCCGGCCGCTGCGGCTGCTGTTGAAGTACCCGGTGCGGCTTGCGCTCAATCCGTTCATCTCGAGCGTGGGCGGACTGTTCCCGCATCTGGTGTCCGGCGGCGCCATTGTCGCCATGGTGCTGAGCCTGCCCATGGTCGGTCCGACCCTGGTCGATGCGCTCGTGGCCGAGGACGTCTATCTCGCCGGCTCATTGTTGATGTTGCTCAGCCTGCTGGGCGTCGTCGGCACGCTGATCAGCGACCTTCTGCTGCTGTGGCTGGACCCGCGGATCCGACTGGGCGAACCGGCGGCGTGAAGCGGCTCCTGCGGTCCGGGCCCGCAACCCGCGCTGTGGCCGAATTCACGCGTCACTTGCATGCGGCGCGGTGCGGGGTACGGTGACGCCCCATGGATTCCCCTACCTCTGTTTCCCGCCGTGACGTACTGAAAACCGTTGGGGCCGGCCTCGCGCTGGCCGGCCTGGGGCTGCGGGCGACCGCCGCCACCGCAGTTCCGGCCGGCCCGGACCGCGCGCCGTTTGCCTTGCCCAAGCTGGCCTACGCCTACGATGCCTTGGAGCCGCACTTCGACGCGCGGACGATGGAAATCCACCACTCGAAGCACCATCAGGCCTACATCAACAACGCCAACGCCGCGATCGCCGGCCAGCCGTCGCTGCAGGCGATGTCGGCCGAGGACATGGTGCGCAACCTCGGTCGTTTGCCGGAAGCGGTCCGCGCGACGCTGCGCAACAATGTCGGCGGGCACCTGAACCACGCCTTCTTCTGGCGCGTGATCGGACCGCGCGGCGGTGGCGCTCCGTCGGGTGCGATCGGCACCGCGATCGCGCAGTCCTTCGGATCTTTCGAGGGTTTCAAGACGCAGTTTGCCGACGCGGCGATGAAGCGGTTCGGCAGCGGCTGGGCTTGGCTGACCGTGAAAGACGGCAAACTTGCCATCTCCTCGACCGCGAACCAAGACTCGCCGCTCAGTGATGGCGCGACGCCGTTGCTGGGCCTCGACGTATGGGAACACGCCTACTATCTGAAGTACCAGAATCGCCGTGCCGATTTCGTCACGGCGTTCTGGAACGTGGTCAAGTGGGACGAGGTGGCGGCGCTGCACGCGGCGGCGAAGTGAGGGTGAAGCAGCCTGTCCGCAGGCTGCTGCCCGCTCGCGGGGACCTTGCGCCATGAATCGCACGGATCGGCTCGTCGCGATGGTGATGCACCTGCAGGGCCGGAGGGTCGTGCGGGCGGAGGACATGGCGGCGCATTTCGAGGTGAGCGTGCGCACGATCTACCGCGACATCGCGGCGCTCGGCGAAGCGGGCGTGCCGATCGCCGGCGAGGCGGGGGTGGGGTACAGCCTGGTGCGCAGCTATCATTTGCCGCCCGTGATGCTGACCGCGGACGAGGCGGCGGCGCTGGTGGTCGGAGCCGAAATGGTGCGGCAGTTCTCCGACGCCTCGCTCTGCGAGCCCATGGATGCGGCGCTCGACAAGCTGCGCGCGGTGCTGCCCCGGGACCGACAGGAGCACGTCGAGCGTCTCGCGCGCCAGACTGTCGTGATCGGCCGGCCGACGCTGGCGAACCACGATCCGTCGGCGCAGCCCTGGCTGCTGGCCGTGCAGCGGGCGGTGGCCCAGCGGCGGGTACTGCGCTTGAATTACCGCGGGCGCGAGCGCGCGGAGACGCTGCGTGATGTCGAGCCGCTCGGTGTCGTGTGTCACGGCGGCACCTGGCATCTCGTCGCCTGGTGCCGGCTGCGGACGGATGTCCGGCACTTCCGGGTCGACCGTATCCGGGAACTGGAGATGCTGCCCGAGCAGTTCCCGGCGCGGCCGGAGTTTTCCCTCGCCCGTCACCTCGAGGAGTCCGCGGCGAAGGCGACGTTGCTGCCGGTCCGCGTCTGGTTTGCGACGGCGGTGGAGGAACGGGCGCGGCGGGAAAGCTGCGCCACGCTCGT
The DNA here is from genome assembly GCA_016793535.1 of Opitutaceae bacterium. Classification (GTDB taxonomy): domain Bacteria; phylum Verrucomicrobiota; class Verrucomicrobiia; order Opitutales; family Opitutaceae; genus ER46. The sequence continues at coordinate 948 of JAEUHA010000431.1, read as the reverse complement.
GTCGGAGCGGGCGGTCAACGGGGGCACGGAATTCACCTTCACGACCTGGTCGCTCGAGTGGCTCGCACGCTGGCTGCTGTCGTTCGGCCCCGATGCCGAGGCGCTCGCGCCGGAAGCGCTGCGGGAGCAGGTGCGAACGGAGGCGGGTGCCGCCCTGGCGCGCTACGTGGAGCGCGTGGCGATCGCCTCCTGAACGGTGGGATGGCACGGGGCGGCTGGGCGGCCCCGTGCGGCGCGTGGCGGCTCCTGACATAAGGCTGTCACGGCGCCGTGGCATACTCCGTTCGTTCCCTTCCCATGATCACCGTCAAAGAAATCGCCTTCACCGGCTATCCTGTCACTGACATCGCCCGGGCGCGGGCATTCTACGAAGGCCTCCTGCGGCTCACGCCGGGCGCGAGCTTCGAGCACGAGGGCAAGCACTGGCTCGAGTACGAGGTGGGTGGTTCGACGCTCGCGATCTCGAACATGTCCATGGACCAATGGAAGCCGTCGGCGGACGGACCCGCGGCGGCGCTCGAGGTGACCGATTTCGAGTCGGCCGTCGAGACGTTGCGCACGGCCGGGGTGAAGTTCCTGCTGGGGCCGATGGACACCGGCGTGTGCAAGATGCTGATCGTGTCCGATCCGGATGGTAACTCGCTCGTGATCCACCGCCGCCATGCGGGCTAAGGCACGACGGAGCGCCGGTGCGTCGGCGGGTTCGCGTCCCAAGGCGGCGGCTCGGCGGAGCAGAGCCGCGGTGCCGGCCGGGGTGCAACCTGCAGGATCCGCCGCGACGATCGCGGTCCTGGGCGCCGTGATGGTTTCCGCCTGGTCGGTGCGGCGGCGCGCGGCTTGACGTTGCGCCGACCGGCGGCCGGGGCATCGCGGCGATTATCGTGTCCGATGGGTTATTCCCCCGGGAGCGCGGACGCCCTCGTCCGCTCTGCGATCGAGTGCGGACGA
>JAEUHA010000610.1 GCA_016793535.1 Opitutaceae bacterium | reverse complement strand
CACAACCTGGCCCGCTACATCACCGGGCTCGAGGTGGAGGAAATCTGTGCGGAGCTTTCGACGTTCATTCCGGGCCGGCTGCTCGACGACGACGGCAACTGCCTCGTGCGTTTCACCCAAGGCGTGAAGGGCATCCTGTTCGCCTCGCAGATCTCCAGCGGCGAGGAAAACAACCTCAACATCCGCGTCTTTGGCACCAAGGGTTCGCTCCAGTGGTTCCAGGAGAACCCGAACGAGCTCGTCTTCAAGAAGGCCGACGCTCCGCAGCAGGTGTACCGGCGCGGCAACGGCTACGTGTCCGCCGCCGCCCAGGGCGCGACCCGCACGCCGTTCGCGCATCCGGAAGGCTTCATCGAGGCCTTCGCCAACATCTACCGCGGCGCCGCCGTCGCGATCGCCGACGCCATCGAAGGCCGCAAGGCCCCGAAGGACGGCTACGATTTCCCGACCATCGACGACGGCCTCGCCGGCATGGCCTTCATCGAAACCGCCGTGAAGAGCGGCAAGGCGGGCGCGAAGTGGACGAAGTTCCCAAAGGTCTGATACCAGGCGCCCCAAGCGCTTGGACTTAACCGCGGATCACGCGGATATGAAAAGTATCCGCGCCATCAGCGATATCCGCGGTCAACGGGCTTGGGCGACAGGCAGTGGATGGTACAAGCGCAATGTCCGCTCGGAGTGAGCCGTGAGATCCAGCGAAGCCCACACCCCTCGATCCGTTGGCCCACGGACCACACGGACTACACGGAGAAGTTCTCGTTTCCGTGTGGTCCGTGGGCGAGCTCCCCGCTCGCAGCTCAGAGCTTCGCGGTGACCGACAGCACCGCGCGTCCGGGCAGGCCGCGCTGCTGGTTGGCGGGGAAGTACTCGATGTTCTCCATGTTCTGCCAGTTGACCGTGGCGTTCATCGGGCGGCCTTCCCACTTCCAGTCGTAGCCCACGGCCGAGTTCCACAGTGTCTCGGCCGGCAGGAACAGCTTCGGGTTGTTCGTGCGCTGCGCCTTCTTGCCGGTGTGGTTGAATCCGCCGCCGACCCAGAAGCCCTTGAGTGCACCCTGGGTGAACGTGTAGCGCGTCCAGAGATTGAAGAGCGCCTTCACCGTCGCCTCGGGATGCGCGCCGAGGTACACTTCCTGGCCGCGCGGCACCTTCGTGACGCGGATGTCGTTCATCGCCCCACTGGCGTAGATCTGCCAGTTGTCCGTGGGCGCCCACGTGACCTCGGCCTCGATGCCGTTGCTGCGGTCAAGCGTGCCCTGGAGGCTGTTCGTCACGGTGACGCCCAGCGCGTTGAACGAGTTGAAGCGCAGGATGCGATCTTTCTGCTCGATCTGGAACACGGCGACGGTCGACGACACGCGCCCGTTCAGGAAATCCGTCTTCACGCCGAGCTCGTAGCCTTCGGACGTCGTGGGCGCCGCGGGGCCGATCGGGGTGTTCTCGAACGTGAGCGCCGACGCATTCAGCACGAACGACTGGCTGTACGAACCGTACAGCATGAAGTCGCGCGTGGGCTTCCAGCCGAG
>JAEUHA010000607.1 GCA_016793535.1 Opitutaceae bacterium | reverse complement strand
GGGCGCGGACGCATGTGCAGCGGGACGCGGTGGCGACGGTGAAGCCGGGCGCCCTCGCCACGATGCTGCCGGTCCAGTTGCGGGCGGCGGGTTATCGGACCGCGCACTTCGGCAAATGGCACCTGCAGTCGCCGCCGGGCTTCGATCCCGCGGCGCAGTACGACGAGTTCGAGGCGATCGGCCGCAATCCGTACTTCAAGCCGCAGCCCGATGGCACGAAACGACACGAGACCGACCTCGTCGGTGATCGCGGGGTCGCGTTCATTCGCGCGCAGCCGAAGGACCGGCCGTTCCTCCTGCACCTGTGGTTCAACGCCTCGCACGCCGAGGACAACGACCGCCGGCCCGGCGTGGGCCACTACCCGTGGCCGCCGTCGGCCGACGGGCTGTACGAGAACCGGACCATTCCGCCGCCGCGCCTCGGCGCGCCGGAAATCTACGAGCGGCATCCGGAGCACCTCAAGCAGTCGATCAACCGCGAGCGTTTCTTCTGGGGCTACGACACGCCCGAGAAGTATCAGACGAACCTGAAGGCCTATTTCCGCATGATCAGCGGCATCGACCATGTCGTCGGCCGCGTCGTCGCGGCACTCGAGCAGGCCGGCGTCGCGGACAACACGATCATCGTCTACAGCGCGGACAATGGCTACTATCTCGGCGACCGCGGCTTTCAGGGCAAGTGGTCGCACTTCGAAGAGTCGTTGCGCGTGCCGCTGGTGGTCTACGACCCGCGGCTGCCCCGGGCGCAGCGGGGGCGCGTCGCGGACCAGATGGTGCTCAACGTCGACCTGCCCGCGACATTCCTCGACTGGGCCGGCGTGGCGAAGCCGGCGGCGTACGAGGGCCGGAGTCTCGCGGCGATCGTGCAGGGCGCGGCGCCGGCCGACTGGCGCCGGCATTTCTTCTGCGAGCATCTCGACCTCGCGCCCACGCTGACGTGGGAGGGTGTCCGCGGTTCGCGTTACGTGTATGCCCGGTATTTCGACCAACAGCCGGCGTTCGAATTCCTGCACGATCTGCAGGCTGATCCCGACCAGTTGAAGAACTTCGCCCGCGATCCCGCCTACGCGGCTGCGCTGCGGGAAATGCGGACTTTGTGCGACACGGAGATGAACGCCCGCGGCGGCGCGCTGCCGCCGCTGGAACAGCGCGGCTACCGGCGGGGCGCCGCGAAGAAGGGCGCGAAAAAGAAGTGAGAACCGATCCTTTACTGCCGCGCCCGGGCGGTTTTTCCCGATGGCGCGCGCAACCTGCCCGCGCCCCGTTGGCTGAACCCTGCTTCTGCGTCATCGGTGAGATCGGGGGCGCACCTCGAGGATACTGGTGGCCGAAATGACCTGACCTGGGTTTCCCCCGCCGCTTCCCGCCCCATGCACCGCCTCCTCCTGCTCTGCAGCCTTGTCCTTGCCGGCGCCCTCCACGGGGCCGGAAGCACGCGTCCGAACTTCCTGGTCATCATCGCGGATGACCTCCACTGGCGCGACCTCGGCGTGGCGGGCAATCCGGACGTGCAGACGCCCCGGATCGACCGGTTCGCGCGCGAAGGTGTGACGCTGCACGGCATGTTCACGCCGTCGCCCACGTGCTCGCCCGCGCGGCATGCGTTGTACACCGGCCTGTATCCGGTCCGCAGCGGCGCGTACCCGAACCACACCATGGTCGACGCCGGCACGAAAAGTGTCTTCACGCATCTCAACGCCGCGGGCTACCGCACCGCGCTCCTGGGCAAACAGCACGTCCAGCCGGCGGCGTCGTTTCCCTTCGAAAACCTCGGCGCCGAGGCCGACGACGCCGCGGCTCTGGCGCGGTTCATCGCCCGCGATCCGGGCCAGCCGTGGTTCGCGGTGGTGGCCTCCAACGACCCGCACAGCCCGTGGACACGCGGTCCGAAGCACCGCTACGACCCGGCGAAGCTGACGCTGCCGCCCTGGCTGCACGACAATGCCGAGACGCGCGCGACCCTCGCCGCCTATTACGCCGAGATCACGCAGCTCGACACGCAGGTCGGCGCCGTGCTCGACGCCGTCGACCACGCGGGGCAGGCCGGCAACACGCTCGTGTTGTTCCTCAGCGAGCAGGGCGCGCAGATGCCCGGCGGCGGCAAGTGGACGCTCTACGACAACGGGATCAAGGTCTCCGCGTTTGCCCGCTGGCCCGGCCGGATCGCCGCCGGTTCGCGCAGCGCGGCGCTGATGCAGTACGTCGACGTGCCGCCGACCCTGCTCGCGGCGGCCGGCGTGGACCCGGCGTCGATCGACACGGGCTGCGCCGACGCGGAGGGCCGGCGTGGCTTCGACGGGCGCAGCTTCCTGGCCGTGCTCCTCGGCCAACAGGAGCGGTTGCGCGAGTATGTGTTCGCGCAGGACACCGCGGTCGGCGTGAACGGCAACAAGAACCCGTTTCCCAAGCGCGCGGTGCGTGACGACCGCTACAAGCTCATCCTCAATCTCGCCCCGGACAACGAATGGTGGATCGCGGGCATCCATGGCAGCGACGTCTTCCTGTCGTGGGTCCGCGATGCCCGGACCAACCCCGCGCTGGCGCAGCGCGTGCGCTCGCATTCGTTCAAGCCCCCGGAGGAGCTGTTCGACGTCCAGGGCGATCAACTCGAAACGCGCAACCTCGCCGCGGATCCCGCTTACGCCGCGATCAAGGCCCGGCTGCGCGGCGAGCTCGACGCGTGGATGCGGCAGCAGGGCGACCGCGGGCTCGCGACGGAACTCGCCGCGCCGTCACGCCAGCCGCGCAACGCGGAGCCCGGGGAGGGAACCAAGGCGGGCAAGAAAGGTGGCAAGAAGGCCGGAAAGAAAAATCCATGAGAACCTGGATCACGCTTGTTTTCACGCTGGCCGCCACGGCCGCGGGAATCGCCGCCCAGCCGGCGCGGCCGAACATCGTCCTCCTGATGAGCGACGACCAGGGCTGGGGCGAAACCGGCTACAACGGGCACCCGCACCTCAAGACGCCGGTCCTCGACGAGATGGCGCGCACGGGGCTGCGGCTGGACCGCTTCTACGCCGCGTCCCCCGTGTGCAGCCCCACGCGCGCGAGTGTCATGACGGGACGGCACGCCAATCGCTCCGGCGCGTTCGCGCCCAACTGGTCGACGCGCCCCGAGGAAATCACGATCGCCCAGATCCTGCGGCAGGCCGGTTATCGCACCGGACATTTCGGCAAGTGGCATCTCGGGCCCGTGAAACGGGAGTCGCCGCTCAATCCGAACCGGATGGGGTTCGACGAGTACCTGTCGCACGACAATTTCTTCGAGCTGAACCCGCCGCTGAGCCGCAACGGCGCGGCGCCCGAGATCGTGCCGGGCGAGAGCTCCGAGGTCATCGTGGCGGAGGCGATCCGGTTCGCCCGCCGGGTTCGCAGCGAGGACCGGCCGTTTCTGATCGTGATTCACTTCGGCTCGCCGCACTCGCCCTACTCGGGCCGGCCGGAGGACATCGCGCCGTACGCCTACCTCGGTTCCCCGCTCAGTGAACGTTTCGCGGAGATCGCCGCCCTGGACCGCGCCGTGGGCCAGTTCCGGTCGGCGCTGCGCGAACTCCAGGTGCGGGACAACACGCTGGTGTGGTTCAACGCGGACAACGGCATGACGTGGGAGGGCGTGCCCGACCGGCAGCGGAAGGACCAGTTCAACGCCGGGTGGCGCGGCCACAAGGGCGAGCTCTACGAAGGGGGCGTGCTCGTGCCCGGGTTGATCGAGTGGCCGGCGGTCATTCGCGCGCCCCGGACTTCGGCCGTGCGCGCGGTGACGTCCGACATCCTGCCCACTGTACTTGACCTGCTCGGCCTGAAACACCCCGCGCCGCAGCGGCCGATCGATGGCATCAGCCTCAAGGCGCTGCTCGTGGATGGCACGATGCGGGAGCGGCCGTCGCCCATCGGCTTTTGGAAATACGCCGCGCAGCAGGAGAGCCGCAACGAGCGCTGGATCAGCGCCGACCTCGCGCGCGGCACCACGCCGACCACGCGCAATCCGGCGATCGACTTCCAGAACTTCCGTCATCCGGTCGCCCGGACCGCGGACTTCGGCGGTGAGGCGGCCTGGACGGACAACCGCTACAAGCTGATCACGGGCGAAGGCCGGCGCGCCAAGGCCGGTGCGCGCACGGAGCTGTACGATCTGATCGCCGACCCCCGGGAGACGCGCGACCTCGCGGCCGAACATCCGGATGTCGTTGCCCGGATGACCCGGGAACTGCACGCCTGGCAGCGCTCCGTCGAACGCAGCCTCAGCGGCGCCGATTATTGAACCACCGGCCCGCGCTCTTGCCCTTGACGTTTTCCGTCCCTCCCCACCGTTCCTAACCATGCGCGATACATTTCGTTCCCCTCGCCAGTGCCTTGCCACGGTCGAGCAGCCTGCGGACAGGCTGCTGCAGCGCGCCGCTGGACACATCCTCGGCCGGGTCCTGGCGTGGCTCCTCCTGGCCGGCGTGGCCGGCTCGGCCGGTTTCGCGGCCGGTGCGCCGCGGCCGAACGTGATCATCATGATGGCCGACGACATGGGCTACTCCGACCTGGGCTCGTACGGCGGTGAGATCGAGACGCCCCATCTCGACGCCCTGGCGCAGGGCGGGGTGCGCTTCACGCAATTCTACAACACCGCCCGGTGCTGCCCGACGCGCGCGGCGCTGCTGACGGGACTCTACCCGCATCAGGCCGGCATCGGGCACATGATGAACGACCGCGGATCGGATGGATATCGTGGCGAACTGAACCGGCGCAGCGTCACGATCGCCGAGGCGCTCAAGCCCGCCGGCTACCGCACCTACATGGTGGGCAAGTGGCACGTGACGAAGCACGTCAATCCGGCCGCGCCCAACGAAAA
>JAEUHA010000378.1 GCA_016793535.1 Opitutaceae bacterium | reverse complement strand
GAACGAACCCGCAAAGAGCTCGCAGTGCCCGGCCTCGCGCGAGGCCAGCCATTTCACGAGCGGATCGCCGTCACCCGGCGGAATCACCGGCGCGAGTGAATAGGCGTGGTTCTTCTTCAGCCACTCGCTCACCCGGACGGCGAACTCCGCCGCCGACAGCGCGGTGCCGCCGGTGGCCTGCTCGAGCGCCCGCCGCAGCACGACGAGATCGCCGGCCCGCTTGAATTCAGGCAGGGCCGCCTGCAGCACCGTGAGCCGGGCGCCGGTTTCCGCCCGCCGCCGCCACGCCTGGGCGAAGGCCGGGTCTGGCAGCGAAGGTGCCAGGTCGAAGCCTTCGACCCGGTACGCGGTCATCGACACCGGCTCGTCGCGCAGCGCCAGCAGCGCGAGCCGCGGCGCGAACATGGCGTTCTGGACATCCCGGAAGCGCAGGGACTCGAACGGCCCGAGCAGCGGCAGGTAGCGGCTCACGCCCGACTCGAGAAAGAACGTCCACGTGACGGGCTCGCCCGTCTTCGGCCGCTCCGTGCCCTTCAGGTACGCGCCGGTGAAAGGCGGCTGAAACTCCTGGTTCCGGATCCCGCGCGAGATGCGGAACGCGCCCTGGTCGTAGACGTCGAGGACGAGCATCCGCCAGTAGGGCGACGTGGGAATCTGCGCCTGGTCCGAGACGTCCACGCTGAGGGCCACGCTGGTGTCCTGCTGGATTTCCGTGACGTCGCCGAAGCGGATGGTGTCGCTGAATCCGGAGCGCGCCTTCTTCGAGATGATGCGGTCGAGGAACATGCTGCTCTCGAGCTGAAAGCGCGGGATGAACATGAAGAGCAGCGCCGTCACGCCGACCACGCCCGCGAACAGCAGCGCGCCGAGCCCGAGCACCCGCCAGTCGAGCACGTCGCGCACCCGCCGCAGCAGCGGCCGGAGGGCGGCATGCTCGACCCAGGCCGGTTTCTCGCCGGGAGGCACGGGCCCGCGCGGGGCATTGCCCGCGGTCCCCTCGCCCAGCGTCACGACGAGCAGGAGCGCGAGCGAGCAGGCGGTGTAGACGAGCAGGTGCAGCGCGAACAGCAGCGACACCGTGAGCACGCCGGCGACCACGATCAGGAACAGCCCGAGCACGATGATCTGCAGGTCGTCCCGGCGCTGCCGGTAGCAGATGGTCCGATACAGCAGCAGCAGCATGTCGAGCCGCACCATCGCAGGCAGCACCTCCGTCTTCAGCCACAGGTCCACCGCGAAGAACGCCACGACGGCCGGAAACACCAGGGTGTGCACGAGCGGCGGCACGCGCGCGGGCAGCGCCGGCCGGAGCATCACGGCGATCGTCACGCCCGCGCTCAGGATCATCAACGTCCACGCCTCCACGTCCATGTAGACCACCGTCCCGACACCCAGCAGCGCGAGCAGGCCGCCGAGCAGCCACTTCACGTGTTGCAGCTCGTCAAACGTCAGCTCCGGTCGGCGGCTCGGTCGCGGGTTCATGCGGAGGCGGCGGCCTGGCCGTCGACGTAGGCGACGACCCCGCGGACCCCGTCGGGCGCGAAGGTCATCAGGTTCTGTTTCGCCACGGGCAGGCCGGAGAAGCCGGGCATGTCCGGGGCGGGCTGCAGCACCGCCAGCCGGTCCAGGAGCAGTTCAAGGTCGTGCACGCGCCGCACCGGCACCGGGGGCTCCGCGTCGATCGCGACACTCTGCAGCCGGCCGGCGCGAAACAGGTCCTCGGCCAGGCTGGCAAAGAAGCGCACGAGCAGCTCGAACTGCGCCGCGCGCGACCACACGGCCGCGTCGGTCCGCAACCACAGCGAAAACCCCTCGGCGCTTTCCATCGCGAACTGCCGCACCAACAGCGTGCCGGTGCGCGCACTCGCCTTCCAATGAATCAGCCGGTGCGAATCGCCCGTCGCATAGCGCCGCAGCGCCAGCAGGTCGCCGCCCGTGCCCGCGCGCGCGACGCGTTCACCGCCCGCCGTGCGCCGCATGGTCATCACGGAGTGCCGCCGGTATTCGACGGGCGCGGGCCAGACCACCACGTCGGCCGACAGATCGGTGCCGAGGTCCTTGCGCAGGAAACCGAACGGAAACAGCGATCCCAGGCTCGCGAGCTCGACCCGCAGCCGCCCGCGCTGGGCCGGCTTGAACACCCATTCGACGCGGCCGTCGCCCAGCGGATCCAGGCGGCCCGTGAGGGGCACGCGGCCGCGGCGCTCGGACGCCTCCGCGTAGGCCAGCGCCGCGCGCACGTCGCCGCTCCGGGCGGTCACGGTCGATTCGGCCTTCCGACTGCGGGGATCGTCCGCCGGCCGCGCCACGAATTCGAACCACAGGCCATACGTCGGCAGCACGCGTTTGCCGTTGTGCAGCTCGAGCGCGATCACCGTGTCGTGCCCCGCCCGCAGCGGCGGCGCCAGTTGCAGCCGCCAGCGCAGGCCCCGGACATTGAGCCACGAGAGCACGCCGCTGAGGATCAGGCAGGTCAGCAGCAGCGCGAGCGTGATGAAAAGGATGTTGCTCGCCGAATTGTACGCGGCCGTGCCGATGCCAAACGACAGCCCGATCAGCACCACGCCCGGGACGGTCGGCACGATCCTCTGCCCGCGCTGCGGCACCACCAGCGACCAGAGCAGCCCGCTCCAGGTGAACCGGACCCGGCTCTGCCGCCGGCCGGGGACCGACCACTCCGCGTCGAGGTTCATCGCGGAGCGCGGCGGGACGCCGCGCGGTTGATGGTCGAAAGTTGAGAGTTGAGAGATCGGATCAGGGCAAAGCCTCCCGGAGTGGAGCCTCGGACGTCGGGTCTCGCCGCGGGCGCGATCGGGTTGGTACTTTCAGCCTTCAACTTTCACCTTTCAACTCCGCGCCGGGCCTCAGCGCGGCGGCGGAATCGACCCCACGATCCGCTTCAGCGCGGCCGTCACGGCGCGGCGCTCCTCGAGGGCGTCGCTCGTCTGCCGCGCCATCGCCAGGCGGTGGGTGAAGACGGGGCCGACCAGTTCGGCGACATCCTCGGGCAGGACAAAGTCCCGCTGATGCAGCAGGGCGCGCGCCTGGGCCGCGGTGCGCAGGGCGACACCGCCGCGGACGCTGACGCCGGTGCGGAACTCCGCCTCGGTCCGCGTCGCCGCCACGATGCGCAGGATGAACTCGAGCACGCTGTCCTCGACGAACACCTGGTGCGCCAGCGCCTGCAGCGCGAGGATCTCGGTCCGCGTGACCACCGGATTCAAAACGATCGCGTCGTAGCCGCCGCGGGCGTGCCGCAGGATCTCGCGTTCGTCCTCGGGCTCCGGGTACCCCATGCGCAGTCGCATCAGGAAGCGGTCCATCTGGCTCTCGGGGAGTGGAAACGTGCCTTCGTAGTCGACCGGGTTCTGGGTCGCGAACACCATGAACGGCGAGCCCACCGGATGCGCCTCGCCGTCGACCGTCACCCGCGCGCGGTCCATCACCTCGAGCAGCGCCGACTGGGTTTTCGGCGTCGCGCGGTTGATTTCGTCGGCGAGCACGACGTTGGCGAAGACCGGTCCTTTCTTGAAAATGAACTCCTTGACCGTCTCGTCGTAGATCGCGACGCCCGTGACGTCACCCGGCAGGAGATCGCTGGTGAACTGGATCCGGGTGAACACGCAGTCCATCGAACGCGCAAGGGAGTACGCGAGGGTCGTCTTGCCCACGCCGGGCAGGTCCTCGATCAGGAGGTGGCCGCCGGCGACGAGGCAGATCATCACCTGGTCGATGACGTCGTCCTTGCCGCGGATCGTGAGCCGCATGTTGGCGCGCAGCCGGTCCAGCGCCTGCCTGGCTTCGGTCAACTGCCCGGGATGCACGAAATCGCTCATGCGCGCAGACTAAAGGCACCCTCCGGTGGCGCAAACCGTTTCCCCCGGCCGGCCGGCGTCTTAGCGGGCTTTTGACGCCGTGGCGGTCTCGTTCCCCGCGGCCAGGAGCCCGGCGGCCCCCGCAAGCAGCAGCCAGCCCGTGGCCCAGGCCGTCGCCTGGTGCACCAGGAAGGGGCCGAGCGGCAGGTGGAACGGCGCGAGCAGCTGCAGGCCGATGCCGGCGAGGCCGACGGTGGCAACCGGGCGCAGCGCGGGCACGCGGCGTGCATGCCAGAGGAAGGGAACGCAGAGCAGCAGGAACACGAGCCGGTACGACCAGTTGCTCCCGAGCAGGAAGGTGCCCGCATACAACAGGGCGCCGCTCCAGAAGAACACCCGGTCATGCGCCTCGCTCGCCACCGGCACGAGGCGATCGCGCAAACGCCAGCCCACTGCGAGGGCGATCGCGGCGCCCGCCAGCCAGGCCACGAGGCTCACCCGCATCAGCAGGCTCAGGGTCGAAGCCGCCTCGGCCGCCGGGACCCGGGGAGTGATCACCTCGGCCACATAGCGCGAGCCTGCCTGCATCCGCCCGTAGGCGGGTTCGAGGCCGCGCGTCGTCTTCTGCATGATCAACGCGACCTCATCGAGACTCGCCACGAGCCAGGCCGCGAAGACCACGACGAGCAGCAGGCTCCAGCGCAGGCGTGCCCCGCGCCAGAAGGCCATCGCGGCCACGAGGATCACCGCGGGAAAGAGTTTCAGGGCGGCCGCCACGAAGAGCGCGCCACTGCCGCCGAGCAGCGCCAGCGGACCCGGTGCGCGGCGGGCCAGGAACCAGAGCCCGGGCGCGAGCACGATGAAGACGACGGCGTCCAGGTTCCCGCGCTCGAGCAGCAGCCAGACCGGCGGCGACGCCACGCCGAGCGCGGCCAGGACGGCCTCGCCGCGCGTGGCCGGCCGCACCACCCAGACCGCCGTGGCCAGGAAGAGCGCCGCGAGCAGCGGACCCGCGACATTCGGCGGCACGGCCGCGCCCCCGAGCCGGCCGCCGAGCAGGGCGAAACGCGGGTAATTGTAGGGCAGCTCCGGGCTCGCGAGCGGGTCGACGCCCGCCGCGTGCGCCTGCCAGCCGATGCGCACGACATGCCAGTCGTGGTAGAGCGGTTCCAGCATCCACGGAAACCGCTCCGCGGCGGCCCGGCGCAGGTCAGGGGCCAGGGTCAGTGCGAGCATGACGACCCACACCGCGGCGGCCGACGCCACCGGCAGCCACCGCCAGGCCCCGAGTGTCGGCGTCGTGTGCATGAACGAGAAGCCGCCACCCATAGCTGGGAGACGGGCCACGGCAATCCTGCGGTCGCGGGTCTCTCGCGGGGACTATGGCAGGGGGGCCCCGCCCCGAGATCACCCAGTTCGAATTCGTTCTCTCGCGGGGTGAGGGCACCCCGCCTACAAATCACGCCACGGCCGCTCGGCGCTCGCACTCGGCGCGGCAGTTGGTTTGAAGCTCTCCCATGGCGAACTTCGAAAACGCGCTGCTGCTGCTGCTCCTGCTCACGGCGCTGACCGTGGTCGGACGCTGGCTGCCGTGGCCGATGCCCGTCACGTACGTCATCGGGGGCACGGCCGCGGCCCTCTGGCCGGTGTTTCCCCGCATCGCGCTCGATCCCGGCGTGTTCTTCCTCTGCTTCGTGCCGCCGCTGCTTTACGCCGACGGCTGGCTGATGCCGCTGCGCGACTTCCTGTCTGCCAAGCGCCCCATCCTGCTCCTCGCGACCGGGCTCGTGGTGTTCACCACGCTGGCAGTCGGCCTCGTCGCCCACTGGCTGGTGCCCGGCCTGCCGCTCGCGATGGCCCTGGCGCTCGGCGCGCTGGTCTCCCCGACGGACGCCGTTGCCGTGGGGGCCATCACGCAGCGGCTGAAGGTGCCGGCCCGACTCACGGTCGTGCTCAACGGCGAGAGCCTCATGAACGACGCGACCGGCCTCGTCGGCTTCAAGTTCGCCCTGGCCGCGATGGCGGCCGGCACCTTTTCGCTGCGCGCCGCGACGCTCGACTTCCTGCTGGTCGCGGCCGGCGGGCTGGCCGTCGGCCTGGCGATCGCGTGGCTGATCGGCCGCGCCCGCGATCTCCTGCGTCACCTGCGCAGCGCCGAGGTGTTCACCGAAGTCACGATCTCGCTGCTGACGCCCTTCGCCGCGTACCTCGCGGCCGACGCGCTGGGGCTATCGAGCATTCTCGCCGTGGTCGCAGCCGGACTCTATTCCGGCTGGCGCGACCCGCTTCGGATGGATGTCGCAACCCGCCAGACCGCGTACGCCACCTGGTCGGTCGTGCTTTTCTGGCTGAACGGCCTCGCGTTCATCCTGCTCGGGCTGCAGTTCCCGACCCTGCTCGCCAGCGTGAGCAGCGCGTTCACGGTGTCACAGCTCGTGCTGTTCACCGCCGCGGTGTCGGGCGCGGCGATTCTGGCGCGGCTGGCGTGGGTGATGCCCGGCGCGTACCTGCCCTTTTTGCTGTTTCCCCGGCTGCGCCGCACCGAGACGCCGCCGACCTGGCAGGCGGTGCTGGTCACCGGCTGGGCGGGCATGCGCGGCACGATCACCCTCG
>JAEUHA010000284.1 GCA_016793535.1 Opitutaceae bacterium | reverse complement strand
CGCCAGGAAATGCCGGTCGGCGCCGACTCGAAAATGAAACGGAACTGAGCCTCTTTCGCCGCCACCTCGGCCTGGGCCCGCATGAGCGGAGTCAGGTCGACCAGCGTCGAAACCTCCTTGTAGCCGCCCTGCGCTTCCAGGAAACGATGGAACGACAGTTCCACGTGCGTCTCCGAACCGTCGGCCCGGACATACCGTTTCTTGATCGCAAAGTGGTCGATCTCGCCGCGCTCGAGCTGCTGATAAAGCACCTGCTGCCGCGCCCAATCCTCGGGATGCGTGATCCGGCGAAAGATTCCGGGCTCCCGCATCTGTTCCTCGGTGAGCCCGATGATCCGCAGATGCGCGTCGTTGGTCAGGCGCCGGCGCGAACCGTCCGCGCCCACCCACAGCCAGGACAAGCCGGTCGGCGCCGACTCGAAGATGAACCGGAACTCCGCCTCCTTCTTCGCGACCTCCGCCTCGATCCGCTTGCGCGCGGTGATGTCGAGCTGGAGGCTGAGGTATCCGGTCACCCGGCCGCCCGCGTCCTTCAGGGTCTGGATCTCCACTTCCATCCAACGCGGCTGTCCGTCCTTGGTGTAGTTGATCAGCTCCCCGAGAAACGGTTCGCCCCGGCTGCACGCCGCATCGATCTGCGCGAGCGTCTCCGGCCGCAGGCGCGGGCCGCCGAGAATCTCCGCCGGCCGGCGTCCCTTGACCTCCTCGAGCGCATAGCCGAACACGCGGACGAAACTCTCGTTAACCCATTCGATCCGCCAGTCCGCATCCGTGATCAGCACCGCGCTCGCGGTCCGGCTGGCTACGAGTGCGAGCCGCCGCGACTCCGCCTCCGCCCGGCGCAGGCTGGCCGTCATCTCCTCGGCGATGCGCAGCGCGTGTGCCCGCGAATTCAGCATCGTCCAGGTGAATCCCGCGGCGAAGAAACTGAGCAGGCCGCCGGCGATCACCAGCAGCAGCGCGTGGTTCGCCCCGCCCTCCCGCTCGAGCAGCCAGAATGCGGCCGTCAGCAACATCCCCAGCGCGAGCACCACCCAGGGCAGGAGGCGGTTCCGCCAGGAACTGCGGACGGGAGCGGTTTCGACGCCGGACATGCCCCGAAAAAATCAGAAGAAACCGGGTTGGCGATGCCTTTGTCCGCCCCGCGCCCGCTCGCTCCGGGGGAAGCCCGTGAAGAAAACGTGAACCGTGCCGCCGGACTACCGGAGCTGGCGCGCGAGCCAGTCGGCCGCGGTCCCCGTCGCCGGCACGCTGAGCAGCGCGCGCAGCTGCGCGGCCTGCGCGGCCGTGCGGGCGCGGCGCTGCGGATCGCCCACGCAGGACCGCAGTTCCGCGGCGAGCGCCGCGGGTGTAGCCGCATTCTGGATATACTCGGGGTACATCGGCTCGCGCAGCAGCAGGTTCGCGATGCCGAGGTATTCGACCTGCACCAGCAGCCGTCCGAGCACATAGGTGAGCGGGTTGGCGCGGTAGGCGATCGCTCCCGGGATCGCGGCCAGCGCACAGTGCATCGACATGGTGCCGCTCGAGGTCAGCACCGCCGCGGCGGCGATCGGCTCACCGGCCCCGTCGTGCACCTCGCCCACCGGCGCCAGCCTCACGTTGGCCGGCGGCTGCGCCGCCAGCAGCACGTCCCGGATCTCGGGGCTCGGATACAGCACGATGGCCTCCCGCTCGCCAAAGGCGCGGAAGCCCGCGAGCAGCGGCGGAAAGATCCGTCCCACCGCCTGCCGCCGGCTCCCGGGCAGCAGCAGGATCGGGCCCACCGGGTCGTAACGCACCGGTGGCCGGTGATCGGGCGCGACGAACGGATGCCCGACGAACTCCACCGGCAGCGTCGTATCCGCATAGCACGCGGGCTCGAACGGAAATATCACCGCCATGGCGTCCAGGTCCCGCGCCATCGTGAAGCGCCGCTTCGCCTTCCAGGCCCAGATCTGCGGGGAGATGTAGTAGACCGTCCGGATCGATCCGCCGCCCGGCCGGGAAAGGCCGCGTTCCCGCAGGGCGGCCGCGAGCCGGAGATTGAGTCCGGGATAATCGACGAAACACACCACCCGCGGACGGTGCGCCGCGATCCAGCGCAGCGTCTCGGCGAACAGCGCCTTGAAGAAAGGATAGTTCCGCAGCACCTCGACGAGGCCGACGACCGACGAGGCCGTGAGGTCGTGCAGCAGCTGCGCGCCGGCCGCGGCGAGTTGCGGCCCCCCGAGCGCCGCGACGGCGAGCTGCGGTTCCGCGGCGCGGAGCTCACGAATCATCCGGGCCGCATGCTCGTCTCCGGAATGTTCGCCAGCGACCACGAGCAGGTCGACGCGGTCCGCGTGCGGAGCCGGGAGCTGGAAGTGTCCGCCGGCGCTCATGCCGGGAACGATGCCGTGTCACGCTGCATCCGCTTCACGCCTTCCGATCCGACGCGCGGATCTGCTCCGTGATCGTGATCGCCACCTCGAGGGCACTCTTGCCGAGGGCGGCGCCCACCTTCGGCTGCCGCGTCTGCGCCACGCTCTCAACGAAGTGGGCCAGTTCCAGCGCCAGCGGCTCGCCTTTCTCGATGGGGATCTCGCGCACCGGAATCGCGCTGAGGTCGCCGGGCTTCACCAGGCCGATCTTCATCTTCAGGGCGTAGGCGATGATGTCGCTCTTCTTCACCAGGTGCCCGGCCTGGTTCATGAAATCGAGGGACAGGTACGCATCGCCCTGGAAGATCCGGATCTCCCGCGCCTTCTTCATGCTCATCCGGCTCGCGCTCAAATTGGCCACGCAGCCGTTCTGAAACTGGATGCGGGCATTGGCGATGTCCTCGCTCTTCGAAAGCACGGTCACGCCGACGCTGTCGATCTTCGCAATCGGCGATTTCACGAGGGCCAGCACGATTCCGATGTCGTGGATCATCAGGTCGAGCACCACGCCCACCTCCGTGCCGCGCGGCTGGTACGGGGCGAGCCGCTCGGCGGTGATGTACCGCGGCTCATCGATCTCCTTTTCCAGGAAACTCATCACCGGGTTGAAGTGCTCGATATGGCCGACCTGCACGATCCGCCGGCTGGCCTGCGCCGCGGCCAGCACGCGCTCCGCCTCCTCGAGCGAGGCGCAGAGGGGTTTCTCAATCAGCAGGTGCGCGCCCTGCGCGAGCAGCGGCAGCGCCACCTCCGCGTGCCGGTCGGTCGGCACCACGACCGAGACGGCATCACACGCGGCCCCAAGCTCCTCGAGCGTCGCGAAGCGGCGGCAGCCATGCTTGGCGCAGATCTCCGCGGCCCGGGCGTCGCTCGTCTCGTAGATGCCGGTCAGCTCCGCGCCGGGCAGCGACGCGTAGATGCGGGCATGATGCTGGCCGAGCGAGCCGACGCCGGCGACGCCACAGCGGATCTTGGTGGAAGCCATGCGCCGAGTGTGGGTGCCGGCACGCCGCCGGCAATCATGGAGCGCAAGACGGGAATCGTCGGCCGCGGACGGCGCGTCCTCTCCTTTGCACGTTGCGCCTTCGATGCCGTACTCCCGCGGGGTGAGGGCGTCCCGCCCACGGGGAAAAATCTCACCGCAGCGCGCCGGTGTGCAGGAAAAGGCTGCGGTTCGTCTTCTGCGCGTGCGCGGCGTTGTGCGTGACAAGCACGAGGGCCGTGCCGGTGGCGCGGCAGAGGTCGAGCAACAGGTCGATCACGGCGTCGCCGGTGTGCTCGTCCAGGTTGCCAGTCGGCTCGTCGGCGAGCAGGAGACGCGGGGAATTGACCAGGGCGCGGGCGACGGCGACGCGCTGCCGCTCGCCGCCGGAAAGCTGCATGGGCAGATGCCGGGCCCGGTCCGCGAGACCGACGCGCGCGAGCAGGTCGCGCGCGCGCGCGCGTTCCGCCGCGCCCGGGCTCCGGATGATCCGCGACGCCATGAGCACGTTCTGCTCCGCGTCGAGTTCCGGGATAAGGTAGAAGGACTGAAAGACCATGCCCAGGTAACGCGCCCGCCGCTCGCCGGCCGGCGGCGCGCCGGCCCAGAGAATCGTCCCTGAATCGGGCGCATCGAGGCCCGAGATCAGGTTGAGCAGCGTCGACTTGCCCGACCCGGATTCACCCCGGATCGATACGCTCTCTCCCGCCGCCACGTCGAGCGTCACGTCGCGCAGCACCTCGATCCGGCGATCGCCGCTCAGGTAAGATTTCGCCAGCCCGCGGGCGGAAAGAACGACGTCACTCACTGCGCAGCGCCTCCACAGGTTTGAGTCGCGCGGCCCGCCAGGCCGGCAGGAGGCCGGCGAGGGTCGAGATCGCGACCGCCGCCACCACCGTCAGGATCAGGTCGCCCGGCAGGGTGTGCGCCGGCAGGTCGGTGAACTGGTAAAACTGCTTCAGCGTATCCTGGCGGTTGAGCACGCCCGCGATCGCCCGGACGAGGTCGTTGCGAATCGCGAGCACCCCGAAGCCGGCGGCGACGCCGAGCAGCGTGCCCGTCAGCCCGATGACGAAGGCCTGGCAGCAGAAGCACAGCGCCACGTCGCGCGGCCGGCCGCCCAGGGCGCCGAGCAGCCCGATCTCGCGCGTCTTCCGCACCACCGAGATCAGCAGCGAACTCATCACGGAAAACGCCGCGATGATCACGATGAACAGCAGGAGGAAGAAGTTGATCGTCTTCTCGAGGTTCAGCACCCAGAGGAAGCTTTCCCAGCTGCGCGTCCAGGGCATCGCCTCGACGTTGGCGGGCAGCGAGCGGTTGATCCGGGACGAGGCCTCGACCTCGTTGACGCCGGGCAGCAACCGGACGTTGATCCCGTGCACCGCGGAGCCAAGGCCGTAGATCTCCTGCGCGGCGCGCAGCGTCCCGTAGATCGTGCTGCTGTCGAGATGCTGGTGACCGATCTCGAAGTATCCGGCGACCCGATACTGCCGCGGCAGGAAGATCTCGTCGCGCTTCAGCCGCTCGATGAACAGCGGGGAAAAGATCTCCACCCGGTCGCCCAGCCGGGCGCCGAGATGCTGCGCGACACCCGCGCTCAGGATGACTGAGTCGTCGTCGAGTTCCGCGATCGAGCCGGCATGCACGAAGCGCTGGAGGTTGACCACGTCCTCGACGCTCTCGAGGTCGAGCCCGCGAAAGGCGGGAAACGCGGGCCGGCCCTCGGCGAGCACCATCACGGGACCTGCGACGTACGGTGTCGCGGCCGCAACACCCGGAGTCGCCCGCACCGCCTTCAAGACTCCGCCGACATCGTCGAGCAGGCCCTTCGCCTTCACCTGCACTTCACCCTCGGTCTGGACGATCATCCGGCGAAGCTCGTGGCCGAAGCCGCCCATCACGCTGGTCACGACCACCAGCACCATGACGCCGAGGGCCACGCCCATGACCGAGATCGCCGTGAAGAACGGAAAGCGCCGCCCCGTCGGGAAAAGCTGCTTCAGGGCGAGGTAAACGGGCCAGGGCATGGCAGAGCGGTCAGCTATCAGCTGTCAGCCTCAAGGCAAGGTGAGTTCCAAACCACGCGGCGGAAAGCCGAAGTCGTGACGCGCTCACGCTCCCGGGCGGAGCTGAGGGAAGAGGATCACATCGCGGATGCTTTCGGCGCCCGTGAGCAAGATGCACAGCCGGTCGATGCCGACGCCCATTCCGCCCGCGGGCGGCATGCCATGCTCGAGGGCGAGCAGGAAATCGTGGTCGATGTTCTGCTTCTCCTCGCCGGCCTGGCGTTCGAACATCTCGCGCTGCACGTCCGGGTCATTTTGTTCCGAATACGCCGGCGCGACCTCCATGCCGCCGATCGTGAGCTCGAACACGTCGAGCACCGAGGGATCCTCGCGGTTGAGCTTGGCGAGCGGGCAGAGCTCCCGGGGCAAGTGCGTGACGAAGGTCGGCTGGATCAGGGTCGGCTCGATCTTCTTCGAGAAGATCTCGTTCGTGATCTCGAACTCCTCCCAGCCCGGGTGAATCGAGAGGCCGAGCGCCTCGGCTCGGGCAATCTTCTCGGCTTTCGGCCGGGAAAACCAAGCGGCGTCGCCGGTGGCCTCCAGGATGAGATCCTTGTAGCGGACCTCGCGCCACTCGCCGCCGAAGTCGATGTCCTGGCCGCTCGCGGCGTGCCGGATCTTGAGGGAACCGTCGGCCGGGCGCACGACGTCACGCACGAGCGTCGTCAGCAGGTCGCGGATCAACGTCATCATGCCGCGGTAGTCGCTGTACGCCTCGTACACCTCGAGCATCGTGAACTCCGGGTTGTGCCGGCGTGAAACGCCTTCATTCCGGAAGATGCGGCCGATCTCGAAGACCCGGTCGAATCCACCGACGAGCATCCGCTTCAGGCGGAGTTCC
>JAEUHA010000281.1 GCA_016793535.1 Opitutaceae bacterium | reverse complement strand
GGGGGGCCGCTAGCCGGCACTTTCGGCGAACTTTTCCCTCGCCGCGCCGTCACACCGCGGCACGTTACTCTCTCCATCCATGTTCTTCGCGATGATTGATGTGTTCAAAGGAGCAGGGGTGCTGATCTATCCCCTGGGGATCTGCTCGGCGGCCGCGGTGTTCATCGTGTGCGAGCGGGCCTACGCGCTGCGCCGCGCGGCGGTGATGCCGCCGGATCTGGTCGATGCCGTGGTCTCGGGGCGGCCGCTGATGGGCGGCAAGCACACCGTGCTCGCGCGGATCGTCGAATTCGCCGAGCAGCACAAGAACGACGAGGGGGCGGTGAAGGCGTTCGCCCGGCTGGAGCTGAACCGCATGGAACGCGGCGTGCCGTATCTGGATGTCGTATACGCCGCCGCGCCGCTCATCGGCCTGACCGGCACGGTCGTCGGCCTGCTGAAGGTGTTCTCGCAGATTTCACCCGACACCGGCCTGCCGGATCCGGTGCAGTTCACGCAGGGCGTCGCGCTCGCGCTCTCGGCCACCGTCATCGGCCTGTGCATCGCGATTCCGTCGCTCGTCGGCAGCGGCTACCTGCAGCGCAAGATCGAGAACTACGCGGCCCAGCTCGATGTGCTGCTGGAGCGGATACTGCAGCGGACCCGCGGATGAGCCTCCTGCAAAACAAGCGCCGGAAGCGGCCCGAGATGAACCTCGTGCCCCTGATCGACGTGCTCGTGATGCTGATCTTCTTCGCGTTCGTCACGATGCAGTTCAAGTCCGCCTCCACGCTGAACATCACGCTGCCCAAGGTGGAGACGGCGGGGAAGAACGAGTTCCGGGGCAACGTCACCATCGGCATCGGCAAGGACGGAGCGCTCAGCTTCAACGGCAAGGACGTGACCGATGCGCAACTGCTCGAGCTGCTGCAGCAGGTGAAGAACGTCGACAAGGATATCCCGGTGCTCATCCGCATGGACGAAAAGGGCACGCTGGACCGCCTGACGTTCGTCTGGGACGCCTGCCGCAAGGTCGGACTTACGAAGCACAGCCTGCAGTCGCGGTAGGGTCGAAGTAGCGAGTAGCGAGTAGCGAGTAGCGGGTAGTGAGTAGCGAGCGTCCGGCGGACGCTGCACACCGGGGCGATGCGACCTCTCGGCAGACTGCGCGATCGCTCGGGTCGAGGCCGGTGTTTTCTACTCGCTACCCGCTGCTCGCTACTCGCTACTTTTCCCCCGCATGAAAATCGTCATCACGGGAGTCACCCGCGGCCTCGGCCGGGCGCTGACGGAGGAGTTCATCCGGGGCGGACACACGGTCATCGGCTGCGGCCGGAGTGGCGACGCCATCTTCGACCTGCGGATGACGTATCAGGCGCCCCATGACTTCTCCGTCGTCGACGTCGCCCTCGACAACAAGGTCGCGATCTGGGCGGCGAAGGTGCTCGAGAACGACAGCGCACCCGATCTCCTGATCAACAACGCCGCGGTCATGAACCGCCTCGCGCCGGTGTGGGAGCAGGACGATCGCGAGTTCACGCGGCTGGTCGACGCGAACATTCGCGGGACGCAGAACGTGATCCGGCATTTCGTGCCGGCGATGGTGGCGCGGAAGAAGGGTGTCATCGTCAATCTCAGTTCCGGCTGGGGCCGCAGCGTTTCCCCCGAGGTCGGCCCGTATTGCATGTCGAAGTGGGCGATCGAGGGCCTCACCAAGGCGATGGCCGAGGAACTGCCCGCCGGCATGGCGGCCGTGCCGCTCAACCCCGGGGTCATCGACACCGCGCTCCTGCGCGAATGCTGGTCCGAGGGCGCCTCGAGTTATCCGAAGCCCGAGGCCTGGGCGAAGGTCGCGGCGCCGTTCATCCTGAAACTGGGCCCCAAGGACAACGGGCGTTCCTTGAGCGTGGGCGGTTACGAGGACTGACGTTCCCTTGTAGGTTGTAGGCGGGGTGCCCTCACCCCGCGGGAATTCCAATTCGAATGCGCGATATCGCGGGGTGGGGGCACCCCGCCTGCAAGGGATGGGCCCGCCCAACAAAAAGGCCGCGTGCGGACACGCGGCCAGGGAGGAAAGGGACGAAGGACCGGGATCAGTCCCGCGGTTCGCCGGCGTACCCGGCGGGTTGCTCGCGCAACTCCTCCTTCGCCAGCGGGACGAGGAACGGAAATTCCCCGGCGCAGCGCCAGGAGCGGCGTTCAAAGGCCTCGAGAAACTTCAACATGCGCTCCTTGCGCCGTTCCCGGCTGAAGAAGGTGGTGGGGTTGCGAAGGTCAGAGTAGGGGGTTTGCATGGTGGAGTTTTCTTCGCAGCGGCTGTGCCAAGCCGCGTCGGACTCGCGCGCGAGCGATTTCTCCTCTGGGGCGGAGCCCGCGGCGGCTTTTTCTCCGCTCGCCGCGTGGGTGATTTTCCCCACTGCAGTCGCCGGTGCTGTGCAATAGACCCCAAAAGACGCGTCCCGCGGAACGCGTTCCGGTCACGCGGCGGCGTCGCGTTGCGGAGGGAGGGCCGGCGGCGCCATCCGTGCGACCATCCCGGCCACGGCGAGGGTCACGACCGCGCCGATCAGGGTGAACCAGGGCCAGAATATTTCCCCGCCGAACGTCTTTTGCCAGGTTTCCGCCAGGGCGGGAATCTTGGGCGGCCAGTAGATCAGGTTCATCACGGCCACCGAGACGATCATGCCGGACACGGCGGCCCGGGTGCCGACCCGGCGCCAGAATAGCGCGAGGATAAGCCCGCCGAGCAGCGCGCCGCTCGTGAGGCCCCGCAGCGAAAAGGCCGCGTTGAGCACGAACTCGACCTCGCGCGTCAGCCACGCGACGAAGATCAGCACGCCGGACCAGAAGACGGTCGAGTATTTGCTGAACCGCAGGAAGAACGCCTCGTCGCGGCCCTTCAGGGCCGACTTGAGGAAGTCCATCGTGGAGACGGACGCCAGCGCCGAGATCGCCGAGCTGATCGATGACATCGCGGCCGCGAGAATCGCCACAATCAGGAAACCCTTCATGATCGGCGGCGCCTCGGTCACGATGAAGATCGGGAAGATGAAGTCGTTGGACCCGATGCCCGGTTTCCGCTCCGGCAGCGGAATCTGGAAGGGATGCGACTGGTAGAACACCCACAGCATCACGCCCACGAGGAGGAAGACGAGGAACAGCGGGAAGATCAGGACGGCGCTGAAGATGAGGGATTTTCTGCCTTCGCTGACGTTCTTGGAGGCAAGCACGCGCTGGACAATCAACTGGTCGGCGCCGTGTGATGACATCACCAAGACCGTGCCGCCGATCACGCCCATCCAGATGTTGAACGGGGCGCCGAACGTGAAATGGGTGTTCAGCCAGGCGAGTTTGCCGGCCTCCGACGCCTTCGCCATCGCCGCGCTCCAGCCGCCTTCGATCAGCGTGGGAATGTAGAACAGCGCAAACAACCCGCCGGCGACGAACAGCACCATCTGCACCGCGTCCGTCCACACCACCGCCTTGATGCCGCCAACGTAGGTGTAGACGAGGGACAGGACGACGAAGAGGAAGATCGCCCCGAAGATGGGATCGACGAGTCCACCCAGGCTGCAGATCTGTTCGCCGAGCATCAGCCGGATGGGAATGCACGCGACATAGACCCGGACACCGGCCGAGAGCGGCTCGAGGAACAGGAAGAAACCGCCCGCAACTTTCCGCGCGCCCGGCCCGAGGTGCTGTTCGAGCAACTGGTAGGGCGAATAGATTTCGCCCTTCATGTAATGCGGCACCATTACGATCGCCAGGATGATGCGGGCGATCACGTAGCCGACGATCATCTGGATGAAGAGGATGTTTCCGCCATACGCGATCGCCGGCACGCCGATGATCGTCAGCGCGCTGGTTTCAGTGGCGACGATCGAGGCGCCGATGCCCCACCACGGAATGTCGCGGCCGCCGAGAAAATAGTCCCGGGTGTTCTGTTGATCGCGTCCGAACCACACGCCGAGCGCGATCATCGCAGCCAGATAGACAAGGATTACGAGCCAGTCGCCTAACCCAAAGTAGCTGTTCATGGGGCGCCGTCATCGACGGAAAACCGGGGAGGGTTGGCGAGGAGATTCCGGGGCCGGGAGGTTCCCACGTCATCCCCCCCCCGGGAGCGCGAACCTCATCGTCCGCCATTCGGTCGAAGCGGACGAGGACGTCCGCGCTCCCAGCCCGCGCTGCTTGACGCCCACGCGCCGCACCGCAAGCGTCGAGCCCGTTTCCCCCGCGTCGCCAACCCCGCCGTTTTCCTCATGTCATCGCGTCTCCTCCTCCTGCTCAGCCTCGCTGCGGCATCTCCCGCGTTCGCTCAATCGTCGAGTCTCTCGCCCACGGCCGTGGCGGCGCTCGCCAAGTCCGTCGCCCTGCCCGCCGGTCCGCTCGGCCAGGGCAACTTCCGCTTCGAGGTCGATCCGGGTTGGGCGAAGCTGCCGGCCGGAAAGACGTTCGCCTCGACCCATGGCGGCGTCGCGGTCGATCGCGCGGGCAACATCTACATGAGCTCGGACGGCCCGGAGGGCATCTTCGTCTTCGCCAAGGACGGCCGGCTCCTGCGCACGATGGCGGCGGAGCTCACCAACCTCCACGGTCTCGTGCTGCGCGACGAAAAGGGGACGGAGTATCTCTACGGTGCGCTCAACAAGGCGGGGAAGGTCGTGAAGATCACCCTCGACGGCAAACTCGAGTGGGAGATCACGAAGCCGGTCCAGAGCGGGTTCTATGACCAGCCGGCCGACCCCAAAAAGAAGCCGGCCAACTTTGCGCCCACGGGCGTGGCGGTCGGCCCGGACGGCCGCATCTACGTCGCCGACGGTTACGGCGCGAGCGTCATCCATATGTACAGCGCCGACCGGAAGTACCTCAAGACGATCGGCACCCGCGGCGCGGGCGACAACCAGTTCGCCACCTGTCACGGCATCACGCTCGACCTCCGTTACGGCGCTCCGCGCCTGCTCGTGGCCGACCGCGCCAACAAGCGGCTCGTGCACCTCGACCTCGAGGGCAAGTGGCTGGGCGTGCCGACGACCGACCTGCGGCTGCCGTGTGCGATCTCCATCATGGGCGAGTACGCCGCCGTGGCGGAGCTGCAGGGCCGCGTCGTGATCGTCGACAAGGCGGGCAAGGTCGTCTCCACCCTCGGCGACAATCCCGACCAGAAGCAGTGGGCGCAATTCAAGCTCGCGCCGGAATTCTGGCAGGACGGCATCTTCATCGCACCGCACGGCGTGTCGTTCGACGCCCAGGGCAACCTGTTCGTGCAGGATTGGAATTTCACCGGCCGCTTCACCAAGCTGAAGCGCGTCGCGGCGAAGTAATCCCTCGCGCCCCGCGTTTCCCGGATGCGCCCGGTTTCAATCCCCGCGCCGCTGGATCGACCCTCCGGGGCGGTCGGGGCGCCCCGGCGGAATCAGGGTTGGATCTGCCTTTTCCTGCTGTGCTGGGCCGTCACGGCCGCGTTCGCCGCCGAGCGG
>JAEUHA010000261.1 GCA_016793535.1 Opitutaceae bacterium | reverse complement strand
CGGCCCATGCCCTGGGGAAAACAGTGGCTCTCCGTGGAAGGACTGCAGGTGCCGCTGCTCGTGCGGGGTCCGGGCGTCGCGGCGGGCAGCGTCGAGTCGCGGCTGGTGAGCCTGATCGACCTGGCGCCCACCGCCCTGGCGCTCGCCGGCCGGCCGGTGCCGGCCTGGATGCACGGGCGGCCGCTGCTTGGCGCGGAGTTTCCCGACCGGTCGGAAATCTTCGCGGCGCGCGATCGCTGCGGCGACGCCGCGGACCGTATCCGGGCGGTGATTACGGCCGACAGCCTTTTCGTGCGGAACTTCGACCCCGGCCTGTCGCGGCTGAACTGGTCGGGCTACAAGGAGGCCAGTTATCCGGGCATGCCGCTGCTGCGGGTGCTACACGCGGCCGGACGCCTCGACGGACGGGCGGCCGAATGGCTGCAGCCGGGGCGGCCGGAGTTCGAGCTCTACGACCTGCGCGCCGATCCGGCCGGGCTGCACACGCTCGCCGCGGATCCGGCGCGGCAGGCCGCGCTCGCCCGCCATCGCCGGACCCTGGAGGAGTGGATCCAGGCCTCGGCGGACCGCGGCGGCCGGCCTGATCCGGCGACCGAGCCGACGCTGCCCGAGATCCAGCGGTCAAAGCGCGCCGACTATCAGCGCACCTGGCAGGCCCGTTTGAAGAAACCCGAGCCCTCCGACGCCGAGCGGCTCGCGTGGTGGGAGCAGACGTACCGACTGACGGGTCCCTGAGCGGCGGGGCTCCCCGTGCAAAGTCTGGCCGGATCAATCCCGATCGTCGGAGTTTTCACAGGAGGCCGCGGAGAGCGCGGAGGTCAGACGCAGGGAAACTCCGCTTCTGCGCCTGACCTCTACGCTGTTCTGCGGCCTCCTGTATTCCAATCACCCCACGCTTCTACCCGTGACCGCGGCGTACGCCGATTACGCGGATAGAGGAAGTATCCGCGCGATCGGCGAAACCCGCGTTCCATCGGCTTGGGCGGCAGGCGGCGAGAAGTACAAGAGCAGAGTCCGATCGGCGTTTGCTCGCCTGGGTTCGGTGAATCCACTCAAGGTGGGCCAGGGGCCCTCGGCCGGTGTCGCCTCGGGTCAGCGCACCGCGGCCTGGTTACCCCGGGTGGTGCTCCCGGCGGGCGCAATCAGGTCGCCGTCGCGGCCACGGCTAAGCAGGTTGCCCTCGATGAGCACGCCGCGGGCATCGTTCGCCACGTGGATCGCACTCAGCATCGTGCCCGCTGCCGTGCGCTCGAGCACCTGGGAGTGTGTGATCGTCGTATTGCGGCTGCCGGCGACGTAGAGGCCGCGCACCTGCGGCTCGAAAACCTGGAGGCCGGTGAGCAGCGTCTCGCGGCAGTTCAACACCTCGATCGCACCGCCGGCCTTGGCGTCGCCGCCGCCGGCGCGGTCCAGCACGAGGCCCTGGATCGAAATGCCATCGGAGTCGCGCAACGTGACGCCGTTCGTGAAGCCGCCGCGGTAATTGTGGCTTTGGTCGAGCGAGTTGCCGGAGAGGATGATGTGCCGGCTCTCCTCGATCACGATGTTCCGGTTCTTGCCGGTGTAGATGTGATTGCCGGCGATCGAAATTCCCCGGGCGTGCTTCAGGTGGATGTTCACCTCCTGGTTGCCGATCAGGTTGCCGCTGATGCTCCAGAGCCCCATCAGACCCTGCTGCTCGGGGCGTCCCGGACCGATAAAGCGGATGTTGGCGCCGCCGGGACTGACGACGGCCTGGATCGTGTTGCTGGCGATGGTGCCCTCGGCGACGCTGCCCTCGCGCAGGTCGAACCAGATGTCGGCCGACTCGGTGGCCTGGAGGTCGTAGTTGTACTCGATGTCGTTGCCCGTGACGTGGAAGTTCCGGATCGAGCCCCCGTCGATGCGGATGCCGCCGCGCTTGTTGTAGCTGATGTGGTTGCCCTGGATGATCGTCTGGTGGAGGTCGACGCG
This sequence comes from Opitutaceae bacterium, assembly GCA_016793535.1. Taxonomy (GTDB): domain Bacteria; phylum Verrucomicrobiota; class Verrucomicrobiia; order Opitutales; family Opitutaceae; genus ER46. Next base: position 20,061 of record JAEUHA010000261.1, on the reverse strand, counting down.
GTCGAAATAGATGCCGACGCCGCGGTTGTTGTAGATGTGCGACGCGCTGATCAGCACGTTGCGGTTGCGCTGGGTGAGGCGGATGCCGTGGCGAACCTCGCGGATGAGGACGCCGTGGACCGTCGGCTGCATGCAGCGCACGAACTCCAGGCCGTCCGCCTCCTCGTGCGCACCGACGATCTCGAGGCCCTCGATCTGCGGCATGCGCTCCTTTTCCCAGACCTGCGGCTTGAAGGTCGTCGGGCCGGCCGACCCGGTGTGGGTGCCGACGAAACGAAACGCCGGCCCCGGCCCGGCCATCGTGATGCGTCCGGTGCCGTTCTGCCCATTCACGCTCGTGATGCCCCGCTCGCTGAGGGTGACCTCGATGGTGGCGGTGATCCGGTAGTTTCCCCGCGGCAGGACCAGCAGGCCATCCTTTGCGCCTGCCACCGCGGCGCGGAGGGCGGCGGTATCGTCGCTCACGCCATCGCCCACGGCCCCAAAATCCCGGACGCTGGCGCCCGTTGCGAAGGTGGGCAGCAGGGCGACGAAAAGCCCCCACGCCAGGCGGCGGCCGGGGCGGATGGTTTCGCGACCGGGGACTTCGACACGAGCGGGGTTGATCTTCATGGGGAAAGGGAGGGCGGCGGCACGGAGGGCGAAAACACAAAGGCCGCCCCTTGCGGGACGGCCTTTGTGACCTAACACCAAGCAAACCTGAATTACCGTTTACCAGACGGTAATTGAACTACACAGGGAAAGACTCAGTGGGGCGCGAAACGCTCAAAAATTGTTGAAGAATTTTTTTCCGGTGTTCGGTCCCGCATTCATATGACCCAAAACGGTCGTGACCGGCAGGCTTCCCAGGGTTAACGTTCAAAGCACCGGAGGGGCTTAAGTCACTCCGGCTTCCCGGCGAGTCTGAGGCGCTTGGAAAATTCAGCATGACCCCTTACCTCATCACGTCGTCCGGGTCAGCGGTGCCAAACCCAGGTTGCGGGTCGGGCTGTCGAGGTTGCGGGTGTGAGCGCCAGTCGGCACGAATGTCCCGCTTGCCGCCCCGGCGGCGCTCCCCGCCATGACTCCCCCGGCGCGACTCCTCATCGTTGAGAGCCCGGGTGCCGGGTTGCGGGCCTTGGGCCGCGACTTTCGAGCGGCTGGCTATGACGTGAGGGAGGCTGGGGCCGGCGGGGAAGCCCTGCCGCTGGCGCGTTCGTTTCGCCCCCACCTGGTGCTCTTGGACGTCGTGCTGCCGGATCAATCCGGCCTCGACGTGCTCCGGGCGCTGCGCAGGGATGCCAGCTTGGAACATGTTTCAGTGGTGTTGCGGAGCTCGGGCCATGCTTCGCCTGAACAGCAGGCTGAGGGACTGGAGGCGGGGGCGGATGGATTCATTGAGCGGCCAATCGAACCTGCGGAGCTCCTGGTGCGGGTACGGCTGTATCTGCGCCAACGCGACCTGCTGACCCAGCTCCAAGCCAGTGAACGTCGGTTCCGCGACCTGCTGGAGCGCCACGCCGACGCCATGGTCGTGGTGGACCGCGCGGATGCGACGGTCCGATTTGCGAATCCTGCAGCGGAGAGAATCCTCGGTCGACCGGCCGGAGCGATGGTGGGGCACCCGTTTGGTTTTGCCGTGGAATGTGGGGTAACCGCGGTGTTTAACGTGACGCCCGCGCACGGTCCGTCGATTCACGTCGAGGGGCGGTGTGCCCCGGCGGAATGGGACGGCCGGCCGGCACGCGTTATCACCCTGAACGACGTGACCGAGCGCCACCGCGCCGAAGCCGCGTTGATGGAAAGCGAAGCGCGCCACCGGCTGCTGTTTGCCAGCAATCCGCTCCCGCTTTGGGTCTATGATTTGGAGACGTTCCGGTTCCTGGCGGTCAACGACGCCGCCGTCGCCCGGTACGGTTATTCGCGCGAGGAGTTTCTCGGCATGACGATCAAGGATATCCGTCCGCCGGAGGACGTGCCCGCCTTGGTCGACGCGGTGCTCCAGGTTACGCGGGGCCTCAGCTATGCCGGCGTCTGGCGACATCGGCTGCGGGATGGTTCGCTCATCCAGGTGGAAGTTTATAGCCACACGATCGAGTTCGGCGGCCGTCGGGCCGAACTGGTCCTGGCCAATGACGTTACCGAACGCCTGCGGACCGAAAAGTCCTTGCGGGAGAGCGAGGCGTTTCAGCGCATCGCGTTCCGACTGGGACGAATCGGCACCTGGAGCGTGAACCTGACGGATTTTTCCTACCGCTGGTCCGATTCGATTCGGGAGATCTTTGAATTGAAACCGGATGAGAATCCGACGTTCGAGGAGCTTTTCGCGTATATCGCACCGGAGGACCGAGCGACGGCGCGCGCCCATTTCGACGTGTGTGCGCGGGACGGGACTGCGTTCGTGTACGAGGCGGGCATCTCCACGGCGCGGGGCCGGCAGAGATGGGTGCGGGTGTTGGGCGAGGCGGTGCGCGATGCCCAGGGGGTGATCCGGCACGTCCAGGGGGCGTTCCAGGACGTCACCGAGCAGCGGCAGGCCGAACAGTCCCTGATCGAAAGTCAGCGGCGATTCCGCCTCCTCGCCGATTCGATTCCCTTCATCGTTTGGACCGCGGAGCCGGACGGCACGGTGGATTACAGCAACCACCACTTTTTTGCCTACACGGGCCTGTCCCCAGACGCCGCCGCGGCGACGCGCTGGCAGCCCTGCCTGCATCCGGACGACCTGGCGGAGTGCATGCGGCTCTGGACCCAATGCGTGCGATCGGAAGCGCCCTACGAGATCGAGTACCGGTTGCGGCGGGGGGGCGGATCGGAGCTACCGGTGGTTCCGCGTGCAGGCCCAGCCGGTGCGGGACGGTTCGGGCCGCGTGGTCAAATGGTACGGCACGGGCGTCGATATCCACGAAACCAAGGAGCTGGAGCAGGTGGCGTCGCGACTGGCCCGACGGCTGACGACGACCCTGGAGAGCCTGACGGATGCGTTCTTCACCGTGGATCGCGAGTGGAACTTCACCTACGTGAATTCCGAGGCCGAGCGCCTGCTGCGCCGTTGCCGGGCCGAGCTGCTCGGGCGGGATTTGCGGGAATTCGTTCCCGGTGCGACGGCCGGTCGCTTCGAGCAGGAGTGTCGCCGGGCGGAACGCGAGAAAGTGCCGGTGAGCCTGGACGAACACTTCATTCCCCCGGCCACCTGGGTTGAAATCCGGATCTACCCCTCCGAGGATGGACTGACATTCGCCCTGCGGGATATCACGCAGCGGCGGCAGGACAGCGAGCGACTCCGCCTCCAGCAGGTGGCATTGGAGGTGGCATCGGACAGCATCTCCGTCACCGATCGGGCGGGCCGGCTGGAGTGGGTCAATCCCGCCTTTGCCGCGCGTTACGGCTACACGCGGGAGGAGATCATCGGTCGTACTCCGGGCGAGCTCATCAAGTCCGGTCGGCACGATCAGGCCTTCTACCAGACGATGTGGAAAACCATCCTGGCGGGCCAGGTCTGGACGAGTGAGATCATCAACCGCTGCCGCGACGGGCTGCTGGTCACCGAAGATATCGCCATCACGCCGATTCGGAGGAACGACGGGCGGGTGACCCATTTCGTCGCGATCAAGCGCGACGTGACCGGCCGCAAGCAGGCGGCGGAAAAACTGCAGGAGCAGGCGGCCTTGCTGGACAAGGCGCAGGACGCGATCGTGGTGCGCGATCTCGAGGATCGGATCACGTATTGGAACAAGAGCGCCGAACGGCTCTACGGCTGGACTGCGGCCGAGGCTGTTGGCCAGGCGGTGACGGACCTGCTCCATCGCGACCTCGCGGCGTTTCGGGCGGCGACCGCCGCGACGCTGGAGCAGGGGGAGTGGACTGGTGAAATTGAACAGTATGCCCGCAGCGGTCGGAAGCTGACCGTCGCGGCTCGCTGGACGCTGGTGCGGGACGCGGAGGGGCGTGCGAAGTCGATCTTCGTCATCAACACCGACGTCACGGAAAAGAAGAAACTCGAAGCCCAGTTCCTCCGCGCGCAGCGGCTCGAGAGCATCGGCACGCTCGCTGGCGGCATCGCCCATGACCTCAACAACGTGCTCGCGCCGATCCTGATTTCCATCGACCTCTTCCGGACCGACGAGTCGGATCCGGATCGGCTCGAACTCCTGCGCACCATCGAGAAGAGCGCCCAGCACGGGGCGGAACTGGTGAAGCAAGTCCTATCCTTCGCCCGCGGCATGGAGGGCAATTTCGTGGAGGTGAACCTGCGGCACCTCGCGCGCGACCTGCAGCAGATCGTCCGGGATACGTTTCCCAAGAACATCGAGTTCCACCTCAATTCCGCCCGCGACCTGTGGACGATCAAGGCGGACGCGACGCAGATGCACCAGGTGCTGATGAATCTCTGCGTCAATGCCCGCGACGCGATGCCGGGCGGCGGCCGGTTGACCGTGAGCCTGGAGAATGTGGTCATCGACGAGGCGAACCTGAGCCTGAATCCCGATGCGAAGGTCGGTCACCATGTCGTGATCGAGGTTGCTGACACCGGCACCGGCATCTCGCCCGAGGTGCGCGATCGGATCTTTGATCCGTTCTTCACCACCAAGGAGGTGGGCAAGGGCACGGGGCTCGGGCTGGCGACCGTGCTCACGATCGTCAAGGGCCATGGCGGTTACATCGACGTGCAGAGTGAACCCGGCAACGGCTCGACGTTCTCGATCTTTATTCCCGCCAGCGCCGGAGCGGGAACGACGGAGGCAACGGTCGTCGAACACCAGCGACTGCCGCGCGGCAGCGGCGAACAGGTGCTGGTGGTGGACGACGAGGAGAGCGTGCGTTATGTCACCCGGGTGACGCTCGAGCGCTTCGGCTACCGGGTCATGCTGGCCCATCATGGCGCCGAGGCCGTGGCCCTTTATGCACGTCACCGCGCCGACGTCGCCGTCGTCCTTATCGATATGGCGATGCCCGTCCTGGATGGACCCGCGACGATTGTCGCCCTGCAGTCCTTGAATCCCGACGTGAAGATCGTGGGTTCCAGCGGCCACGTCAGTGGCGCAGCCGTGACCAAGGCCATGGGCGCGGGCGTGCAGCATTTCGTGCCCAAGCCCTACACCGCCGAAGCGCTGCTCAAGACGATCGCGCAGGTGCTGGGGAAGCCCCGCTCGACGCCGCCGTTTTCCGGTTCCGCTCGATGAAACCTGACGTTCCGCCGCGCATCCTGCTCGTGGACGATCACCCGATGATGCGGGCGGGCGTGCGACAGCTGTTATTGCGGGACTTTCCGACCGCGGAGATCGGCGAGGCGGGGTCGGCGCGGGAAACGCTGGGTGCGGTGCACAACGGGCACTGGGACATCGTCCTGCTGGACCTGGATCTGCCGGATCGCAGCGGTTTGGATCTGCTGAAGGACCTGAAGCTGGCGGATCCGCGCCTGCCCGTGCTGGTCGTCAGCGGCCTCGCCGAGCAGGAACTCGGCCTCCAGGTCCTGCGGCAGGGCGCCGCCGGTTTTTGTTCGAAGACGGCGGCGGCGGATCAACTCGCGGCCGCGGTCAGGAAGGTGCTCGCGGGTGGTCGCCATGTCTCGACGGCCCTGGCCGAGAAGCTCGCCGATTCCCTGGGCGCCGGGGTGGATGCCGTGCCGCACGAGCAGCTTTCGTCGCGGGAGATGCAAATTCTGCTCTCGATCGCAGGGGGCCGCAGCGTCGGCGAGATCGCCACCCAGCTTTCGCTGAGCGTAAAGACGGTCAGCACCTATCGCACCCGCCTGCTGACGAAGATGGGCATGCGCACCAACGCCGATTTGATGCGTTACGGGATGCAGCACCGGTTGGTCCGCTAGCCCTGGTCAGAAAAGGAAGGTCCGGGGATCGCAGGGCGCAGCCCTCGAAGGCGGCCTCCACCCGGAGGCCAGTCGCCCCAAGCTCTTGCGCGTGACCGCGGATTACGCCGATTCCGCGGATGGAGGAAGGATCCGCGCTAGCAGCGAAATCCGCGGTCAACAGGCTCGGGCGGGCGTCCGTGCAGCGCACAAAAAGGTCCTCTGCGTATGACTGGGTACAGTCCAGGCCTCCACTGGCCTCGGTCGCAGGGTCGCGTGTCGGACAAACACCGACACGAAACGAAGTCATCATCCCACGTCAGCCTTTCCGTGGCGGACCGATGACTTTCCCATCCGCGACCGATTCCGGTCGTCGATACGCGACGGGGATGCGGCTCGAACCCGCAAACCCGTCCGTCTCCGGGTCGGCAACGCCCCGGGTTCCGGATCAACCATCAACCGAAGGAGTGAACACCATGGATAGGAACGACGACGGGAGAACGCCCATCGGCCCCCGGCTGCAGGTGAGGGTCTGCCTGGGCCCGCCGTTGGACCGGCGTTGCCGGATCCGAAGCGGCGTGGCCGCGTGGGTGAGGCCGCGCTCCGCCCCCGTGAAGGTGGTGGCGATTCGGGAGCACTCCAACGCGCTCAGGATGATCCGCAGCCGCGGAGTCCTGACCAAGCTGCTGCGGGCGTTCTGCAACCTGGGAAGGTTGCCCGCGCGACAGGGCGCCGGTCTGACCCGACTGACATGACACCGCCGCAACCGGCCACGGAACCCCAGCGGCTCGACGCGTTGCGTCGCTACGAGATCCTGGACACGCCACGTGAACAGGCCTTCGACGACATCGTGATGCTCGCGGCCCAGATTTGCCGGACGCCGATCGCCATGGTGTCGCTCATCGCCGATGACCGGCACTGGGTGAAGTCCCGCTTCGGTACGAGCTTCGTGGAGTCCTCGCGGGAATACTCATTTTGCGCCCACGTGATCGTTGATCCGGACCGGGTGATGGAGGTCAACGACGCGACGGGCGACCCTCGTTTCAGCAACAATCCGTTCGTGACCGGCGAGCCCGGCATTCGCTTCTACGCGGGCGCACCGCTCGTCACGCCCGACGGACACGTGCTCGGCGCCCTGTGCGTGATCGACCGGGCGCCGCGGTCGTTGAGCGACGAACAGCGGACGGCGTTGCACATCCTGAGCCGGCACACGATCGCGCAGTTGGAACTGCGCCGGCGGACGCGCGAACTCGAGGCGGAGATCGCGGAGCGCCGCCGATCCGAGCGGGCGCTCGAACACTCGGAGCGGTTCCTGCAGTCCACGCTCGACGCCTTGAAGGCGGAAATCGCGATCCTGGATCACGCGGGCGTGATTATCGCCGTGAACGCCGCCTGGACTCGTTTTTCCCTCCGCAATGCCGCGGCGTCCGACGGCCTGGGGCCGGGCGCCAACTATCTCGCGGTGTGCGATCGCGGCGCCGCCCAAGGGGCGGAGGACGCGGCGGCGGTGGCGTCCGGCATCCGGGCGGTGCTGAGCGGGCGAATGGAGGAGTTCCGCCAGGAATACGCCTGCCATGGTTCGGACGAGAATCACTGGTTTCTCGTGCGCGTCACGGGTTTTGGGCCGGAAAACGAACGCCGGGCCGTCGTCGCGCACGTGGATATTTCCGAACGGAAGCAGGCGGAGGAGGAACTGGTCCGGCTGCACCGGCAGCTGCTGGATGCGTCGCGGGAGGCGGGCATGGCGGAGGTCGCGACGAGCGTGCTGCACAACGTGGGCAATGTGCTGAACAGCGTGAACGTCTCCGCCACCCTCGTCGGCGACCGGCTGCGCAAGAACTCGACCGCGAGTTTTTCCCGGGTCACCGCACTGCTCCGGACGCAGGCCGCCGACCTCCCGGGCTTCTTCGCGCGTGATCCCCGGGCCGGCCAGCTGGTCACGTACCTCGAGCAGTTCGGCCAGCACCTGCGGACGGAGCAGCACGCCATGCTCGCGGAGCTCGACAACCTCCGTGCGAACATCGAGCACATCCGCGACATCGTCACGATGCAGCAGGGCTTCGCCCGGCTTTCCGGCATCGCGGAGAGCGTCGATCCCGCCGCCCTGATCGCGGATGCGCGGCGGATGAACCAGGACGCGCTCGACCGTCATGGGGTGACGCTGGTGGCGTCGGTCGACGAGGTGCCCCGCATCGAGGTGGACAAACACAAGGTGCTGCAGGTCCTGGTGAACTTCCTCCGCAATGCGATCGACGCGTGCGTCCTCTCCGGCCGGACCGACAAGCGCATCGTCGTGCACGTCCATCGCGGTACGAAGGGCGTGGTCTTCTCGGTGGCCGACAATGGCGTGGGCATTCCGCCGGAAAACCTGAAGCGCATTTTCAATCACGGCTTCACCACGAAGAAGGACGGCCACGGGTTCGGGTTGCACAGCGGGGCCAACGCCGCGCGGGAGATGGGCGGCGCGGTCACCGTGCACAGCGACGGGCCGGCGCGCGGGGCGACCTTTACCCTCGAAGTGCCGGTCGAAGGGAACCCGGAAACCTCCGCGCTGCCGCCGTTGCAGCTCCGTTCCACCACCGCCGGATGCGCCGCATGACCACCAGACCTGAAAACCGCCGGGTGATCGTGATCGACGATCATCGCCCCCTGCACGACGACTTTCGAAAGATCCTGGAGTGCCCGGCGTCCGGGCCGTCCGCGCTCGAGCGCACGACGGAGGCGCTGCTCGGGGCGAGCGAGCGCCCGGCGCCCGTGGCAACCTACGAGGTCGACTCGGCGTTCCAGGGCGAGGAAGGGCTCGCGCGCATCGCCGCCGCGGTGCACGCAGGCCGGCCGTATGCCGTCGCCTTCGTCGATCTGCGCATGCCGCCCGGTTGGGATGGCGTCGAAACCGCCAGCCGGATCTGGGCGGTGGATCCTGACCTCCAGATCGTCCTTTGCACGGCGTTCTCCGACTACGCCCTCGACGACATCATGGCCCGGCTGGGGCATTCGGAACGGTGGTTGATCCTCAAGAAGCCGTTCGACGTCGTCGAGGTCGCGCAGCTCGCGCACGCGCTGACGGCGAAATGGCAGCTCGCCCGCGAACGCCGCGGGCAGGTCGAACAGCTCGAGCAGCTCGTGCAGGATCGCACCGCGGCCTTGCGCGTGGCCAACGACGGTCTCGCGGCCGAAGTGCGGCGCTCGCTGGCACTGGCGGACGAAGCCCAGGCGGCCAACCGCGCGAAGGGGGAATTCCTGGCGATGATCAGCCACGAGATCCGGACGCCGATGAACGGAATCCTCGGCATGGCCGGTCTGCTCCTCGACACCGAGCTGAACATCGAACAGCGCGACCTGGCCGCCACCACCGTCCAGAGCGGCGAGGCGCTGCTCTCCCTGCTCAACAACCTCATCGAGTACACCGATCTCGACGCCGGGCGCGTCGCGCTCGAGGAACGGGGCTTTGACCTGCGCGAGTGCGTGGTCGGCGCGAGCGGGCTGATGCAGCGGTGCGCCAGCGCGAAGGGCCTCGTGCTGCGGACCGCGATCGCACCCGAGCTGCCGACCGGCGTCCGGGGAGACTCGCGGCGCCTCCAGCGCGTGCTGCTCCACCTGCTCGGCAATGCCGTCAAGTTCACCGCGCAGGGAGAGGTCCGTCTCGACGTCGGCGTCGCATCCACGGCGCCCGGTCGCGTCACGGTCCATGTCGAGGTCCGTGACACCGGCGTGGGCATCGATTCGAAGCAGGCCCGCCGGCTCTTCCAGCCCTTTGTGCAGGCCGACCTTTCGCGGACCCGCAGTTTTGGCGGCGCCGGTCTCGGACTCGCGATCTGCCGGAAGCTGGTCGACCTGATGCGCGGCGACATCGGCGTCCGGAGCGAGCCGGGGAAAGGCGCCACGTTCTGGTTCAACGTTCCGCTCACGCTCCTGGCTCCGGGAACCCGGGGCGCGGAGGCGGTGGAGGGTGACGGCGCGACTGCCATCGCACGCGCCCGGTCGGCGGAGCCGGCCCTCCGTTCTCACCGGCCATGAACCTCCTGTCGTCACCCTCCGTCGCGCCCGCCGGCCGCATCCTGATCGTGGACGACAATCCCGGAATTCATGGCGATTTCCGGAAGATCCTCGGTTTCCGCCGCGCCGACGAGGCCGGCCTCGAGGCGGCGGCGTCGGCGCTGCTCGGGGAAAACACCGCCGGGGCCGAACGCGGCGGCTTCACCGTGGATTCGGCGTTCCAGGGGGAGGAGGGCCTTGCCGCCGTCGAACGTGCGCAACGGGAGGGCCGCCCCTACGCCCTGGCGTTTGTCGACATGCGGATGCCGCCGGGCTGGGACGGTGTCGAGACGATCGCCCGGTTCTGGCAGGCCTGTCCGGATCTCCAGGTGGTGATCTGCACCGCCTATTCGGATTATTCCTGGGACGACATGATCGCCCGGCTCGGGCAATCCGACCGGCTGCTGATCCTGAAGAAACCCTTCGACGTGGTGGAGGTGCTGCAGCTGGCCCACGCCCTCGTCGCGAAATGGCGGTTGCTCCAGCAGTCCCGGCTCTGCGTCCAGGCCCTCGAGGAACGCGTCCGGGAACGCACGCTGGCCCTGGAGGGGGCGAACTCCACGCTCCAGGCGGAGGTCGCCGATCGCAACCGCATGGAGATCCAGCTGCGCCACGCGCAGAAGATGGAGTCCATCGGCCAGCTCGCCGCGGGCATCGCGCATGAGATCAACACGCCCACGCAGTTCATCGGCGACAACACCCGCTTCGTGCAGGACGCCTTCGGTGACCTCTCCCGGCTGATCGCGGCGTACGACCGTTTGCTGCAGGCCGCCGCCTCCGGCCCGGTGCCGGCCGGGCTGATCGAGGAGGTCAGGGCCGCGGTCGTCGCGGCGGACATGGCCTACCTGAGCCGGGAGATCCCGCATGCCATCGAACAGTCGCTCGAGGGCATCGCCCGCGTGAGCAACATCGTGCGCGCGATGAAGGAATTCTCGCATCCCGGCACGACGGAGAAGACGGAGCTCGACTTGAACCACGCGATCGAAAGCACCCTGACGGTGTGCCGCAACGAGTGGAAATACGTGGCCGAGCTGGTGACGCATTTCGATCCGGACCTCCCGCCGGTGCCGGTGCTGCCCGGCGAGTTCAACCAGGTGATCCTGAACATCGTCATCAACGCCACCCACGCCATCGCCGACGTGGTGGGGCGGGGGGGAGAACGCAAGGGCCTGATCACCGTCGGCACGCGCCGCGACGGCGACTGGGCGGAGGTGCGTATCGGCGATACGGGTACGGGCATTCCGGAGTCCGCGCGCCAGCGGATCTTCGACCCGTTCTTCACCACCAAGAAGGTGGGCCAGGGCACGGGCCAGGGCCTCGCCATCGCGCACTCCGTCGTGGTCCGCAAGCACGGGGGCACGATCGGCTTCGAGACGGAAACCGGGCGCGGCACCACCTTTGTGATCCGCCTGCCCCTGCGGTCCGCGGCGGCGGGGGAGCGGGCCGCATGAAAAAGCGCATCCTCTTCGTCGACGACGACCCGCTGGTGCTCGACGGCCTGCGGCGGATGCTGCGGCCCATGCGCGAGGAGTGGGAGATGGATTTCTGCGACAGCGGCCCCGGCGCCCTCGCGCACATGGCCCGGACTCCGGTGGACGTGATCGTATCCGATATGCGGATGCCCGGCATGAACGGCGCCGAGCTGCTCACGCGGGTCATGGAACTCCACCCCCGCACGGTCCGGCTGATCCTCTCCGGCCACGCCGACCGGGACCTGATCCTGAAATGTGTCGGCTCCACCCACCAGTATCTCGCCAAGCCCTGCGACCCCGAGGCGATCAAGGCCACCGTGCGCCGCGCAGCCGCGACGGACGGCGCATTGCAGAGCACCACGCTCAAGGCGCTCGTCGGGCAGATGAGCCGGCTGCCGAGCATTCCCTCGCTTTACCGGGAGATCGTCGAGGCGCTGCAGGATCCGGAGGTCTCGATGGCGGTGGTCGGACGGATCATCGGCCGCGACATCTCCATGGCCGCGCAGATCCTGAAGCTGGTGAATTCCGCCTTCTTCGGCCTGCGGCGCCGGGTATCCAGCCCCGACGAGGCGGCGAGCTACCTCGGCCTCGACACGCTGCGCTCGCTGGTCCTCTCCCTGAACGCGTTCTCCCAGTTCGACGGCGTGAAGGTCGAGGGTTTCTCCTTCGGCGATCTCTGGCTCCACAGCCTGCAGACGGGCGCCGCCGCCAAGGCCGTGGCGCTCTGCGAGCAGGCGGGCCGCAAGCTGGCCGACGAGGCGTTCGTCTCGGGCCTGCTCCACGATACCGGCAAGGTCGTGATGGCCGCGAATTTTCCCGACCGGTACGCCGAGGTCGTGCGGCTGGAGAAGGCCGAGGGCCTCGAGCCGTGCGAGGCGGAACGCCGGGTCTTCGGCGCCAGTCATCCCGATGTGGGCGGCTACCTGCTGGGCTTGTGGGGCCTGCCGGTGCCGGTCGTCGAAGCCATCGCGTTTCATCATCGTCCGCGCCTCGGCGCGGAACGGACCTTCAGTCCGCTGACCGCGGTTCATGTCGCCGATGCGTTCATGCACCGGGCCGGGGCGCCGCGGGACGCCGGACCGGAGCCGCGGCTCGACTACGCCTACCTCGACGACCTCGGACTCGCCGCGCGCGTGCCAGCCTGGCGGGAGGAAATCGAGCAAACCGCGTCCCTTCGGGAGGCCTCATGAAAAACCGCATCCTCTGCGTCGACGACGACGCCAACATCCTCGCCGGCCTGCAGCGCAACCTGCGCAAGCGGTTTGCCCTCGATACCGCCGTCGGCGGCGAGCAGGCGCTCTTACACCTGGAGACGCACGGTCCGTACGCGGTGGTCGTGGCCGACATGCAGATGCCCGGCATGAACGGCATCCAGTTTCTCACCGAGGTCGAGCGACGCGCGCCGGAAACGGTCCGGGTCATGCTGACGGGCAACGCCGACCAGCGGACCGCGATGGCGGCGGTCAACGAGGGTCACGTCTTCCGTTTCCTCACGAAGCCGTGCTCGCTGGACGCCCTGACGTCCACGCTGGAGGCGGCCCTCGGCCAGTACCGGCTGGTGACGGCCGAGCGCGAACTGCTGGAGCGCACGCTCAACGGCACGATCAAGGTGCTCTGCGACATTCTCTCGATCCTCGATCCCGCCGCGTTCGGACTCGGGCAGACGTTGCGCGACTGCATGCGCGACTACGCCCGGCACGTGAAGATCGCCCAGAGCTGGGATCTCGAGCTTGCCGCCATGGTCAGCCTCGTCGGCTACGTCACGATCCCGGCTCCCATCCTGCATCGGTTCCGCGCCGGACTGGCGCTCAAGCCGGAGGAAAAGACCATGCTCGCCCGGGTCCCGCTGGTGGGCAGTGAACTCCTGGTCAACATCCCGCGGCTCGAGGAGGTGGCCCGGATCGTCCTGTACCAGAACAAGAATTTCGACGGCACCGGCATGCCCCATGATTCGTGCGCCGGGAAGGACATCCCGGCCGGTGCGCGCGTGCTCCGGGTGCTGACCGACCTGCTGGCGCTGGAGGCGGGCGGAATCTCCCGGCCTCGCGCGTTCGCGGAACTGCGCACGCGCCGCGGCGCCTATGATCCGGACATCCTGGAGGCTGTGTCGTCCTGTTACCACGTCTCCGACCCCGCCGTGGGCGCGCCGCTCGATTCGGAGCACGAGGTGACGCTCGCCGGCCTCTGCGTCGGTCACCTGCTGGTGGCGAACATCGAGACCATCGAGGGCGTGATGCTGGTGAGCGCCGGCACGGTGGTCACGCCCGTGATCCTGGAGAAACTGCGAAACTTCGCGACCGTGATCGGCATCCAGGAGCCCTTCCGCGTCGAGACGGACTCACCGCGCGCCGGCCGGACCGGGACCGCGGCCACGCCGGCGGAGGCCGCCCGCTGAACGTTCGCGCCACGGCCCGGTCCGGGCGCGGCGTATTCAGACGCTGGTTACCGGGACGCGGGCGCCGCCGCCGGCCGCCGGAGGTCGGCGCGCAGGAGTTCGCGGTCGTTGCGCACGAACACGTGCCCGTTGGCGAAGGCGGGGTGGGACCAATGTACGTCGCGGCCGCCGGCGCGGTTCGTGGGATCCAGCAGGTGCGCGCGGCTGATCTCCTCGTAGCCCTGCGGCGACAGCCGGGCGATGATCAGGTCGCCGACCTCGTTGTAGATGAAGAAGCGCTGCTCGTGCTTGACGATAAAGGCCGTCGTCCAGCGCGCGGGTTTGCCGTCGACGCGCGTGGGCACGATGGTTTCCCAGAGGCGCTCGCCGTTCTCGAGTTTCAAGCCGCGCAGCTGGCCGAAGCTGCAGACGCCGTAGATGTGACCGTCCTCGATGAAGGGCGTGCTCATCAGGCTGTGCAGGCCCTCGGGCCGGATTTCGCTCACGCCCTTGATGCGCCACTCCACGGCCACCTTGGGCTCGTTCCGATCGAGCCGGAGCAGCATCGAGCCGTCGAAGAATGAGGAGATGAAGAGGAAGTCCCCGTGGCGCCGCGGCGTGCCGATGGCGTGCGCCATCTTGGTCTTGAACGGTTCCGACCAGAAGACGCGGCCCGTCGCCGGATCGAGGCCGCTGATCGCGTCGCTGTCCCAGACGACGAGCTGGCGCCGGCCGCCCGCCTCGATGAGGGAGAGCGGGGCGTAGCCGGGTTCACGGGCCTGGAGCGCGCGCCAGACTTCACGACCGGTCTCCCGGTCGAACGCCACCACGGTGTGCCCCACGCCGCCGACAAGGCAGTAGACGCGTTCGCCATCGACGAGCGGCGGCGAGGCGAAGCCCCAGGTCTGCGTCTCGACCCCGTAGTCGCGCTTGAACGAGCGCCGCCAGACGACCCGGCCGGTCGCGACGTCGAGACAATGCAGGTCGCCTTCGGCCCCGAGCGTGTAGACGCGGTTGCCGGCCACCGCCGGACTGGCGCGCGGACCGGAGGGATAGCTGATGTTGTAGGGGCAGTCGTACTCGTACTGCCAGACGACGCGGCCGTCGGACTCGTTGAGACACAGGATGCGTTCCTTGCCGCCGAGGGTGGCGCGCTCGAGCGCCTTGCCGGGATTGCCGCGCGTCTCCGAGTTCGGCCGGTCGGTCAGGAAGACCCGCCCCTGGGCGATGGCCGGGCTGCTGTAGCCCGCCCCGACGGGTGTCCGCCACCGCACCGGCGGCCCGCCGGCGGGAAACGTATCCAGAATTCCCTTCTCCCGCCACACGCTGTCCGCCTGCGGACCCTGCCACTGCGGCCAGTCGTCGGCCACCGCGGAAAGGGCGCCGAGGAAAACGATGAGGGCGAAGCGGAGGCAACGGGTTGGCATGGGGTAGGCGGGACAGGCGAGTTTACAGGAGGACACGGATGGCTGACCCGGCGACTGGGATCTCTGCGTCAGACCTCCGTAGGCGCTGCGCCCTCCGGTGAAAACGGGTTGGTTCAGTCGAAGATCGGATAGAAGGTATTGAATGCCTTTTCGCAGAACACCGCGGGGTCGTTGTAGCGTTGATGGCGGTCGAGGCCGGAAATGGCGTCCATCTCCGCCGCGGTGAGCGCGAAGTCGAACACCGCGAGGTTCTCGGCCAGGCGCGCGGGTTGGCGCGTCTTCGGAATGACCGCGCAGCCGCGTTGCACGCCCCAGCGCAGCACGGTTTGCGCCGTGGTCTTGCCGTGGGCCACCGCGATCGCCTTCACGACCGGATCGTTGAGCACCGAATCATCGGCCTTCGCCATGCCGAGCGGCACGTACGACGGCGCGCCGAGCGGGGAGAACGCGGTGACCGCAATTCGTTCCTGCTGACAGTACCGGACCTGGCGCGGCTGGGCGAGGTAGGGATGCATTTCCATCTGATGCACGGCCGGCCGGATCGAGCAGCCGCTGAGCACGTCGCGCAGGAGCGAGATCGTGAGATTGCACACGCCGATGCGTTTCACGAGGCCGGCGCGCTGGAGCTCTTCCATCGCCCCCCAGGTGTCCGCGTAAGGGACGTCGATCGGCTTCATCACGGGTCGTTCCGCCTTGGGGTCGAAGAACCACTCCGGCGGGTAGCGCTCGGCGAACGGCACGTACGCCAGCGCGATCGGGAAATGAACCAGGTAAAGGTCGAGCACGTCGAGGCCGAGGTCGCGCAGGGAGCGCTCGCAGGCCGCGCGCACGTGCCTGGGTTCGTGATACGTGTTCCAGAGTTTGGAGGTGACCCAGAGGTCGTCGCGCCGGCAGTGTCCGGCCTGCAGCGCGGCGGCGATGCCGGCGCCGACTTCGACTTCGTTGCCGTAGTCGCACGCACAGTCGAGGTGGCGGTAGCCGAGGCGGATCGCCTCCCGCACCATGCCGGGCGCATCCGCCTTCGGCATTTTCCAGGTGCCAAGGCCCACGGCTGGGAAACGTCCGCCGTCGGGCAATTCAAGGTGCGAGGGAGGGGTCGGTGCGGAGGTAGCCACGGAAGTCGAGTTTCGCGTTCGATCGCGGGTTGGAAAGCAAGAACCGGTTGCTTGGGAAAAGGTCCCCGCCTGCCGGTTGATTCCAGTCGGTCGAGCTTTCAGACTTAACCGCGGAGAACGCGGAGTGCGCGGATAGGGAGGAGTATCCGCGCACTCCGCGAAATCAGCGGTCAAAAGCCTTGGGCGGCGTTCAGCTTAGCCGGAACGATGCCGTTGACCTTCGAATCACCGGTGAAAACGAAAGCACTGAAAGGTGAGCGGCTTGTCCTCAAGCCGCTGCGGACGGCTCGGTGGTACGTCAGCCGCCTGGGGATAGGCGGCTCCGACCCGCCTGCATCGTTCCGGCTTAATCTGCACGAGTAAGGTTCGATTGGTGCTACGAAGACCCCGCCGATTTCTCCCCGGAGATCCCGGTGATGATGCGGGCCCCGCGCTTGTAGGTGAAATAGGAATACGTCCACTGCAGCAGCACCGAGAACTTGTTGCGGAAGCCGACCAGGAACAGCAGGTGAATCACCAGCCACGCGATCCAGGCGGGGAATCCGCTCAGCTTGCGGCCGCCGATTTCGGCCACCGCCGCGGAGCGGCCGATCGTCGCCATCGAGCCTTTGTCGCGATAGGCGAACGCCTCGCGTTCCGCCGGCGGGCGCGCGGAGTGACGCAGCTCGCGCTCCAGCAGCCGCGCGACGTGGCGGCCCATCTGCATTGCGCCCTGCGCGACACCAGGCACGACGGTGCCGCGGGCGTCCGTCAGCGCCACGATGTCGCCGATCGCAAACACCGTGGGATGACCCGGCAGGCTGAGGTCCGGGAGGACCTTGAGTTTTCCCGCCCGGTCGGTTTCCACGCCGAGCGTCCGCGCCACCGCCTCCGCGCCGACGCCGGCCGCCCAGATGATGTTGTCCGCGCGGATCGTCTGGCCGGCGACCACGAGCTCGCCCGCGCGAATCGCTTCCACGCGGACTCCCGTCTGCACCTCGACGCCGAGCCGCTCCAACTGGCGCTGCGCGCTGGCCGAGAGTTCGGGCGCGAACATTGACAGGAGCCGCGCATTCCCCTCGATGAGCCGCACGCGCACCTTCGCCGGATCGATGTGGTCGAAGTCCCGGTGCAGGACGGTGCGCGTGAGCTCGGCCAGCGCTCCGGCCACCTCCACGCCCGTCGGCCCGCCGCCGATGACGATGATGTTCATCGCCGCCTCGCGTTTTGCCGCATCGGGTTCGGTCTCCGCGCGCTCGAGCGAACAGAGGATCAGCCGCCGGATCCGCAGGGCGTCATCCAGCGATTTCAACCCCGGTGCGAATGGCTCCCACTCCGGATGGCCGAAGTAACTCGTCTTTCCGCCCGCCGCCACGACGAGGTAGTCGAAGTCCAGCTCGCCGCGGGAATGCGTCACGCGCCGCGCCGCGAGGTCGATCGCCGTCACTTCGCCCATCAGCACCTGGAAGTCCGGGCGGGAGCCGAAGATCGCGCGGATGGGTTGCGCGATGTCGACCGCGGACAGCCCGGCGGTCGCCACCTGATAAAGCAAGGGCTGGAAAAGGTGATGGTTCTGCCGGTCGACCACCGTGATCCGGGCGAGGCCGGCGGGAAAGTGACGCAAAAACGCCAGGCCGCCGAATCCGGCGCCAACGACCACGATGCGCGGCAGGGCGCGTTCTTTTTCGGCACTCATGCGGTCCAACGTGGACCGCTCCCCGGCAAACGCAACGAAGCGGAGCCTGCGTGGGTGAACGGGTCGTCGCGTGGCGCAGCGGTTGAACGCGGCGGCCGGGGTGTCGTCACGTCGTCCGACCGCGGCGTAAAGCCGCTCCGGCCGCGGGCCGCCGCGCCCGCCGGTGCGCCGGACTCGGCCTCACTGCCGGATCCAGGCTTCGGTGCAGACGGCGTGCTTGATCGCCTTGCGGTTGTCGTCCTGGAAAAAGCTGTAGCTGACGTGGATCGCACCGTCGGCCGCGACGATGATGGCGGGATAGTGCGAGCGCGACGCCGGGTCGTCGGCGAGACGCTTGTGGTAGCGCCAGGTTTTGCCCTCGTCCTCGGAGAGCGAAAGCGTGAGCCGGTGGCGGCCGGTCTCCGTGTCGTTGTTCACCAGCACCCAATGCCCGTTCGGCAGCGTGACGATGTCGCACGCGGTGCCGGAATTCAGCAGTTCGCTGTCCCGAACCGGCGACCAGGTCTCGCCCTGGTCCGAAGATCGGCTGACGTGCAGCCGCTTGGGCGGCGGTCCGTTGTCGCGCATGTAGGCGACGAGCTCGCCGCGGGCCGTGAGGGCGAGGGTGGGCTGGATGCCGGCTCCGCCTACGAGCGGCGGACTGGTCCGCCAGTTTTCGCCGGCATCGTCGGTGTAGGCCATGAGTGAGAAGCTGAATCCATCGGAGTAGAGCGGCACGATCATCCGGCCGGTGCGGGTGAGTAACGGCTTGTTCCGCGTCTGCCAGCCCATCCGGCGGAAGTAGGGATACCCCAACCGGCTTTCGTCCGACGTGCCGTCGAGCGCGTAGATCCGGCCGGCGCGCATCATGTCCTCGCCCTTCGCCAGCGCGAGCAGTCGCTCCGCCTGCGGGTCCCAGCGCTCCAGCGCCGCGGCGTGGGCCGGATCGGAGGCCAGGTACGCGCGGTACTGCGTCAGTTGTTCGCGGACCGACGCCACGAACGGATCGTTGGGCTGGATGCCGCGCTCCGTCTTGCCGCCGGGCTTGAGCAGCAGCGTGTCCTGCCAGCGCCACGTGGGCGCACCGGCCTGGTCGAGAAAGTCGTCGCTGATCCGGTACTTCACCAGCGAGGTTTCCCACTGGTTGGCGATGATCGTGATCCACATCAGCCAGAGCCGGCCGCGGGGATCGAGGAAGAGCACGGGGTTGCAGTCGGGAAACTCCTTCACGTCGGCGAGCAGGAACGGCGCGCTCCACGCGGACTGCCCCTTTTTCTTTCGCGCGCCCATGATTCGCACGTCGTCGGCCCAGCGTTCACCGCTGCCCTGGAACCATCCGACCAGCAGGTCGCCGTTCGGCAGCTCCACGAGCGTGGATCCGTGGGCGTGCTCGGCCTGCAGCGGGAAGACCAGTTCGGTCGTGAGGCCGGGCTGGGGGGCGGGCGCGGCGGCGTGAAGCGACTGGGGAAGCACGCCCAGGAGCGACGCAACGACGACGGCGACGCCGAGGGTGCCCGCCGCGGGAAGTCGAAGTGGGGGTTTCATCGATCAGCCGGGGTGCCGGGCTGCGACCTGGACTTCAAGGGGAAACGAATGCCCAACGTGCGGAAACAGCGAGCGGCCGGCGGGGGCCCTCAGCCCGCGCGAACCGGGTGGCGCGACGGCTTCGCGCCGAGTGAGCGCACTCCGCCCGTACTCGGGCCCACCGCGTGGATTCGCGCTATCGTTTCACCGCCGGGCGCGGGGTCGGCACCATGCTCTGCAGCCAAGAGCCGCCGTATTGCCGGTACGCTTCGACGTTGCGCTCGCTGCCGAGCAGGGTGGTGAGCGTGGCGACGGCTTCCTGTTGCAGGGATTTCAGCATGAGCGGCCGCTGATCCGGCGTGGCGAGGCGGTACACGTCGTTGCGCCGCTGCTCGAATTGCTTCTGGGCCTGCCACACGCGGTCGGTGGTTTCCGCCGGCAGTTCGAGCCGGGCGATCAGCTGGCTCGTGCGCCGGTAGTTGTAGTCCGTCGAACGTTCGTAGGCGGTGGCGCGTTCCGGCGTCAGCGTCGCCTTGAACTCGTCGTTGATCGCCTTCTCCGCCACGCTTCGCTCCCGCGCAAGCTGCTCGTTCATCAGGGGACCGAAGACGGAGCTGTACTTCTCGTCGAACGGCTCGCGCAGCTTGAACAGGGCCCGGAACTCCTCCTCGGTGG
>JAEUHA010000244.1 GCA_016793535.1 Opitutaceae bacterium | reverse complement strand
CGATCGCGCGGTCCCGCCCCTCGCGAAACGCGAGTTCGAGCGAGTCGGCAAGCCGGCTGCGCTGTTCGACCGACGCCACGAGCCGGTCGACGACGAGCTCCACCACCAGCTCCCGCGTGCCCACGCCGGCGGGCACGACGTTGGCCTCGTCGAGGTTGCGGATCTCCCCGTCCAGCCGCACCCGTTGAAAGCCGCGCTGCCGGAGCCGGGGCAGCTCGTCGCGCAGCACGCTCGGCTTGGCCCGCATGAAGGGCGCGAGCAGCATCACGCGTTCCCCGGCGCAGGCGGCGAGCACGCGCTGCACGTTGTCGTCCAGGGAACGCTGCACCACGCGGCCGCCGTCCTTCGGACAAGCCTGCTCGCCCGCGAGCGCCCAGAGGAGCTGCGCATAGTCGGCGATCTCGGTCGCCGTCGCGATGGTGCTGCGCGGTCCGCCGGCTCCGGTCCGCTGCTCGATGGCGAGGACGGGCGAAAGCCCGTGGATGAAATCGACGTCCGGCCGCTTCAGCTGGTCGAGCACCTGGCGCGCCGCCGCGCTCAGGGACTCCATGTACTTGCGATAGCCTTCCGCGTAGATCGTGTCGAACGCGAGGGACGACTTCCCCGACCCGCTGGGTCCGGTGATGACCACGAGTTTGCCCCGCGGCAGGCGCACCTCGAGGTTCTTGAGGTTGTGCTCGCGGGCACCTTTGACGTGGATGTGGGTGGCGGCCTCCATGCGGGGGACCGGCAACGTTGCGCAAATCCCCGGCGCGTCAAAGCCGGAAGCGAGCGGCCGACCGTCCGGCGGGCGGTATCGCTCCGTTCACATTCGCACTTGCCCCGACTTGCACCCCGATCTTTCTCTGTCCCCCTAAACCCTCCCGCCCGCCCTCGCCGCCCTCGTTTCGGCCGTCCCTTTCGGCGCAACGACGACGGCTCAACCCTCCCCCTATGAAGCTTCATCCGCTCCCTCGCGCCGCCCGCCGCGCCCGACTCGGCCGCACCCTGGCGCTGACCACCCTGGCGGCACTCGTCGCGCCCGCGCACGCCATCCAGTTCACGCTGGGCGAGCTCAAGGGCAGTTTTGACTCCACGCTGTCTCTGGGCGGCCTGCATCGGTTGAAGGACCCCAGCGTCGCCTTTTACGGCACGAGCAACTCCTTCGCCGGACAGGCGGGGAAACAGAACTCGGTCAATACCGACGACGGCAACCTGAACTACGGCCAGGGCTGGATCTCGCAGCTCGTGAAGGGCAACCACGACCTGGAACTGAAGTACCGGAATTTCGGCGCCCTCGTCCGCGGCTACTGGTTTCACGATTTCAAGGCGGACGAGACCCTGCGCACCGCGCTCTCCGGCCAGGCCGAGGACCGGGTCGTCAGCGGGACCGAGCTCATGGATCTCTACGTCCGCGGTCGTTTCGACCTCGGGCCGGACATGCCGCTCGACCTCCGCTTCGGCCGCCAGGTGCTGAGCCTCGGCGAAAGCACGTTCATCCCGAACGGCATCAACGTGGTGAACGCGGTGGACCTCTCCAAGCTGCGCACGCCGGGCGCCGAGCTGAAGGAGGCCTTCCTGCCGGTCAACATGGTGAAGGCCTCGCTCGGGCTCACCCCCACGATCACGATCGAGCCGTTCTGGCTGCTGGAATTCCGGCGCAACGAGCTCGAGCCGGCGGGCACGTTTTTCTCGACGAATGATTTCGCCACCCGCGGCGGCCGCACGGTGTGGCTCGGCTTCGGCAGCATCGCCGACCAGAACAGTCCGGTGGGCGGCATCGGCCGCGAAAACGATCGCGACGCCGGCAACTTCAACCAGTACGGCCTGGCCGCCCGCGTCCTCGCACCGGACCTCAACAACACCGAGTTCGGCCTCTACTTCGCCCGCTACAACAGCCGCTCGCCCGTCATCAGCGCGCGCACGCCGACGCTCGCGATCGACCAGAACCTGACCGGCCCGCTCACCGTCGCCTTCATCCGCGGCGGCGTCCCCGCCGCCCAGGCCGGCCCGCAGGCGGCGGCGATCTTCCAGCTCATCGTCCGCTCGCAGACGGCGCCGCAGACACTCACGCCGGTCGAGCTCGCCACCCTGCAGAGCGCCCCGGTCCAGGCCGCGATCGCCGGAGCACGGCAGATCGCGCTGCTCACCGCGGCGGCCAGCGGACGGTACTTCACCGAGTATCCGGAAGGCTTGGACATGTACGGCCTGAGCTTCAACACCTCGATCGGCCGCACGGGCATCTCGTGGCAGGGCGAGGTCTCGCTCAAGAACGGCGTGCCGCTGCAGGTCGACGACGTCGAACTGCTCTTCGCCGCCCTCTCCACCCTCGCGCCGCAGTTCGGCGCCAACAACCAGGTCGGCAACTTCCTCGGCCAGTACGGGCGCGAGGTGTCCGGCTTCCGGCGCCACCGCGTCTGGACCGCGCAGTCCACCCTGACCAAGGTCTTCGGTCCCACCCTCGGCTCCCAGCAGTTCACGCTCCTCGGCGAGGTCGGCGGCGTCTGGGCCAACCTGCCGGCGAAGGACACGCTGCGCTACGACGGCCCGGGCACGTTCACCGGCGGCACGCAGGCGGGCATGAACGGCGCGGGCTTCCCGCAGTTTCCCGCGACGCCGGCGGACGCGTTCGCCGACAAGTTTTCCTGGGGCTACCAGGTGCTCGGCCGGCTGGACTACAACAACGTCATGCCGAACGTGAACCTGCAGCCCAGCGTCGCCTACACGCACGATGTGGGCGGCAACACGCCGCTCCCGCTCGGCAACTTCATTCGCGGCCGGAAGAGCATCAACGTCGCGGTGGAATTCACCTACCGCAACGCCTGGTCGCTCGAGTTTCGCTACGTGAACTTCTTCGCGGGTGGAGTCTTCAACCTCCTCTCGGATCGCGACTATTTCGCGACGACCGTGAAGTACTCCTTCTAACGCCCCGCTCCGGCTCCGCGTCACCTCCCAGCCTTCACCATGAAAATCCCCTTTCTCCCGTTCGCCGCCGCCTTTTCCCTCGCGACCGGCGCGTCCGCCGCGGTCAGCGAAACCGAGGCCGCCCGTCTCGGCCGTGACCTCACGCCGCTCGGCGGCGAGGTCAAGGCCAGCGCCGACGGCACGATTCCCGCCTGGACCGGCGGCATCCAGACTCCGCCTGCGGGCTACAAGCCCGGCGACCATCACCCGGATCCGTTCGCCGCGGACCAGCCGCTCTTCACCGTCACCGGAGCCAACGCCGCCTCGCACGAGGCCCGGCTCACCGCGGGCCAGCTCGCCGTCCTGAAGGCGTACCCGACCTACAAGCTCACGGTCTACCCGACGCGCCGCAGCGCCTCGAATCCGCAGCGCATCTACGACGCCACCCGCCGCAACGCCACGACCGCGCAGCTCGTTTCCAACGGCAACGGCATCAGCGGCGCGACCGTCGGCATCCCGTTTCCAATCCCGCAGAACGGCCTCGAGGTGCTGTGGAACTCGCTCACCCGCTACCGCGGCGTCGCCGCCTCGCGCCGGATCGACCAGGCGGCCGTCGAACGCGGCGGCGGCTACCAGCTCGTGAAGTTCGAGGACGAATTCCTGTTCAATTACACGCGGCCCGACATCACGCTCAAGGAGCTCGAGGACACCAACACCCTGATCTATTACAAACAGGCCGCGGTCGCCCCGGCCCGGGTGGCGGGCAGCATCCTGATCGCCCACGAGACCATGGACCAGGTCAAGGAGCCGCGCCGCGCCTGGGTCTACAACGCCGGCCGCCGCCGCGTCACCCGCGCGCCGAACGTCGCCTACGACAACCCCGGCACCAACGCGGACGGCCAGCGCACGAGCGACCAGTTCGACATGTTCAACGGAGCCCCCGACCGCTACGAGTGGACGCTCGTCGGCAAGAAGGAGATGATCGTGCCGTACAACGCGTACAAGCTGCACAGCAAGACGCTCAAGAACGCCGACATCCTGAAGCCGCTGCACCCCAACGCGGACCTGACCCGGTACGAACTCCACCGCGTCTGGGTCGTCGAGGCGAAGCTGAAGCCCGGCACCTCCCACCTCTACAGCCGCCGCACCTTCTACATCGACGAGGATTCCTGGCAGATCCTCGCCGCCGACCAGTACGACGGCCGCGGCCAGATGTGGCGGGTCTCGGAGGCCCACTGTATCAACTATTATGATGCCCAGACCTTCTGGAGCACGCTCGAGGTGCATCTCGACCTCCAGAACGGACGCTATCTCGCGATCGGCATGGACAACGAGAACCCGATGTACGACTTCAACCTGAAGCGGACGCCGGCCGACTTCACCCCCGACTCCCTGCGGCGCGAAGGCCTGCGGTAACGCCGTCCCTCCGTGGCCGTGGAGCCTTCCCCCGGGAGCGCGAGCGTCCCTGCCCGCCATCACCTCGTTCCCGTCCGCCATTGCCTGGATGTGGGCGGGGTGCCCCCACCCCGCGCTCACCCGCTTACGAACTCAACCAGTCACTGGGTGAGGTCTACCCGCCTGCACCTCGCGTTGGCCCTTTTCGGACTCGGCCTGGCGTCTGCATCCGCCGCGCCCGTCGCCGCCCGGATGCTGCTGCTGGACGGCACGGTCGTCGGCTCCGATGTCATCGCCGTCGGCGAACGCGGCACGATCCTGCGCTCGCCGGATCAGGGCGTTCGTTGGGAACGGATCGCCAGCCCCACGCGCGCCACCCTCACCGGCGTGAGCTTCGCCACCCTCGCGGCGCCACGCCTCGGCTGGGCGGTCGGCCACGACGCGGTGATTCTCGCGACCACCGACGGCGGACGCACCTGGACGAAACAACATCAGGGCGAAAACCTGCAGGACTCGTATCTCGACGTGCTCGCACTCGACGCGTCGCGCGTGATCGCCGTCGGCGCGTACGGCGTAGCGGCGGTCACGACCGACGGCGGCCGGACGTGGACCCGGAAGAAGTTCACGGACGACGACACGCACTTTAACCGGATCACGCGCGGCGCGTCCGGCGCGCTCTATCTCGCGGGCGAACGCGGCACGCTGCTGCGTTCGGCCGACCGCGGAGATTCATGGAAGCCGGTCGCTGCACCCTACGAAGGCTCCTTCTACGGCGTCCTGCCGCTCGACGGCCGCACGCTCGTCGCCTACGGGCTTCGCGGGCATGCCTATCGGTCCGGCGACGACGGAGCCACCTGGCAGCCGCTGGCCGCACCGGACCCCGCGCTGCTCGCCACGGCGGTCGCGTTGAAGCAGGGCCCGCTGCTCTTCGCCGGGCAGGCGCGCACGCTGTGGATCAGCCGCGATCAGGGTCGCACGCTCACGCCTCATGCCGGGGCGCTTTCGACCGGCGTCGCGGAACTGCTCGAACTTCCCGACGGCAACGTCCTCGCGCTGGGCGAAGCCGGCGCGACCGTCCTGCCCAAGCCATGATCGCCGCCCCTTCTCTCCCGCCGGGGCCGCGCCCGCTCTGAGCCGCCGGCCAACCCGTTGCCATGCTCGATCGCTTCACCACCTGGATGTTCCGCCACCGCAATGTGCTGGTGGGCGTCTTCGCCGCGCTGACGCTCGGCATGGGTTGGTTCGCGCTCAACCTGAGGGTCGATGCGAGCTTTGAGAAATCCCTCCCGCAGGGGCACCCGTACATCCAGGTCTTCCAGCAGTACCAACGCGAATTCGGCGGCGCCAACCGCGTGATCGTCGCGCTGGTCGCGCAGCAGGGCGACATCTTCACGCCCCAGTTCTTCACCGAGCTCAAGCGCGTGACGGACGAGGTCACGTTCCTGCCCGCGGTCGACCGCACGCAGGTGCAGTCGCTCTTCACCCCGAACGTGCGGTACGTCGAGGTCGTCGAGGACGGCTTCACCGGCGGCAACGTCATGCCCGCCGATTTCACGCCCACGCCGGCGAACTTTGCCCGGGTGCGAGAGAACATCATCAAGTCGGGACGGCTCGGTCAGCTCGTCGCCAATGATTTCACCGGCGCGATCGTCAGCGCGCAGCTGCTCGAGGTCGATCCCCGCACCGGCGGGAAAATCGATTATCCGCGCGTCGCCGCGGCCCTGGAGGCGATCCGCGGCCGCATCGAGGGCGAAAGCGCCGGCGCGATCAAGGTCCACATCATTGGATTCGCGAAGATCATCGGTGACATCAGCGAGGGCGCGCGCGGCGTGCTGCTGCTGTTCGGTGTCGCGATCGTCGTGACGTCCCTGCTCGTCTGGAACTATGCGGGACGCTGGAAACTGGCCGCGGCGCCCATCGTCTGCTCGCTCGTGGCCGTCGTCTGGCAGCTCGGCGGCATCACCGCGCTCGGCTTCGGCATCGACCCGTTTTCCATCCTGGTCCCGTTCCTCGTCTTTGCCATCGGCGTGAGCCACGGCGTCCAGAAGATCTGCACGTTCCGCAACGAGGTCTTCAACGGCCTCAACGGGGCGGACGCGGCCCAGGCGGCGTTCCGGCAACTGATCGCTCCCGGCATCGTTGCCCTGCTGACCGACACGGTCGGCTTCATCACGATGCTCGTGATTCCCATCCCGACAATCCGCGAACTCGCCCTTACCGCCAGCCTGGGAGTGAGCGTCATCGTGGTGACGAATTTCTTCCTGCTGCCCATCCTGCTCTCCTACCTGCGCCTGCCACCCTCGTACGCCGAATGGGTCGCCCAACGTCGCGCGCGCGGTGACGCGTTCTGGAGCCGGCTGTCGAAGGCGATGCAGCCAAAACCCTCCCGCGTCATCATCGTCGCGTCGCTCGCCCTCGGCGGCTGGGCGTATTGGCAGTCCGGAGACGTCCGCATCGGCGACACCCAGGCCGGCGTGCCGGAACTGCGCGCCGATTCCCGTTACAACGTCGACTCCAAGGTCATCACCTCGAAGTTCAGCATCGGCGTCGACCTGCTGTCCGTGATCGTCGAAGGCGGCCCCAATGCCTGCGTCGACTACGATGTCGTCGCACTGATGGATGCGTTCGAGGGCCACATGCGCGAGGTACCCGGGGTGCAGTCGATCGTGTCCCTCGCGGAACGCGCCCGCATCGTGAACGCCGGCTACAGCGAAGGCTCGCTGAAATGGCGCATCCTGCCCCGCAACCAGCAGGCGCTCGCCCAGGCCGTTTCTCCGATCGAAACGTCGACCGGCCTGCTCAACGCCGACGGCAGCGTGATGCCGATCTGGATCTTCCTCACCGACCACAAGGCGGAGACGCTCACCGCGGTGACGAACGCGGTGAAGGCGTTCGCCGCCGCGAATCCCTCGCCCAAGGCGAAGTTCCGCCTCGCGAGCGGCAACGCGGGCGTGATGGCGGCCACCAACGAAGTCGTCGCCGCCTCCGAGACGCCGATTCTGCTTTGGGTCTTCGGCGCCGTGATCGCGCTGTGCCTGATCACGTTTCGCTCGGTCGCGGCTGCACTGTGCATCGTGGTGCCGCTCGCGATCGTCAGCTACCTCGCCTATGTGGTCATGCTCCTGCTCGACATCGGCCTGAAGACCTCGACGCTCCCCGTCGTTGCCCTCGGGGTCGGCATCGGCGTCGACTACGGCATCTACATTTTTGCCCGCCTGCACGGCGCGCTCAAGGCGGGCGATTATTTCGAGGACGCCATGTATTGGTCACTCAAGGACGCCGGCGCCGCCGTCGTGTTCACCGGCCTCACCCTCGCCATCGGGGTCAGCACTTGGGTGTTCTCGAGCCTCAAGTTCCAGGCCGACATGGGGCTGCTGCTCGCGTTCATGTTTCTGGTCAACATGGTGGGCGCGATCATCCTCCTGCCCGCGATGGCCCGCTGGTTCTGGCGTCACCACACCGGCCGCACGGTCGCGCCCTTCCCGATTCCGCCCCAGAAATAGGCTTGGGCGAGCGGCGTCATCCAGGGCTCACGCGAAGGCGCGAAAGCGGGAAGCAGCCAGGCGCCACCTTTCTTCGGGCTTTCGCGCCTTCGCGTGAGCCCTGGTTCGGGGCCGAAAAATTCTGGCCTTAGCGCGCGGCCTGCGTTCCCTTCAAGCCCGTGCCCGACGAGCCCTCCTCCCCGCTCCTGAACGACAGCCAGCGTCGCATCGTCGGCACCGCCCTCACCCTGCTGTCCTTGATTAGCTCCATCGCGCTGGTGATCGTCGCGATTTATGTGCTGGGCCGGCTGCTCGGTTTTTTTTCCGGCGTGCTCTGGCCGATCGCGGTGGCCGGCGTGCTCGCGCTGATCCTGCGCCCGATTGTCCACGCCCTGGAGCGCCGGCTCAAGCTGCGCCGGCTCACGTCGGTCATCCTGTTGTACGCACTCGTGGTGCTCGCCACCGCCGGGGCGCTGTTGCTGCTGCTGCCGCCGCTGATCGGACAGTTGATCGATTTCATCAGCTACCTGCCCGAACTCTGGGCCAAGAGCTTCGGCTATGTGCAGGCCCACTATCCGGACTGGATCAAGGTGATGCAGCGCTACCTCGAGAACCCCACCGTGCGGGAGGCGCTCGAGAGCCTCGCCACGGAGAGCAAGGCACTCTTCGCCCACGCGATGCCGTCGCTGAAGGCGGCGTTCGGTGGCGTGATGCAGCTGGCGGCGTTTCTCACCCACCTCGCAATCATCCCGGTCTATTTGTTTTTCTTCCTGCTGCTGCGGCAGGCTCCGTCCCAGGATCTCGGCCGCAACCTGACCTTCCTCCGCCCGGGCGTGCGCAACGACGTGGTCTTCCTCGCCAGCGAGTTTGTCACGATCGTAGAGGCGTTCTTCCGCGGCCAGCTGCTCATCGGGCTCTGCATGGGCGTGCTGTTTGCGATCGGGTTCACGGTGATCGGACTCAAGTTCGGCCTCGTGATCGGTCTCGCCCTGGGGGTGATGAACATCGTCCCCTACCTGGGCACGATCCTCGGCTTCATCATCACCATCCCGCTCGCCTTCTTTCAGCCCGAGGGCGGCTGGCACCTCGTCGGGCTCCTGATCCTCGTCAACGTGGTCGTCCAGTGCGTCGAGGCGTGGTTCCTCACGCCCAAGATCATGGGCCGGCAGACCGGATTGCACCCCGCCGTGATCATCTTCGCGGTCTTCTTCTGGGGCACCGCCTTCAACGGCGTGCTCGGCATGCTGCTCGCGGTCCCGCTGACCGCGTTCTTCGTCACGGCCTGGCGCCTGGCGAAGCTGAAGTACTTCAACCCGCCCGAGTCCAAGGACGCGTGACCATGGCCGCGCCCGACGAGTGCGCCGTCTGCGGCGCCCCCGTACCCAAACGGGCGCAGGCCTGTCCGGAATGCGGTGCCGATGAACGCACGGGCTGGCGCGGCCAATCCGTCTATGACGGGCTCGACCTCCCGGAGGAGGCCTGGCGCGAGGAGGAAACCCCGGCGCCCACGCGACGGACCGTCCGCGTGAATGGTCTGCCCTGGTACTGGTGGCTCGTGGGAGTCGTGCTGCTCGGCCTGGTGCTGGCCGGCTTCGTCGGCTGGCGCTGATGCGGATTTCTCCGCCCGCCGCTTGAGCTTTCGCGCGGTGGCCCAAAGGTTCGGGCGTTCATGGCGTGGCAAGTCGAGTTCCGGGCCGGGGTGCATCTGCCGCAGATCGCGTGGTGGCTGGATGCGCATTTTCCCCAGCGGCGCTCGTTCGTTTCGCACGCGCATGCCGATCATCTCGCTCGTCACGGCGAGATTCTCTGCTCCGCCGGGACCTCCCGCCTGATGCGGGCGCGCATGCCCGGGGAGCGGACGGAGCACGTGCTCCCGTTTGGTCAGACCGAGCCGCTCACCCAAGACGCCCACGTGACCCTGCACCCCGCGGGGCACATTTTCGGTTCGGCCCAGAGTCTGATCGTGCACGAACGGCACGGCGCGCTGCTCTACACGGGCGACTTCAAGCTACGGCCCGGCCGCTCGGCCGAGCGCTGCGCGACGCCGCGGGCCGACGTGTTGATCATGGAAACGACCTTCGGCCGGCCGCAGTATGTCTTCCCGCCCACCGAGGACGTGCTGCGCGACATCGCGGCCTTCTGTCACGACTGCCTCGAGGACGGCGAGACGCCGGTGCTCTTCGGCTACAGCCTCGGCAAGAGCCAGGAGCTCCTGTGCGGACTCGCCGCCGCCGGACTGCCCGCGATGCTGCATCCACAGACCCTGCGGTTGACGCGCATTTACGAGGAACTCGGGGTCACGTTCCCGACCTATCGCGGCTTCGACGCGCACGCACTCCCGGGCCACGTCGTGATCTGCCCGCCGCAGTCCGGCAGTTCGGCGTTCCTGCGCCAGATTCCCCGCCGGCGCACCGCCGTCGTCACGGGCTGGGCCATGGATCCCGGAGCGATCTACCGCTACCAATGCGACGCGGCGTTCCCGCTTTCGGACCACGCGGACTACCCGGACCTCCTGCGCTTCGTCGAGGCGGTGCAACCGCAACGCGTTCTCACGCTCCACGGCTTCGCGCAGGACTTTGCCCGCACGCTGCGCGAGCGCGGGATCGAGGCGTGGGCCGTCGGCGAGGACAATCAACTGGAACTGGCCGGCGTCGCCCCGGCCGGTCCCGGCCTGCCACCCGCCGCCGCGTCGCCCGCGGCGACGTCCGCGCCGCCGCCCGCGGAGGACGCCGTGACTCCGCCCGACGCCTTCAGCCGCTTCGCCACCGTGGCGGAGAAACTGAAGTCGACGCCCCGCAAGGGTGAAAAGGTGACCGGCCTCGGCGCCTACCTCGCGGCGCTGGCGCCCGCTGACGCCGGGCTCGCGGCGCTGTTCTTCACCGCGCGCGCCTTTGCCCAGGTCGACGGCCGCACCCTGACGCTGGGCTGGTCCGTCGTGAAGCGCGCCGTCCTCGACGTCGCACAGATGACCGAGGCCGACTACCGCTCCGCGTATCACCGTTTCGCCGACGCCGGCGACGCCGCGGCCGCGCTCCTCGCCGCCCGGACGCCGTCGCCCGCGCCGCCAGCCGATGACACGCGCGCGCCCCCGACGCTGGCGGAGGTGGCGGCTTGGTTCGAGGCGCTCGCGGCGGCACGGGGGCCGCTGGCCAAGCTCGAGCGGCTGCGGGCGCAGCTCTCCACCCTCTCGCCCCGCGAGGCAAAGTACGTGGTGAAGATCATCACGGGTGACCTTCGCATCGGATTGAAGGAAGGCCTGGTCGAGGAGGCGATCGCCGCCGCGGCCGGGCAACCGGTGGAGGCGGTGCGCGAGGCCAACATGCTGTCCGGTGATATCGCCGCCGTGGCGCGCGCCGCCCGCGACGGCACGCTCGCCTCGATTCAGCTCCGGCTCTTCCACCCGCTGCAGTTCATGCTCGCGAGCCCGGAACCGACCGCGGACGCACTGCTCGCCCGGCTGCCGCCGCCGGTTTGGCTGGAAGAGAAATACGACGGCATCCGCTGCCAGGTCCACAAGCAGGGCGACCGGGTGGAGCTTTATTCGCGGGACCTCAAGCGCATCACCGCCCAGTTCCCCGACCTCGTCCGGGCGGTGCAGTCGCTGGCGGGCGACTTCATCGCCGACGCCGAATTGCTGGCGTGGCGGGACGATCGGGCGCTGCCGTTCGCCGAGCTGCAGAAGCGGCTCGGACGCAAGGGCGACGACTTCTTCCTCGGGGCCGAGATTCCCGTTTCCCTCACGTGCTACGACCTGCTCTGGCGGGACGGTCGCTCCCTGCTCAAGACACCCCTCCGCGAGCGCCGCGCCGCCCTCGCCGCGCTGCTCGCCCCGGCAACCAGGCACTCGACGTTGCGCCTCGCACCGGTCCGCACGGCGGCGGATGTCGTCGAGATCGAAGCCGCCTTCCTCGCCGCCCGGCGACGCGGCAATGAAGGCCTGATCGCGAAGGATCCGCAGAGTCTCTACACGCCCGGACGCCGCGGACTGGCGTGGGTGAAACTCAAGAAGGCCTACGCCACGCTCGACGTCGTGGTCGTCGCGGCGGAGTACGGCCACGGCAAGCGGCGCGACGTGCTGAGCGACTACACCTTTTCGATCCGCGACCCCGACCACGGCCGGCTGCTCACGGTGGGCAAGGCCTACTCGGGCCTGACGGACGTCGAGATCGCGCGGCTCACCGAGCATTTCCTCGCCAACACCCTCGAGCAGCGCGGCCGCCAGCGCATCGTGGTTCCGGATACGATCCTGGAAATCGCGTTCGACTCGATTCAGGCCAGCAGCCGGCACGAGAGCGGCTTCGCCCTGCGGTTTCCACGGATCGCGCGCATTCGCACCGACAAGACCGTCGCCGACATCGACACGCTCGAGACCTGCCGGCGGCTCGCCGCCGCCCTGCCCGGGCCCGACGCGGCGCCGGTCCCCGACCCGTGAACGAGCCCGTCGAGACCGCGGCCGGCGGCGACCTCGTCACCGCATCCGACCTGCCCGAGTCCGCGGTCCTCGCGGCGTTGCATCCGGAACTGCGGGCATGGTTCGTCGGTCGCTTCGGCCGCCTGGCCCCGGCGCAACACCTCGCGTTGCCCGAGATCATGGCCGGACGGTCCGTGCTCCTGACCGCGCCCACCGGCAGCGGCAAGACCCTCGCGGCCTTTCTCGGCGTGTTTGATTTCCTCGTCCGCGCGCGGGAGCGCCGCGAGCTGCCCGACGGCATCGTGGCCGTGTACGTCTCGCCGTTGCGCGCCCTCGCCTACGACCTGCAGAAGAACCTGCAGCAGCCGCTCGACGAACTCGGCTGGAGCTGGCTCCGGATCGGCGCCCGCACCGGGGACACGACCGCCCGGGAGCGCGCCCGCCAGAAACGGCGCGCGCCGCACCTCCTCGTCACCACGCCGGAAAGCCTCACGCTGCTGCTGAGCCAGCCCGCCTGGCACCCGGCGTTCCGCCCGGTCCGGTTCGTGATCGCCGACGAGCTGCACGCGCTGGCGGAATCGAAGCGCGGCGTGCTGTTCGCGCTCGCGGCCGAGCGGCTGGATCTCCTCCGGCACACCGGGGCGTCATCCCGGACGTCATCTCGGGCGACTGACCAAGCGAAGGGAAAAGCGCCGGACGCCGCTCCGTCCCGTCCGGACCCCGAGCCCGGCCTGGTGCGCCTCGGCCTCTCCGCCACGGTCGCGCCGCTGCCGACGGTCGCGGCGTTCCTCGTCGGCCCGGGCCGCCCCTGCCGGATCGTCGCGGTGACCGAGGCGCGGCGCGCGCGCATCGAGGTGTTCTCGCCGCTGCGCGACCACGCGTATCCACCCGCGGGTTACACCGGTTCCCGCCTGCTCGCCGAACTCGGGATGTACGTCGGGCAGAAGCGCACGACGCTGATCTTCACGAACACGCGCTCGGGCGCGGAGCACATCGGCCTGCGGCTGAAACAGCTCATGCCCGCGCTGGCGGACCGGATCGAGGTGCATCACGCCTCGCTCGACCGCACGCTGCGCCTCGCCGTCGAGGACCGGCTGAAGCGGGGCGAACTCCGGGCGGTCGTCTGCTCCACGTCGCTCGAACTGGGCATCGACATCGGCTCGATCGACACCGTGGTCATGGTGGCCGCGCCGAAGGGCGTGGCCCGCGGCCTGCAGCGGATCGGACGCTCGGGCCACTCGATGGGCGAAACCAGCCACGGCGTGCTCGTGGCCACCAACTGCAATGACCTCGCGGAGTGCGTGGTGACCGCCCGCATGATGGCCCGGCGCAGCCTCGAGCCGGTGAAGATCAGCGCGAACCCGCTCGACGTGCTGGCACAGACCCTGGTGGGACTGGCGGCGTCGGCCAGCCTCTCGCCCGACGCGGCGTTCGCGTTCGTCCGGCGCACGTACCCCTATCGCGATCTCGCCCGGACGGAGTTCGACCGCGTGCTGCACTACCTCGCCGGCGGCGGCAGTGCCCTGGAGCGGCAGTACGGCGGCGTGTTCGGCAAGGTGACGACCGACGCCGACGGCTGCCTGGCGCTGGTGGCGCCGCGCGTGGCGCGTGATTTTTACCAGAACGTCGGCACGATCGTGACCGAGAGCATGGTGCAGGTGCAGCTGGGCCGCCGGAAGCTCGGCGAGGTCGAGGAATCGTTCATGAAGGGGCTGCGGCCGGGAGACGTGTTCGTGCTCAACGGCCGAACGATCCGGCTGGTCGAGACCCGGCTGCTCACCGCCCGGGTCGCGGCGGCCGACAGCGCCGTGCCGACCGTGCCGCGCTGGAATGCGAACAAGATGCCGCTGGCCTCCGGCCTGGCGACGGAGGTGGTGCGGCTGCGCACCGCCGCGGCCGCGCGCCTCGCCACCGGCTCGACCGCCACGCTCTGCGCGTGGTTGGAAACCGAATACACCCTCTCCGCCGCCAATGCCCGCGCGCTGGGCGGGCATTTCGCCCTGCAGGCCGCGATCTCGGTGATCCCGACGGCGGACTTCTTCCTCGTCGAGCAGGTGACGCACCGCGGACTGGTGCACGTGTTTTTCCACTCCCTGATCGGCCGCTCGGCCAACGACGCGCTCTCCCGCATCATCGCCCGGCGGGTGCATGAACTGCGCGGCGGCAATGCGCTGACCACCATCGACGACTACGGCTTCATGCTCACCCTGCAGCCGTTCCAGGCGCCGACGCCGGCGGAGTGGCGGGACCTCTTCCGCCGGGACGGAGCCGAGGACGCGCTGCGCGCCGCGCTCGAGACGAGCAACCTGGTGAAGTGGCAGTTTCGCGGCGTGGCCCAGACGGGCCTGATGGTGCCACGGCGGGTCGTCGGCCAGGAACGCGGGGCCCGCGCGCTGCAGTGGAGCTCCGAGATCCTGTTCGAAGTCCTGCGGCGCCACGAACCCGACCATCCGCTGCTCCGCGAAGCCTACGCCGAGGCGACGCTGCGCTTCCTCGACCTGCCGGGCGCACTTGCGTTCCTCGGGCAGGCCGGGTCGCTGCCGTGGGAGTTCCGCGCGCCGAGTCGCGTCAGCCCGTTCGCCTTCGGCCTGTTCGTCAGCCGCATCCGGGAGACGATGACGCTCGAGGACCCGGAGACGACGATCGAGCGCTTGTTCCATGAGATGTACGGCCGGGATCAGGACCAGTCGGCCGGAGCCGGCCCCGCCCCGACCGGGAAATAAACCTCGAAGTTGGGTTTGAAGCCGGCGCCCACTTCGGCACGGTGTCCCCACCTGCGCATGCGCGTGCCGCCACCGATGTCCTCCCCGCCCGCCACCCGGGTCGAAATCCGCCCCGGAGTCTGGCTCGACTCCCGGAGGGCGCTCTGGCTCGCGCAGGAGCGGCTGCTCATCGTCGCCGACCTGCACTGGGGCTACGCGACCGTGCACCGGGCCCGGGGCCATCTCTTCCCGATCTGGGGCGACGATGCCATCGAGGCGGCGCTGCACGCCCTGACCGCGGACTACCGGCCGGCGGAGATGATCTGGCTCGGCGATGTGGTGCACGCCGCGGAGGGAACGGCCCGCGCCGAACGCTTCCTCGCCGCCACGCCCGGAGTCACCGTGGTGGCCGGCAACCACGACCGCCGTTGGCGGGGCGCGGCGGTCCGCACCGTCCGGCGCGCGGGGTACTTCTTTCATCACGGGGATGGATCCCCGGACATTCCCGAGGGAACCGTGGAAGTCGTCGGCCACCACCATCCTGCGGTCCTGCTCGAGGATGGCGCCGGGGGCCGGATCAAACTGCCGGCGCTCGTGGCCGCCGAACGTCGGCTCGTGCTGCCGGCCTTCTCGCCCTGGGCGGGAGGCAGCCCGTGGCCGGCTTGTCCAGATGCCAGCGAAGTGCGCTGGGCCATCGCGCCCTCGCGCATCTTCGCGCTTCCGCACGGCCGGCCCGCCGCCACACTCGCCGCCCGATGATCGCCCGTTTCCTTCGTCTCAGTCTCGCCTGCCTCGGCACCGCGGCGGCCGCTGCCGCCGGTACCGTGCCGCTCCACGACGGCGAACAACTGACGTACCGGGTCTCCTGGGCGATCGTGCCCGGAGCGGGCGAGATCAAGATTTCCGGCCGGCAGGACAACAGCGGACCCACGCCGACCATGGTGGTCACCACCACCACCGCCACGCGGCGCCTGGCGCGGATGCTCCTGCCCTTCGACGCGGAGGCCCGCTCGATCTTCGACCTCCAGACCGGCAAGCTGGTCTCGCTGCACGAATCGAGCACGCAGAAGGGCAAGCAAAGCGAGCACCGCGTCACCTTCAATTACGACACCCGCAAGGCCATCTACACTCCGGTGTCGAAGGGCGAGCCGGCCCGGGAGCTCGACATCCCGGAGGGCGATCCAACCGATCTCATGATGGGACTGCTGCAGACCCGGACGTGGGACCTCAAGCCCGGCCAGAAGCGCGACGCGCTGGTCCTGTTCGACGATGACTTCTACGAGCTCACCATCCACATGGCCCGCTACGAGGACGTATCCACCTCGTTGGGAAAGTTCCGCACCGTGGTGCTGGAGCCGCGGATGGACAAGACGCCGCCGAAGGGAATGTTCCGCCGCGGCAGCTCGGTGCGGATCTGGATCGCCCAGGACAGCCACCGGCTGCCGGTGAAGTTCGAGGTGGAATTCAAGATCGGCACCGGCACGGCCACGCTCGAGGCCTACGTGCCGCCGGCGAAGTCGCCGGCCCCGCATGGAACGAATCCTCGTCCTTAGGGGCGGCGCGCTGGGCGACTTCATCGTCACACTGCCCGCGCTCGCGCTCCTGCGCCACCGCTGGCCCGGCGCCCGCATCGAGCTCGCGGGCAACGCCACCGCCGCCGCGCTCGCGCGCGGTCCCGGCCTGCTCGACGCGGTGCACGCGCAGCACGAGGCCCGCTGGGCGCGGCTGTTCGCCGCGGGACCGCTGCCCGCGGAGTTCGCTGCCTGGCTCGCGGGCTTCGACCTGGTGATCAACTACTGGCCGGACGCCGACGGCGACCTGGCGCGCCGCTTTCCCGTCCGACCGGGACAGACCTTCCTGACCACGGGAGCCATGCCCACCTCCGGCCCGGCGGCCGCGCACTTCACCGCTCCCCTGCGCGCCCTCGGCCTGCCTGAGGGGCCGACATGGTATTCACTGCGTGGTGACACCGCGCCGGCGGGTCGCCACGGTCCCGTCACGGTTCATCCCGGCAGCGGCTCACCGCGGAAAAACTGGCCGGACGAGCGTTGGCGGCAGCTCATCCGGGAGCTGCCCGCGCCCGTCGCGGTCGTTCTCGGTGAGGCGGAGGCCCCGCGGTGGACCCCGTGGCTTGCGGACACCGGCGTCGAGCTCCTCGCCGGACGATCGCTCGACGCCCTGGCCGATCACCTGGGCCGCTGCCGGCTCTTTCTCGGTCACGACTCCGGCATCAGCCACCTCGCCGCAGCCTGCGGCGCGCCGTGCGTGCTCCTGTTCGGACCCACCGATCCCGCGATCTGGGCGCCGCCGGCGCCGCGCGTGCGGGTGCTGCGCGCCGGGCCGGCCGTGGACGCCATCACGCCCGCGCAGGTCCGGGAGGCGGTGGACGCAGCGCTCGCGGATCGATCGTGAACCGCCAGGGTTTCGCCGCCCAGACCGGCCCCGCGTAGTCGACGCCGATCCGCGGCGTGCGGGAAATAGCCCGGGGCGGCACGCGGATCCCGCGGTCCTCGAGCCAGAGTCCGCTGCCCGGAACGGCCGGCGCGCGATTGAGCGACCGGTCGATGCCCAGCGACCGTGTGAGCCGGCCGGGACCGCTCGCGCCCTCGACCCCGCGGATCAGGATCGCCGCGGGCCAGCCCGCGGGGCCGACGACGAGATTGAGCATCTCGTGGATCCCATAGCAGAGATAGACGTACCACACGCCGCCCGCGGCATACATGACCTCGGTGCGGGCCGTGCGGCCGGCGCGGGCGTGGCAGGCGAGGTCGCGTTCGCCGTCGTAGGCCTCGGTCTCGAGGATCAGCCGGGCGTCGGTGCGCCCGTCCGCCGCCCGCCGCACCAGGTGCTTGCCCAGCAGCCACCGCGCGAGTGCAACCGTTTTTTTCGTTCGCAGCACTTCAGCTTCCACCACGGACTCCATGCCGCTTGTATTGGCATCGACTGTCCCGTGAAAGCAACCACCGCCCGCGCCGCCACGCTCCAACACAAGGCGGATCTGCTCCGTTCCCTCCGCCTCTGCACGGCGGAGGGCATCATGGCGATGCCGATCGTGACGATGTCGCTGCCGGTGAACGTGTTCATGACGGCGCTGGTGGCGAAGGCCTTCATCCTGCCCAAGACGACGATCGGGCTGATCAGCGCGCTGCCGTTCGTCGGCAATTTCCTGCAGATCTTCATCGCGCCGTTCCTGGCGCGCTGGAAGTCCGCGAAGACGATCACCGTGCTCGCCGCGTCGCTCCACCTCGTCTCCTGGGCGGCACTGGGTGTCCTGCTGCCGTGGATACCGCGGGACGATCCCGCGGCGGCGGGGACGTGGCTGACTGTCTGGTTCCTGATCACCAGCGGATTCGGCGCCGTGGCCGGCGTATCCTGGAATGCGTGGGTGCAGGAGTGGGTGCCGTACCGGATTCGCGGCAAGTACTTCGGCCGGCGCAATGCCACGCTGCAGTTCTCCACGCTGACCTTCCTGTTGATCGCCGGCTGGTCGCTCGCCCACTGGCAGTACGCGATTCCGGTCTTCCAGGTTCTCATCGCGGGCGCGGTGCTGATGCGGGTGTTTTCGCTGCGGTGGCAATGGGTCAGCCCGACCCGCGCGCGGCGCCATGTCGCGGTGAAGCCGATGTCCTTTCGCGAGCAGTTCGGCGTCGTGCTCGGAGCCCGGTCGCTCCTCGTGTTCATCGCCTTCGGCGCGATCTGGTCGTTCGCCGCGAACATCTTCGGCCCGTTCTACCACGTCTTCATGTTCGACCAGCTCGGGCTTTCCGCCCTGGAGGTCGGCTTTCTCGCGACGCTGGCGCAGCTGAGCGGCGCGTTGTCGCTGCCGGCGTGGGGGCACCTGCTCGACCGGTACGGCAACAAGTCGGTCATGGCATTCTCGCTCATCCTCTGGCAGGCGCAGAATTTCCTCTGGTGTTTCCTCACGCCCGAGAATCGAAACGTACTTTACGCGATGTGGATCTGGGGCGGAGCCACGAGTGCCGGATTCATCCTGGGACAGTTCACGCTGCTCCTCCGCCTGATTCCGCTCGAAGCGAAGAACCTGGCGATCGGCGTGAACCTGGCCGTGACCTCGCTCGTCGCCGCGATCGCCCCGATCACCGGCGGCGCGGTCCTCACCTGGGCGCTGGCCCGCTGGCCCGATCCGTTTGCGGTGCACTACGTGTGCTTCACGGTGCAGCCGGTGCTGGCGCTGCTCGGCAGCATGCTGCTGCTCCGCGTGCGCGAGCCGCGCGCGAGTTCGCTGACGATGGTGTTCGGCGCGATGCGAAACATCCGCACGCTGAGCGGCGTGTTCGGACTCAGCTTCCTCGTGAACTACGTCTTCTATCGGGCGCAGAAGCCGGACAAATGACCATGCCCACCACGGCCGCACCCCACGTCTACACGCTCACGGGCAACCTGCTCGCGGAACGCACGCTCGAGTTCGAACGCTGGACGCCGGGCCGGACGCAGCGCGCGGTCGCGGAGACGTTTCAAGTGGGCGGCAAGGGCATCAACGTCGCGAAGATGCTCTCGCGCCTCGGCGTGGCCAACACCGCGCTCTGCTTCACCGGGGGCGCGCCCGGCGTGGAATGCGAACAGTGGCTGCAGGCCCGCGGACTGGCGTTCCGTTCCTTCCCAACCGCGGTCGCCACGCGCGCGGGCACCGTGATCCGCGATCGCAGCGGCGGGCACGCCGAGACCACCTTCCTCGGCCCCGACGCCGCGCCCGGAGCCGGAGCGTGGGACGCCTGCGCCGCCTTCCTCGACTCCGTCCCCGGCGGCCACGTGCTGGCGCTGTGCGGGAGTTTTCCCGGCTGGTCCACGCCCGACGCATCCGGCCTGCGGGCCGCCATCGCGCGCTGGGCGGAGCGCGGGCCGCTCGTCGTGGACACCTACGGCCCCGCGCTCGTCGAGCTCGCGGCTAGCCCGCTTGACCTGCTGAAGATCAATCGGGACGAACTTCGCACCCTGCCGACGGCCGAGATCGACGCGTTGCCGCGAGGCCTTCGTCACGTCGTCGTCACCGACGGCCCGCGCGCGATTCAGCTGCGGGACCACGACGGAGCGACGGCGACGTTCACGCCCCCGCCGGTGCAGGAAGTGTCCGCCACGGGCTCAGGCGACGTGTTTCTCGCGTGCGTCATCGCCTCGCTTTACGGGCGCCGAACCTCGCTGGCCGAGGCGGTCGCGTTTGCGGTTCCGCACGCCTCCGCAAATGCCGCACACCCAGGGATTGCCGAGTATCCGCTGCCCCCGCCGGATTTCCGAATAAATGCCTTGCGTTGACGTCGGCCAAAACGCTTATTCAGCGGTTTTATTTATGAAAGCGACGATCAAGACCCAAGGGCAGCAGTTCACTGTTTCCGAGGGGGACATTCTTACCGTAAATCGCTATCCGGGCACTGAGAAGGGCTCGATGGTGGAAATCAAAGACGTGCTCGCGGCGGGCGAAGGTGAATCCTTCCGCGTCGGCAAGCCCCTCCTGGCCGGAGCGTCGGTTCAGGCCACGATCCTGGAGAACAAACGCGGCGAGAAAGTCATCGTTTTCAAGAAGAAGAAGCGCAAGGGCATGGAGCGCAAACGCGGCCATCGCCAGGAGCTTTCCGTAATCAAGATCAGCTCGATCAACGCTTAAGGAGACAACACGCCATGGCGCATAAAAAAGGTCAGGGAACATCCAGCAACGGGCGCGACAGCCGTGCGCAGCGGCTGGGCATCAAGATGTTTGGCGGCGAGTCCATCCGCGCCGGCGGCATCATCGTCCGGCAGCGGGGCACCAAGCTCCACGCCGGCAAGAACGTCGGCACGGGTCGCGATTGGACGCTGTTCGCCCTCAAGGACGGACACGTCAAGTTCGACAAGGCGCACCGTTCGGTGTCGGTCGTGACGGCCTGAGCCGTTCCGTCCTGCCACACTTTCCAGCCGGTCCTGCGGGACCGGCTTTTTTATTGTCGTTTCGCGCGCACGCGGAACGCTCACAGCGCCCCCGTCTTCACCCCAATCCAGCGTCTTCGCAATGTCCGATCGCCTCGCCGAACTCGTCCGCCAGCGCGCGCTGGTGCAGGAACATCTCGCCTGGCTTAACCGCGAAATCGCCGCGGCCGCCGAGTCCTCAAAATCCGCCGCCGGCAGCGCGCCCGCTCCGCTCCTCCCGGCCGCGGTGAATACCGCTCCGCCCGCAACCGCTTCGATCGAGGCGAAGTCCGCCGATCCGGACGAGATCATCGCCCGCTATCAGGCGACACCGGCCAACGTGAAGCAGGACGTGCGCAAAGGCTGCCTGCTCTATTTCGCCGCAGCGTTCCTGCTCCTCGGTCTCGTGGTCACGGTGCTCTATTTCACGCTCAGCCAGGGTCACTGACTCAAGCCGGATACCGTGGCCACGGCTCGCCACCGGAAGAGCGCGAACGCGTCCCCGCGGGAGCCGGCTCGACGCATGAACCGTCCTCGCTCCGCGCGATCGAGCCGAAGGCTCCGGCTCGAAGTCAGAACGTCCCCTTCGCGCCGAAAATCCACGCCGAGCCGTAGTCCTGCCGCTGGCGAAAGCGCGCAATCGCAGGGGTGTTCGGGCCAAAGCGCTTCACGTCCTCAGGCGTGCTGCCGACGTTGCGCAGGCTCGCGAACAGGCGGATCCGTTGGGTGAGGGCGTAGTCGCCGTAGAGGTCGGTGTTCAGCTTCTTCGCCCGCCATTCGAAGGTGCCGGCCTCGATGCCGCGGCCGGTAAGCTGGCCCAGCCGTGCCGGGCTGCGGTAATTCCAGTTCGCCTTCAGATTGAATTTTTCGCGCGAGAGACTGATGCCCCAGCTGCCGCTCCGCGGTACGAAGCCCTGGAAATTGTTCGCCGCCGCGCCCGTCGCCCGCAACGCGCTCGCGTTGGCAAAGACCTGCACGCCGCGCGCCCACGGTGGGAGAAACGTGAGCGCCTGCCGGTAGTCGATCTCGAGACCGGTCATGCGCACGCGGGTGCTGAGATTGTAGCTCGTCTGCACCTCGTAGGCGCCATACTCGCCGGGATCGAGGTTGTAGAGCTCGAGGAATTCGGGCGTCGGGGCAAACGTGGTGTTGCCGAAAAAATTCTCGAAATCCCGCCGGAAGGCGCCGATCGAAAGCGCGCCTACGCGCTGGAAGTAATACTCGAGGCGGACCTTCGTCGTGCGCGCGCTCCACGGCTTGATCGCGACGTTGCTGACCTGGATGCGGTTGCCGGCGGAGGGCGGAGCCTCCGTGTTGGGGAGCGTGACACCACCGGTGTATTGATTCGTGTCGGGCCGGCCGATCGACACATACCATGAAGCGCGCGCTATGAGGTTTTCGCGCACGTTGTAGCTCGCATTGAAGTTCGGGAAGAACCGGAGGTATTCCTTCTTCGCCTCGAATCCCCGGTCGATGTAGGTGAGCCGCGACACGCCCAGCGCGTCCGTCGCCGGCACGATCGGCACGGGCTGCACGCCGGCGAGGCCGGGGTTGCCATCGATCACCCGGCCGTTCGCGTCGCGCTGAAAATTCAGCGTGGGATCCGTGAGCGGCCCCTCCGCCCGGACGTTCGTCTGCTCCACTCGCAACCCGCCGACGAACTTCAGCCGGCGCTCGAAGAACGCGGTGTCGGCGCGCAGGTACGCCGAAGAGACAATCTCGTCCAGATGCTTCGACTGGTCGATGTGCGAGCGATACGCGTTGTTGGCGTTGCCCTGAAAATACTCCGGGTGGGCCTTGTACAGATCGTAGAGCGCCTCCTGCTGGACCCACTCGATCCTGCCGAAGCCATAGGGGGCGATGCGCTGGGAGAAGGTCCGATCAAGCACGACGGCCGCGCTGTCGTCGCTGCCGTTCGGGTTGGAACTCGTGCGTCCGTCGGCCCCGACGAAATTCCACGAGGGCGAGTATCGCCGGATGTCGCGCACCGACTGCTTCATCTCGAGCCCGGCCTTCAGCGCGAGCGGGACGCCGCGCACGTCGAAGTCACGGCGCAGATTGGTGAAGGCGGTGCGCTGCAGATCCATCGACTCCTGATGCCCCATGCTGGCCGACGTGAGCGAGTAGCTCGCCAGACTGTAGGGATCGACGGGACTGCCGGCGGCGTCGGTGACGGTGATGCGGTTCGGACGCAGGTAGAAGATGTCGTCGAAGTTGACCGTGACACCGGTCCGGGTCGCGACGGAGCTGTTGAAAAATCCCCGATACTCGTCGCGATAGTGATTGCTCGCCCGGGAGTTTCCGAGGCCGGCCTCGGCCTTCCAGATCGGGCCATCGTGGCGGTAGGTGAGCGTCGGCGTATAGGTCGTGCCGGATTTCTGCCTCATGCCGTTGTTGTTCAGTCGAATCGTGCCCGCGCCAGGCTGCCCGTGCGTGAACGTCGTATCGAAGTCGCCCGGCGCCACGCGATTCACGACGAAGGTCAGCATGCGGTTGCTGAGTTCCGCATCGAAGAACGCCCACTGAAACGAAAACGAGAGCCGGTCGTTGCGCGCGAGCCGGTAGTCGGCGGTGAGTCCGAACGAAGTGCGCTTGCTGAACTTGTTCGCGTCCTGGACCGCGTAGTCGGTCAGGTAGGGTTTGTCCACGGTCGTGTCAGGAAACTGACTCGCCGGCGGCGTGTTGACCCCGGGGTTGGTGATGCCGTTGGTCGCCGCTCCGACTCCGCGCCAGTTGTTCTGCGAGTAGTCCTCGCTCGTGTATTGGTTGCTGTGTGCCCCCGACACGGTGAAACCGAAGCGCTTGTTCACCGGCACGACCCAGGAGAAATCAAAGCCCGGCTTGATCTTTCGCGTCGGGGTCACGCGTGGGCCGGGCGTCTTCTTCCAATCCTTGTAGTTGTCCTTCATCATCAGGAACACGCTCGACGTCAGCACCGGCTTTGAGCGCTCGAACGCGCTCCGCGGCACCAGGTTGATCGAGCCGGCGAGCGCCGAGCCGGGCGATTCCGGCGTGGGCGAGTGATGCACTTCGAAACGCGCGACGTTGTTGACCGACGTCTGTTCCAGCTCGATCTGGCGGGAGGTGCCGGACGACGCGGCGCTGGCCAGACTGAAACCCGCGACCGTGATCGGCACATTGTTGGCCGGCACGCCGTTCATCGAAATCGTGCGCATGTCGCCGCCGCCGGTGTCGACCGTGATACCGGGAAGGAACTTCAGGAAATCCCCCGCGTTGCCCTCGACGACCGCGCCAAACTCGTCCGCGGACACGACGTTCACGATGTTCGACGCAAACCGCTGCTCGTTGATCGCGATCGCGGCGGCGTCCATTTCCTTGGTCGTTGCCACGACGAACTTGGCCAGTTCCACCACGTCGCCCGCCTTGCCGCCGGCAGGGCGGTTCGGCGCGACGGCGAGATCGAAATCGCGCGGTGTGATCGAGCCGGCGGTTACGGTCACGGCGACGGCCTGCGCTTCGAGGCCGGTGTAAAAGATCCGCACGCGCGCCGTGCCGGCGGGGACGTTGGTGAGACGGTACTGCCCGCCGGAGTCGGTGAACGCCTCCAGGGTCGTGCCCTCGACCGTCACCCGCGCGCGTTCGACGAACTCGCCGTTGGCCGGATTGAAGACGCGGCCCTCAATGGTGCCGGTGCTGACTGCCTGCGCGAGTGCGACGATCGAAAGCAGGATGGAGGACACGATCGCGGCGCAGCCGCGCAGGGATGACGGGGTGGTCATAGTTCAGTTGCCTGGCCGA
Organism: Opitutaceae bacterium; assembly: GCA_016793535.1. Lineage (GTDB taxonomy): Bacteria > Verrucomicrobiota > Verrucomicrobiia > Opitutales > Opitutaceae > ER46. The sequence goes on along the minus strand of JAEUHA010000244.1, from coordinate 1,315 downwards.
TGGAGTGGACTGCACGATTTCGCCCCAGGAATCCCAGCCGGCTAGAGGCGCGGCGCAGGATCCGGGACCAACCCTAAGACGTCTCGTTGAAGACTCGCGATGATGCGAGACGGATTGCGCCGCCCATCCCGGCCCGACAATGCTCTGAGGCTCGTTCTACGGGTCTCCCGACCCTCCCCCCCTGCTCCCCATGTTCGCCTTCGTTCGCCGCTCGAGGTTTGTCCCGCATCTCGCCGTCGCCGCTCTGCTCGCGGCTTCACCTGCCGACGGCGCCCCAGCGCCAGCCGCCGGGCTCTTCCGCGCCGGCGCCGCCCGCGTCGATATCACGCCAGCCGCCGACGCCGCGCTCCCGATGAGCGGGTACAGCGGTCGCGTCGACGGCTTCAAGGGCATCCGCGACAAACTCAACGTGCGTGCCATCGTCGTGGACGACGGCACGAATCAGGCCGCGCTGATCAGCGTCGAAGTCGTCGGCATCTCCCACGCCCTTTGGGAGCGATTCACCGGCCGGATCGCCCGCGAAACGAACATCCCCGGGGAGCACATCCTGCTCACCGCCGTACACACGCACGCGGCGCCGGCCATCGGGACCTATGGCGAGCGCGCCAGCGCTGAGGTCACGGCGCGGCGAGAAGCGTACGTGCAGAAGCTCGAGGATGCCCTTGTCACCGTCGTGCAGCAGGCGAAAACCGCGTTGCAGCCCGCGCGCATCGGCTACGGCACCGGTCAGGCCCGCGTGAACATGAATCGCCGCGCCCGCAACGGCGAAGGCGGCTGGATGCTCGGGCACAATCCGGACGGCGTCTCCGACAAGACGGTCGCCGTGGTGCGCCTCGACAACCTGGCCGGGGAACCGCTGGCGATCTTCAGCAACTACGGCGTCCACGCCACCGTGCTCGGCACGCAGAACTTCCAGATCAGTCCCGACCTGCCGGGCGCCACCGCGCGCCACGTGGAGCAGCACTTTGGCGGCAAGGTCGTCGCGCCCTGGACCAGCGGCGCGGCCGGCGACCAGGATCCGATCTATCGCGTCGGCACGGATTTTCGCAATGTCACCGCGCTCGGGCAGATTCTCGGCGAGGAGGTCGTGCGCGTCGCCGAAAGCATCAAGACTGTCGCCCGCGGCCGGGTTCACGTGGCCCAGCTGACCGTCACCTGTCCCGGCAAGCGCACCGTGCAAATGCCTGCCCGGGGCAAGGAGTACCAGTTTGCGGACGCCGATCCTGTGCCGATCCGGCTGTCGCTGCTCGTGGTCGGCGACATTGCGTTTGCCGGCGTTTCGGCCGAGGTGCTCACGAACATCGGGCTCCGCCTG
>JAEUHA010000221.1 GCA_016793535.1 Opitutaceae bacterium | reverse complement strand
CGATGTGACGAACAACAACCACCAGATCTGGCAGCGCGCCTACTACGTCAACGGCCGCATTCCCGATCCGCTGCCGAGCATGTTCGACCTCTCGGGCAAGATCGACGAGATCAATTCCTACCGCACGCTGGTCGGCGCGACAGCGCTCGACAGCGTCCCCGCGAACTTTGCGCGCCAGCGCTTCCTCCAGGCCGTGAAGACGCGCACCGAAACCGACTCGGTCTCCTTCGCCTGGATCGGCCGCTTCTTTCAAAACCGGCTCGTCACGACCGCGGGCTTTCGCCGCGACGCCTGGAAACTCTACGGGGTCCCGGCCGCGCGCACCACGATCGACCCCGAGGTCGCGGGATCGGCCAGCCAGCAACTGCGGCAGTACTTTACTCCGGCCAGCCAGATCGCCTTCAACGCGGCGCCCACCAAGACGACCATCTCGAGGAACAAGACTTTTGGCGCCGTCTTTCGCGCCACGACCTGGCTGGATTTGACGGCCAGCCGTTCGAGCAACTTCACGCCCAACACCAGCGCCGTCAGTACGAACTACCTGAACCAAACCATCCCTGACCGGCGGGGCGAGACCCAGGATTACGGCCTGCGCGCCTACGCCTTCGACGGCAAGTTGACGATTTCGCTGACCCGATTCGAGACCGTGGCGGACAACGAGACGCGCAACGCCGCCGGCTTTACCAACGGCGTGCGCAGCATCCTGACCCGCCTGCGCGACAATTACGCCACCTTGGGCGATTCTCATTTCCGCAATTTCCCGGCGGTCGGCACCCTCCGCGTCGAGAACACGCAGGGATTGGACTCGACGTGGAACTATGTCGCCGACGGCTATGAAATTGCCGCCACCTACAATCCCAATCCCCGCTGGCGGTTCTATGTCAGCGGCAGCTCCAACCAGAACGTGCTTGGAACCCATGTCGCCGACCTGGCCGTTTACCTGAACCAGACGAGCGAATTCGAGGGTCTGCCCGCCTACGCGCGTATCGTGACAGAGTTGCGCAAGGTGGCCGCGGGTCAGGCCTCGAGCGCCTTCGACCTAAATCCCAACAGCGCCGCGGATCGGGCCAAGGCGGCAGCCGACGCCACCTTCATCGAGACCCAGGCCGCCGCCGCCAAGCAGGCGTGGGAGGACGATCAGGCGCTCACCGGGCGAACCACGAACCGAAACGGTAAATACTCCGCCAACGGGATGGTCACCCACACCTTTGATCGCGAGGGCTGGCTCAAGGGCCTCGCCCTCGGCGGCAACTTCCGCTGGCGGAGCGCCAGCACGGTCGGTTACGAACGCAAGCTGAACACCGCCGGCCGCCCGCTGGCGGTGATCGACGTTTCCCGGCCGATCGAGGGCGAGGAATACTGGGAGTTTGGACTCATGATCTCACGCCAATTCCGGTTCGCAAAGGGCCGCAGCCTCCGGCTGCAGCTCAACATCGAAAACCCGCTCGACTGGGACGACTCGCGGGTCGTGGCGACGGACTACGACTCGCAAGGCTATTACGGAACCACCGATGCCATCATTCCTATCCGCTATGAGCTGCGCCGCCCCCGCAATTTCGTCCTCACTGCCACCTATACGTTCTGATCTTCCGGCGGGCATCAGGCGCCGAGCCTTCCTGCGCAGCGGGGCCGTGGCTTCGACGCTCGCCCTGCTGGATTCCCGCGCGTTGCGCGGTACCGTGACGGACCGAGTGCCGCAGTCCGTCCGGGAACTTTGGGCCGACTTCGACCCGCGACAGGAAGCACTCGAGGTCGAGGTCATTCGTGAATGGCGGGAGGAGGGCGGTGTGTTTCGGCACGTGCGATTCCTCGTCGGCACCTTCAAGGGCAAGTCGGCCCGCATGACCGCGATTTACGGCTGCCCAAGTGCCGTGACGGAAAAGCTGCCGGGCGTGATGCACATCCACGGCGGCGGCCAGCGCGCGTTTCTGCACGAGGTGAAGTTTCTCGTCGCCCGCGGCTACGCCGCGCTGTCGGTGAACTGGGGCGGAACCGCCGGCAAGGCGCCGTTCAACTCCGTCGAGGGCGCGCAGCCCGGCGATCCCAACACCGACTGGGGCGCGGTGGACCCGTCGCAACTCAACGTGCCCGGTTACAACTCCATGCTGCCGGGTCCGAAGCAGTTCTTCGAAGACCGCGAACATCCGAAGAACAACAACTGGTATCTGCTCACCCTCGGCTGCCGGCGCGGTCTGACGTTTCTGGAGCAGCAACCCGAGGTCGATCCCCGCCGCCTCGGCGTGCACGGCTACTCGATGGGCGGCAACCTCACGATGTATGTCGCCGGCACCGACGACCGGGTGAGGGCCGCGGTCCCCGGCGTGGGCGGGCAGGGCTGGCGCTGGGAGCCGCATCCTTTCGTCGGCGGTGTCGCGCAACAGGAACAGGTCAAGGGCGACGTCGACGTGTTCCGCCGCACGCTGAGCTTCGAGAGTTACGCCCCGCTCATCCGTTGCCCGGTGCTGCACCGCAGTGCCACCAACGATCACCACGGTTGGATGGACGACGTCTATCGCACCAACGCGCTCATCCCCGGCCAGCCGACCCGCTACTGCTGGTCGCCACACCTGGGCCACCGGCTCACGCCCGAGGTTGCCGTGGGCATGCCGCTTTGGCTCGACCAGTACCTCAAGGACGGGCCCGCCGTGCCGGAAACGCCGCGCAGCGAACTCACGCTGCAGACGAGCGACCGCATCCCTGCCTTCCGCGTCACTCCCCAGCCGGCGTGGCCCGTCGCACGTTGCGACATCTACTACAGCATCGATCCCGACCCGCGCGCCCGCTTCTGGCGCAGTGCCGATGTCGTGCGCGCCGGCGACGTCTTCACGGCAAAGCTCCCGCTCCATACGCTCGACGCGCCGCTCTTCGCCTTCGCCAACGTCTACCACACGCTGCCCCAGCCCCTCTCGCTCGCCCTGCTCCCAGGCCATCGCGAACCGGTACGCGAGCTCTGCCTCAGCAGCTTGCTGCACTGTCGGTCGGACCAGGAACTGCGCGAGGCGAAGACGGCCACCACCGCCGCCCGCGGCCCCGTGATCGACGACTTCAGCCGTGGCCTGCGCGACTGGTATCAGCTCAACGCGGGAAATCTCGCCCACCAGCAAACCTGGACACGCAAACTCACCGACCCCCTTTGGCGCGGTCCCGCAGACGCGAAGCTGATTCTCACGCTCAAGCTGCCCAAGACCAATCGCCTGAGCTTCGTGGTGCAGCTAAATGAATGGCGCAGCTATCGCGGGAAGAGGTCGACCTTCGTCTGCGAGCGGGAAATTCCCGGCGCTGACACCGCGCAATCCCTCACCCTCGGACTCGCGGACTTCGTTTCGGCCGAGGGCCCGTTGCGGTCGTGGAGCGAGGTGGACCAGTTCGGCATCTGCGCGTCCTTCGCCGAACGCGGCGCCGCGGCCAAACCGCCGCCCGTCTGGCATGGTCCCGCACTAGTCCTCACCCGCTTGGAATGGAGCCACTAGCCCGGAACTTTCATGCTTCTAAAGACCGGACCAACGCGCCGCCGATGCGCCAATCTTCCGTCGATCCCCCGCAACCTCGCACCCCACCTGGCATGACCCCCAAAAAACCTTTCGCGCGACTTCGCTCCTGGCTGGCGCTCGCCGTCGCCCCGTTCGCTGCGGCCCAGGCTCCGCTCGTGCCGCAAACGCCCGCGCCCAAGGGGGCCGCCGCCGCGCCGCTGATGCTGTCGGTCTTCGAGGTCGCGGAAGAAAAAGATCTGGGCTACGCGGCCTCGACCGCCATGACCGGCACGCGCACCAGCGAGAAACTCGAAAACCTGCCCAACACCATTTCGGTGATGACGCAGGAGTTTCTGCAGGACCTCGCGGTGAACAATTTCCTCGATGCGGTCGAGTTCGCGACGAACGCCGAGAACCTCTACAATGACTCCGGCACGCGCGGCGCCGCGATCGGCCAGCGCTCCGGCAACCAGATCAGTTTTCGCGGCCTGCCCTCGATCCGCCAACTCCGCGATGGCTTCCCTTGGTATATGCCGCAGGACATCTACAACACCGAGCGCATCGAGTTCTCCCGCGGTCCAGGCGGGCTCGCCTACGGCGACGTCGATGTCGGCGGCATCATCAACATCGCCACCAAGCGCGCCCACGCCCGGCGCGAGGCGTCGGCGACGGTCCGCTACGACAACTGGGGCAGCCAGCGTTACTCGGCCGATATCAACCAGCCGCTCGGCAAATCGGGTGTGTCCGTGCGCCTCAATGCCATCTCGGCCGAGAATGACTCGTGGCGGCAGCGGGGCGGCACCGACCTGCGCGGCTACGCCGGCGCGCTGCGCTGGGAGCCGTTCAAGCACCGCCGCACCGTCATCGACGTCACCTACGAATACGGGGATCAGGACGAGGGCTTCAGCCACGTCGTCCTCGACGACCAGACCGCCGCCTACGTTCGCGGCACCGGCACGGTCGCCGTTGACGCCGACCCGGCGCGCGCGGGTGTCCAGGCCGACGGCGTTGGCCGGATCGTGATTCGCCCCGCCACGGGTGTCTCGCGCGTGTTCGCGCTCCTCGACGGCCGCATCTTCAACCTTCAGTCGACGCCGACCGCCACCTTCCGCAGCTCCATGGTCCGGATCGGCGCCAACGTCGCCACCGGCACCGATCCCGTGAACCCGCTGCGCTTCCCGATCATCGGCGTCGCCGAGAGCATCGTGCCACGCGGGCAGGACTGGGGCGGCCCCGACAACAAACTGAACTCGAAATTTCACGCCTACACCGTCGAGCTCCGCCACGCCCTCGGCGACCGCCTGAGCGTGCTCCTTTCGCACAACGGCCAGAAGGACGACACGCTTCGCATCAACGTCTTTAACGGCAACGCCACCAACGTCGGCATCCGCGACGTCCTGATCGACGTCAACCCCAGCCTGCCCGATCCCACCGACGCCACGCGCACGCGGCTCATTCCCAACCCGCGTTTCGAGCAATACTACACCGCGCACAATCCCGTCACGCTCATCGACGGCCGCGAGATCGCCAACTTCCGCGGCGCCGCCGTGTACGACGCCCGCCTGCCGTGGGGCATCACGCAGCGCCTCGTTTTCGGCGCCTCGTATCGGCACGAGACCAACTTCAAGGACACCTTCAACCGTTCCCTCTCGCGCGAGGAAATCCTCCGCCGCGGCTACACCGGCAACAACGCCTTCTACGCGAACAACCTCTTTTATTATTACCACTACTTCCGCGACGGAAACAGCGACGAGGCCCTCGCCAACCCGCACCTGCCGGGCGTCACCACCGACTTCCGTATCAGCGGCAGCCAGCGCTTCGAGCAGAGTCTGGCCTCGGGCACGTTCAACGCTCTCGGCTCCTACTTCGGGGGCCGGTTGCGTTCCAGCGTCGGTCTCGGCCGAGATCACTGGAAACAGGACTCTTTCCGGCCGCTGGTCTCCAATCCGGAAACCAACGAACAGCACTTCGTCGACGCCGCCGGCAACTGGATTGCCAACAACGGCACCGCCTACGTCGCCGTGCCCCTCGTGCCGTTCTCCGACCAGTGGGTGACCAACCAGACTTACGGCGTCGTGTGGCACGCGTTGCCCTGGGTTTCGCTCACCGCCGGTTACTTCGAGTCGGCGCTCTTCAGCGACAACGTCGGCCTCGATCTCAACGGCCGGGCGCTTTTGCCGCGCACCGGCGAGGGCACGGATTACAGCGTCCGCTTCAACCTGCTCGACCGCCGGGTGAACCTCAACCTCACCTATTTCCAGAACACCGCGGAGAACATTTCCAGCGGCGTCGCCGCGGACGTGCGCACCGAGTTGCTGCCGTTCCTGCGCGTGCCGTTCGTCAACACCACCGACTACCGCGACCGCAGCACCGAAGGGATGGAGGTCGAGATTGTGACCAACCTCACGCCGCAGTGGACCGTCCGCGGCGCCTACGGCCGCAATGAAGTGAAGTTCTCGCGTTTCTTCCCGCTGCTGCGCGAAAAACTCTCGGAGGCGCGCGACACGGCCCGGAGCCAGGGGCTGAATCCCGACGATGCCACCGTCATCACGCGCCAGTATCTCGAGGACCAGGAAGCGAACGACACCGCCACGGGCCGCAGGAACGCCAATCTCACCACGCGCTACAGCTTCACGCAGGGTGCGCTCCGCGGCCTCGCCGTCGGCGGCTCGGTGCGCTACGTGTTCGGCAAGGACCGCGCCGCCATCGTCGTCGGCGGGCAGGAAGTGCTGCCCCGAATCGTCACGGACGACCAGGTCGTCGTGAGCCCGTTCGCGAGTTACCGGCGCAAGTTCGGCGCGACCGTGTGGACCTTCCAGGTCAACGTGAACAACCTGTTCGACAAGGTCACCGACCAGGGCACCGCTTGGCGCTACACGCGTTGGACTGATCCGCGGCAGATCATCACGACGGTCGGCGCGAAGTTCTGATCGCCCGTGTCCGCCGGTCATCTCCCTCCACCCCGGCTTATCCCCATGCGCTTCCTCCGCCTCTGCTTCGGTCTGTTCGTCCTCGGCTCGGCCGCGTTTGCCGCAGACGGGCGCCGGCCGAACATCCTCTTCATCGTCGTCGACGACCAATCGCCGTTCGACCTGAAGGCTTACAATCCGAAATCCGCGTTGCGCACGCCCCACCTTGATCGCCTCGCGGCGCAGGGCATGGTGCTCGACGGGGCGTACCACATGGGTTCGTTCATCGGCGGCGTCTGCACGCCGTCGCGGCATATGATCATGAGCGGCCGCTCCGTGTGGCACCTGCCGATCGGGCCGCGCGGCGGGGCGCTCAGCCCGCCCGGGCTCGAGCAGCAGACGATCCCCGCCGTCTTCAACCGCGCCGGTTATGCCACGATGCGCACCTGCAAGATCGGCAACAGCTACGAAGCGGCCAACCGGCTCTTCACCGTCCGCCGCGATGCGACCAAGCGCGGCGGCACCGACGAAACCGGCAGCGCCTGGCACGGTGAACAGGTGCTCGGCTACCTCGCGGAGCGCGACCGCACGCCGGCGGCGGAGCGCGCGCCGTTTTTCATCTTTTTCGGTTTCTCGCACCCGCACGACGTGCGCGACGGCAAGCCCGACCTGCTCGCGCACTATGGCGCGACGAACCACACCGACCGGGCCGCGCCGCCGCCGTCGCACCCGAAGCAACCGGCGCTGCCGGAAA
>JAEUHA010000202.1 GCA_016793535.1 Opitutaceae bacterium | reverse complement strand
GGGGGGCGGGGCGCGGGCCGGTACCCACACCGGGGCCTCGGGGGGCGGGGGGGCCCCCCCCCCCCCAACCCCGGTGCGGGGGGGGGGGCCCCCCCCCCGCTCCCAGGGGAAAGAACGTTCGCACCGTTTTGGTTGAAAACCTGCTGTGGCTGGCCTTGGCTGCGCCTTTCCCACCGCTGAACCACCCCTCATGATTCAGGCCTTTCGCCCCCTCCTGTCCGTCGTCGCCGCGAGCTGGCTCGCCGCGGTCGCCGCCGCCCAGGGCACGATCAAGATCGGCGAGTTCGCCTCCCTCACCGGCAAGGAGGCGGCGTACGGCCAGTCCTCGCACAAGGGCGCGACCCTCGCCGTCGAGGAAGTCAACGCCGCGGGCGGCGTGCTCGGCCGGAAACTCGAGTTGATCGTCGAAGACACGCAGTCTAAGCCCGGGGAGTCCGCGACGGTCGTGAAGAAGCTCATCTCGCGCGACAAGGTGGTCGCGATCATCGGCGAGGTCGCCTCGAGCCGCTCCCTCGAGGCGGCGCCGATCTGCCAGAACGCGAAGATCCCGATGATCTCGCCTTCGTCGACCGCCCCGGACGTCACGGCGCGCGGCAACTACATCTTCCGCGTCTGCTTCATCGATCCGTTCCAGGGCGTCGTGATGGCGAAGTTTGCCCACGACACGCTGAAACTGCGCAAGGCGGCGCTGCTGACGTCGGTGTCCTCCGCCTACAGCGTGGGCCTGGCGCGCTTCTTCAAGGAGCACTTCGCCACGCGCGGCGGCAAAGTGCTGATCGAGCAGCGCTATTCCGAGGGCGACAAGGATTTCAAGGCTCAGCTCACCGCGATCAAGGCCGCGGGGGCCGACGGCATCCTCGTTCCCGGCTACTACGCGGAGGCCGCCCTCATCTGCAAACAGGCGCGGGACCTCGGCCTGACCGTGCCGATCTTCGGCGGCGACGGCTGGGAGGCGGCCGAGTTGGTGGAAATCGGCGGCAAGGCGGTCGAAGGGACGTATTTTGCCACGCACTACTCGCCGGAGAGCAGCGATCCCGAAGTGGTCGCGTTCAACCAGCGATTCAAGCAGCGCTGGGGTTCCGCCTCGGACACGCTTTCGGGCCAGGGCTACGACGCCGTCATGATGCTAGTCGACGCCCTCAAGCGCGCCGGCACCACGGAGGGCCCCAAGCTGCGCGACGCGCTCGCGGCGACGAAGAATTTCAAGGGCGTCACCGGCACCACCACGCTCGACGCCCAGCGCAATCCAACCAAGTCCGCCGTCGTGCTGACGGTGAAGAATGGACGCTTCGCTTTCGTCGAACGCATCGAGCCCTGATCACTGCTTTTTTCCCGCCAACATGAAACTTCGCCTCCTTTCCGCCGCCCTGCTGCTCGCCGCCCCCGCCTGGCTCGCCGCTCAGCCGACCATCAAGGTCGGCGAATACGCTTCCCTGACCGGCAAGGAAGCCACGTTCGGCCAGTCGTCGCACAAGGGCGTCCAGATGGCGTTCGAGGAAATCAACGCCGCGGGCGGCGTCCTCGGCCGCAAGCTGGAGCTGGTCTCCGAGGACAACCAGACCAAGCCCGGCGAGTCCGCCACCGTGGCGAAGAAGCTCATCACCCGCGACAAGGTCGTGGCGCTGATCGGCGAAGTCTCCTCCGGCCGCTCGCTCGAGGCCGGCCCGATCGCGCAGGGGGCGAAGATTCCGATGATTTCGCCCGCCGCGACCAACCCTAAGGTCACCGAGATCGGCAACTACGTCTTCCGCGTCTGCTTCATCGATCCGTTCCAGGGCACCGTGATGGCGAAGTTCGCGCAGAACGATCTCAAGGCGAAGAAAGTCGCCATCATCTCCAGCGTTTCGAACGCCTACAGCGTCGGGCTCGCGAAGTTCTTCCGCGAGACGTTCACGAAGTCCGGCGGCACCGTCGCGGTCGAGCAGAAGTATTCCGAGGGCGACAAGGACTTCCGCGCCCAGCTCACGGCGGTAAAGGCGGCGGGCGTGGACGCAGTGTTCGTTCCCGGCTACTACACCGAATCGGCGCTGATCGTCCGCCAGGCGCGCGGCCTTGGGCTCAACGTGCCGTTCTTCGGCGGCGACGGCTGGGAGTCGGACAAGCTGCTGGAGATCGGCGGCGAGGCCCTCAACGGCTGCTACTACTCGACCCACTTTTCGCCGGAGAACAAGGACGCGGGCGTCGCGAAGTTCGTCGCGAAATTCAAGGCCCGCTGGAACAACGAAACGCCCGATGCCTTCGCCGCGCTCGGTTACGACGCCGCGCTGGTGCTCGCCGACGCGATCAAACGGGCCGGCACGACCGACGGACCGAAACTTCGCGACGCCCTCGCCGCGACGAAGAATTTCTCCGGTGCCACGGGCCTGACCACGATCGACAAGGACCGGAACGCCACCAAGGGCGCGACGATCATCGCGATCAAGGGCGGCAAGCTCGAGTTCAACAAGACGGTCGAGCCCTGAGCGTTTCCTCCTGGGAGCGCGGACGTCCCCGTCCGCCTCGATCGAAACCTGCGGACAGGGACGTCCGCGCTCCCACCCGGCCACCCTTCGCCCATGATCTCCCGCCGCGAGTTCCTGCTCGCCACCCTCGCCGCTTCCGCCGGACCGCTTCTCGCCGCCGACGCCGGTCCGATCCGGATCGGCCACTACGCCTCCCTTACGGGCAAGGACGCCGCGTTCGGAGTCGCTACCCGCAAGGGCATCCTGCTGGCCGTCGAGGAGCTGAACGCGCAAGGCGGCGTGCTGGGCCGCCGGATCGAGTATCTCGTCGAGGACATCCAGTCGAAACAGGGCGAGTCCGTGACCGCGGTGAAGAAGCTCATCTCGCGCGACAAGGTCGTGGCGGTGCTCGGCGCCAACGCCTCGAGCAATTCACTCGAAGCGGCGCCGATCTGCCAGAATGCGAAGGTGCCGATGATGGCGATCTCGTCCACGAACCCGAAGGTGACGGAGATCGGCGACTACATTTTCCGCATCTGCTTCATCGACCCGTTCCAGGGCGCGGTGCTGGCGAAGTTCGCCCACACCTCGCTGCGGGCGAAGCGCGTCGCGCTGCTGACCTCCACCAACTCGCCCTACAGCATCGGCCTGTCGTCGGTCCTGCGGGAACGCTTCCAGGCCCTCGGCGGCGAGATCGTGGCGGAGCAGAAGTTCACCGAAGGCGACAAGGACTTCCGCGCGCAGCTCACCGCGATCCGCGCCGCGAGGCCCGACGTGGTCGCGGCCACGGGCTTTTACTCCGAGGCGGCGCTGATCTGCCGCCAGGCGCGCTCCCTCGGGCTCGACGTGCCCTTCATCGGCGGCGACGGCTGGGAGGCGCCGCAGCTGGTGGAGCTGGGCGGCAAGGCGGTGGAAGGCACGTACTATTCGACCTATTTTTCCGCCGAGAACAGCGCCCCGGAGGTGCAGTCGTTCGTGCAGCGCTACCGGGCCCGCTGGAGCAACGAGACCCCGGAGGCGGTGTCCGCGCTCGGGTACGACGCGCTGCGCCTCATCGCGGCCGCGATCGAGCGCAACGGCACCGCCGACAGCCGGAAACTGCGCGACGCGATCGCCGCCACGCGCGACTTCGCGGGCGTCACCGGCAGCACCACGATCGACGCCCGGCGCAACAGCACGAAGGCCGCCGTGATGCTGACGATCAAGGACGGCCGGCCGCGGTTTTTTGAGGCGGTGGCCCCGTGAACGGAGGCGCGTACCTCGGTCTGGCGGAGTTGAAAGTTGAAAGGTGAAAGGTGAAAGCGAGTGATCCCGACTCACATGTTCAATTTCGAGAAACTGGGAGTCTGGCAGAAGAGCGTGGTTCTGGCTGAGCTTGTTTACAGCCAAACGAAATCGTTTCCGGTCGATGAGCGCTTCGGTTTAACGAACCAAATGAGGCGCGCCGCAGTCTCGATTTCCTCCAATCTCGCGGAAGGATGCTCGCGTCACTCAAAGGCCGACTTTCGGCGCTTCGTCGAAATGGCAACTGGATCGACGTTCGAGTTGGTCGCCCAGGCGCGCATTGCCCGACAACAGAACTTCCTCGAGATTGCCGAGCACGACCGGCTCTACGAAGCGGCCCTCGAAATTGTACGCATGCTCACGGGCCTCCGCCATTCCCTCCGGGATTAGTTCTTTCAACTTTCAACTTTCAACTTTCAACTCACCTGCCTTGTCCGAATTCCTCCAGCAACTCCTCAACGGCATCTCCCTCGGGGCCATCTATGCCCTCATCGCGCTCGGATACACGATGGTGTACGGGGTGCTGCGGTTCATCAATTTCGCCCACTCCGATGTCTTCATGGTCGGGGCGTTCATCGGCTACTACCTGGGCCGGATCGTGCCCGAGGGAACGCTCTGGGGCGGATGCCTCGTGCTGCTGACGGCGATGATCGGGTGCGCGCTGCTCGGCATGCTGATCGAGCGGCTCGCCTACCGCCGGCTCCGGGGCGCCGCCACGCTGAACGTGCTCATCACCGCCATCGGCGTGTCCCTGCTCCTTGAATACAGCGGCCAGGTCTTCTTCGGCGCCGCCCCCCGCACGTTTCCCGCGGTCTTCCCTTCGCTCAACTTCAACCTCGGCGGTCTGGTGATCTCGACCAACCAGCTGGCCGTGATCGTAATCGCGTTCCTGCTGATGGTCGCCCTCCAGTTCATCGTCCATCGCACCAAGATCGGGACCGCGATGCGGGCCGTCGCCCTCAACCCGCGCGCGGCGCAGCTGGTCGGCGTGAACAACGATGTCGTGATCTCGTTCACCTTCGGCCTCGGGTCCGCCCTCGCCGGGGCCGGCGGCATTCTCTACGCGCTCAACTACCCCTCGATCGATCCCCTGATGGGCGTCATGCCCGGGCTCAAGGCGTTCGTCGCCGCGGTGCTCGGCGGCATCGGCAACATCCCGGGAGCCGCGCTGGGCGGACTCATTCTCGGCACGGTCGAGACCTTTGTGAACGGCAGCCAGTGGTCGACCTACAAGGACGCGATCGCGTTCGCGATCCTGATCATCATCCTCCTCTTCCGCCCGGCCGGACTGCTGGGCAAGTTCACGGTCGAAAAGGTCTGAACTCTCAACCACGAAGCACCCCGATGGCCCGGATACTGCCCACGGAACACACGAAGCACACGGAAACGACCGAGCCTTCCGTGTGCTCCGGGTGTTTCGTGGGCAACCTCTCCCCTGCCTTGTTCGCGCATCGGTCGCGCCAGATCGTCCGTGGCTGAACTTTTCACCCGCCTCATGCCCAAGCCGCACCTCGCCTTGCTCGCCGCCCTGCTCGCGGCCTTCGGCATTTCCCATTTTTCCGACCGGATCGATCCCTACCACCTCGATGTCCTGATCGGAGTCGGCATCAATGTCATCCTCGCCGTCTCGCTCAACCTGGTGAACGGCTACACAGGGCAGTTCTCGCTCGGCCACGCGGGGTTCATGTCGGTCGGGGCGTATTTCTCCGCCGCCTTCAGCCTCTTTGTCAGTCCCCGGTTGCTGGGCGGAGCCGAAACCAACGCCGTGCAGCAGGGCGGGCTGTTCCTCGCTGCGCTGGTCGCCGGCGGACTCTGCGCCGCCCTCGCGGGCCTGCTCGTCGGCGTGCCTTCCCTGCGGCTCAAGGGCGACTACCTGGCGCTGGTCACGCTCGGCTTCGGCGAGATCATCCGCGTGGTCTTCCAGAACGTGGAGGTGCTGGGCGGTGCGCTCGGCCTCAACGGCATTCCCGCCCACACGACGATCTTCTGGGTCCTCGCGTTCGTCGCGATCACGGTGTTCGTGGTCACGAGCCTGGTGCACTCCACCTACGGCCGCGGCTTTCTCGCCACCCACGACGACGAGATCGCCAGTGAGTCGATCGGGTTGAACACGACCAACTACAAGATCGTCGCGTTCGTG
>JAEUHA010000189.1 GCA_016793535.1 Opitutaceae bacterium | reverse complement strand
CGTGGGCAGCGCGTACTGCCGCGCGAGGGCCGCGGCGTCGGGCAGCGGGGGCAGCTCGAGTTGCGGGTCGGGCGGCGCGAGGTGGCGCGCGTCGGTCGGCGCGACCCACGGCTGCGAGTCGAGCGGGAGCCGGAAACCCATCGGCGAGTCGCCGGGGATGAGAAACAGGGTCTCCGGCCGCAGGAACCACGGCCCGCTCGCCCAGCCGTAAGGCGCGGCGCGTTCGATCGGCAGCACGTAGCCCACCACCTGATCCAGGCCCTGCTCGAAGACCCGGGCGAGCCGCGCGCGGTCTTCGGGGTTGTCCAGGTTGTTCTGCAGCGGGTCGACGTTCGACGGCAGGCGGCGCTCCTTCCACAGGTAGTACCAGGCGTCCTCGTAGCCGGGCATCAGCCAGGTGTCACCGACGCCAAGGTGCGCGCCGAGCCGGGCGGCGAAACGCCGGGCATCCTCGGCCGTCCGGCCCGCGGGCTGCGCGATATCCGCGAGCAGCGCCGGATTGCGCCAGATCGGCTGGCCGTCGCGGCGCCAGATCGCGCTGAACGCCCAGCGGGGCAGCGATTCGCCCGGATACCATTTGCCCTGGCCGTAGTGGATGAAGCCGCCCGCGCCGTAGTGCGACCAGAGGCGCTTGATCAACGTCTCGGCGAGCGCGCGCTTGCGCGGCCCCATCGCGGCGGTGTTCCACTCCGGGCCGTCCATGTCGTCGATCGAGATGAACGTCGGCTCGCCGCCCATGGTGAGCCGCACGTCCTGCGCCCGGAGCCGGGCGTCGATCGCGTCGCCGAGGGCGTCGATCTTCGCCCACTGCGCGTCGGTGTACGGAAACGTGACGCGCGGCGACTCGTAGATGCGCGCCACGGACATCGCGAACTCGAAGGTCGTCTCGCATTTGTCGACCGCGCCCGAGATCGGGGCCGCGCTCGAGGGCTCGGGCGAGCAGGCGAGCGGCAGGTGACCCTCGCCCGCGAGCAGGCCCGAGGTCGGGTCGAAACCGATCCAGCCGGCGCCCGGCAGGTAGACCTCGCACCAGGCGTGGAGGTCGGTGAAGTCCTTTTCGGTGCCGGACGGGCCGTCGAGCGACTTCTGGTCGGCCCGCAGTTGAATCAGGTATCCGGATACGAACCGGGCCGCGAGGCCGCAGTGCCGCAGCGCCTGCACCAGCAGCCAGCCGGAATCGCGGCAGGACCCGGAGGCCTTGGTCAGCGTCTCCTCGGGTGTCTGCACGCCCGGCTCGAGCCGGATGATGTAGCGGACGTGCTCGTTGATCCGGCGGTTGAGGGCGACCAGGAAGTCGATGGTCCGCTGCGGGCGACGGTCGATGCTGGCGACGAACGCCGCGAAGGCCGGCGTGTGGGCCAGGTCGTCCTTGCGCAGGTACGGCGCGAGTTCGACGGCCAGCTTGGCGTCGTAGGCGAACGGGAAGTTCTCCGCGCCGGGCTCGAGAAAGAAGTCGAACGGGTTGTAAACCGCCATTTCCGCGACCAGGTCGACCTCGACCGAGAACCGGCGCGTGGGCTGGGGAAAGACGAGTCGCGCGAGATAGTTGCCCTGCGGGTCCTGCTGCCAGTTGATGAAATGACACGCGGGCTCGACCTTGAGCGAGTAGCTGAGCACCGGCGTGCGGCAATGCGGGGCGGGCCGGAGCCGCACGACCTGCGGTCCCAGTCGGACCAGGCGATCGTAGCAGTAGGTGGTTTTGTGGTGTAGGGCGACGTGGATGGCCATGGACAGTGGCGACAGGGTTTCTGGCGCCGGTTTAGCAAGACCCGGGCCGCATTGGCCGCCGGCCTGCCGGGGGCAGGGCCCGAAGAGCTAAACG
>JAEUHA010000161.1 GCA_016793535.1 Opitutaceae bacterium | reverse complement strand
GGGGCCACAGCCGGCCGGCGGGCGGCGGACAAGTGTGACGCCTGCTTGAGCAAGGCTTCCTTGCTCAGCCCGAGTTGCTGCGCCAGCCGGTTCACCCGCACCACGTCGGCCTGGCCGAGGGTGGTGATCCGCTCGGTGCCGTCGCGATCGGTCCAGCGCACATGATGGGAGCGCTGGCGGGACTGCTTCACCAGTTCGCGCAGGAAGTCCTGTTCGGTTTCCGGGAGATTCATCCCCGCAACGTCGGCGGTCGGAGGCCTCGACGCCAGTTCCAATCGCGTCGTGGCGTCGCAGGGACGGCGTGTATCCGGTTGAATCTGGTTGCCGACGAGCGCGATATCGACCGGCCTGCTCGCATGGGTGCGAAATATCTGCCGACGATCAAGGACCAGAAAGCCCGCCTGCGTTTTCAGCAGCAGCAGGAGCGTCGGGCGAAGGAGAACAAAGTCACGCCGCCGTCGGCGAAGAAGCCGAAACAGAAATAGGGAGCAACGGCAGCGCGGCCGTCGCGGCTACGGCTGGAGCGACACGTACCGGTAGTCGGAGTGCTCCATCGGCGTCGGCTGCCAGCCTTTCACCGCCGGGTGGAGCAGGTAAACGTGGGTGTTGAAAAAGATCGGGACAATCGGTGCCGCCTCGAGGACGAGGCTCTCCGCTTGCGCGAGGACGGCGGCGCGGGCCTTGGCATCCGCCATCGTGTTGGCGCGATTGGCCAGGGCGTCGTAGGCGGGGTCCGACCACCCGGTCTGGTTGTTGCCGGAGTCGCTGCGCCACATGTCGAGAAACGTGGTGGCGTCGAGGTAGTCGGCGGTCCAGCTCGCGAGTGCGACCTGGTAGTCGCCGGTGCGACGGCGTTCGAAGACGACTTTCTTTTCCTGGTTCGCGAGGCGCACCTCGAGGCCGAGTTCGCGCCGCCACATCTGCTGGATCGCTTCGGTGACGAGCCGGAAGATCTCGGAGTTGCTGTAGAGGATCTCGATCGGCGGCAGCCCGGCGCCGCCGGGGAAACCGGCCTCGGCGAGGAGCTGGCGCGCCGCGGCGGGGTCGTGGGCGCGGCGCGCGGGCGGGGTGTAGCCGGCGAGCAGGGGCGGGACAAACGTGGGCGCCGGCTGCCGGTCGCCGGGCAGCGTGCGGCTCACCAGCGTGTCGCGATCGATCGCCAGCGCGAGGGCGCGCCGCACGCGCACGTCGTTGAACGGAGCGCGGCGGGTGTTGAGCCGGAAGAACAGCGTTTCGAGCAGGGGGTCGATGCGAAGGAGGGGGGACTTCTCCCGTTGCAACGGCTGCACCTTGGCCAGCGGCAGGGCCCAGGTGAGGTGCAACTGGCCCGCGCGAAACGCGCGTTCCTCGGCCTCGATCTGTTCGATCGGATAGAAGTGCATCGCGTTGAGGCCGACCCGCGCGCGATCCCAGTACGTGGGCGACTTCTCGACCACGACGCGCCGGTTGAGCGTCCATTCCTTGAGGACGAAGGGCCCGCTGCTCACCAGCGCGCCCGGCAGGGTCCATTTGGTGCCGCGCTGATACGGATCGCCGACGGCCGCGATCGAGCGCAGGTGGACCGGGCGCCAGGGAGAGTTGAGCAGCACCTGCAGGAAGTACGGCGCAGGGTGGGCGAGGGTGACGACGAGCGTGTGGGCGTCGCGCGCCTTGACGCCGACGGTGGCGAAATCCGTCGTGCCACCCTTGTGAAACGCCTCGGCGCCGCGCAGCAGATAGAGGAAGTAGGCGTACTCGGCGCCGAGCGCGGGCGTCAGGATCCGGCGCCACGAATCCACCACGTCCTGCGCCGTGAGCGGGTCCTGGTTGGACCAGCGGGCGGCGGGCCGTAGGTGGAACGTGTAGGTCAGGCCGTCGGCTGAGATCTCCCAGCGCTCGGCGAGTGCGGGCACGGGAGCCAGCGTGACCGGCTCATAACTCACCAGTGGATCGAAGAGCGACTGGATGATCTTGGCGTCGCCGGTGCCGGTGACCGTCTGCGGATCCAGGTCCGCCGGTTCGGAGCCGATGCTGAGGTGGAGCACGCCGGCGCGACTGTCGCGGTCGACGGTGGTTTCGCGGGGAGCGCAGCCTCCGGCGAGGATCGCGAGGAGCAGCAGGAATCCGCCGGCAGGGAAGACGTGGCGCGGGAAAATCACGGGGGAGTGATGGCGACCTGAACGCGCGACGTCACTCCAGGAACACCGTCTGCCGGTCCGGGGAGGAAAACGAAATCAGGCAGACGAGCGTGCCCGTCCCTCGGTTGATCAGGTGATGTCGGACTCCCGCGGGGATCACGATCGTCGAGCCGGGCCCAAGGCGAACCCACTGGTCCTCGTAGCGATGGTCGCATTCGCCGCTGACGACGTGGAGCACCTCGTCGCAATTGGGGTGATAGTGCAGTGGGTTGCGCTGTCCGGGCAGGGTCTCGGAGACTCCGACCGTCTGCCGCGCGCCGGGACTCAACTCGCCGTTGCACACCCAGCGCAGCGTGCCCCAGTCGAAGACGAGCGGCGGCGTGTCGGCGGGGTGGAGGACGGTGACGGGCGGGGTCATCTTTGATGAGTCGAACGCTGATATTTCGACAGGTTGTGCAGGATGGACAGGATAAGGATTTAAGCGCCGCGACCGCACGGAACGAACCGGACCGTCTCAGGATTCATCCTGCAAATCCTGTCCATCCTGCCATCCGATTGGCTT
>JAEUHA010000142.1 GCA_016793535.1 Opitutaceae bacterium | reverse complement strand
ACGACCAACTACAAGATCGTCGCGTTCGTGATCGGCGCGTTTTTCGCCGGCATCGCCGGCGGGCTCTACGGCCACTTCAAGCTCACGATCACCCCGACCGGCTTCGACTTCACGAAGAGCATCGAGATCGTCGTCATGGTCATCCTGGGTGGCATGGGCAACACGTTCGGCGTCATCCTGGCGGCGGTCCTCCTGACGCTGCTGCCGGAATTGCTCCGCCCGATCGCCGAATACCGGATGATCATCTATTCGCTCCTGCTCATCGTGCTCATGCTTGTCCGGCCGCAGGGGTTGTTTAACTTCCACCTCCGGCGCGCGCCCAAATCCACGTCCACTCCCCCCTCATGAACCCAGCCCAGGAAGCCCAGGAAACCCTCGTCTGGCGCGGCACGCCGTCGCAGTGGACGAATTTCGGCACCTATTTTTTCTGCCTGCTGCTCGCCGCCCTGATCGGAGTCGCGTATTTCCTCTATTCGCCCGCCGCACCCGAACCCCTCATCCTGACGGCGCTGGTCGTGCCGATCATCTGGGCGCTGGGCCGTTGGATCGGCACCCGCTGCCTGCGCTACGAAATCACGACGGAGCGCGCGAAACTCACCACCGGCCTGCTGTCCCGCCACACCCAGGAGATCGAGCTGTATCGCATCCGCGACTACTCCGTCGTGGAACCCTTCTGGCTGCGGCTCGTCGGCTGCGGCGACATCGTGCTCGCGAGCGCGGACCGCACCTCGCCGAACTTCGTGCTCCGGGCCGTGCCGCGCGCGCGCTGGCTGAAGGACGAAATCCGCACCCACACTGAACGCATGCGCCAGCGCCGCGGCGTCCGCGATCTCGACGTCGATCCGCGCGCCGGCCTGGGGAGTACGGGAACCTGACATGTCCGCCCTGCTGCAGCTCGATCAGGTGACGATCCGCTTCGGCGGACTCACGGCCGTCAACGCCGTGGACTTCACCGTCAACGAAGGGGAACTCTGCGGCCTCATTGGTCCGAACGGCGCCGGCAAGACCACGGTCTTCAACCTGATCACCGGCGTCTACCCGCCCACCGAGGGCACCGTGAGCTTCGCCGGCCGCAACATCGCCGGGCTGCGGGTGAACGACATCGTCGCGCTGGGCATCGCGCGCACCTTCCAGAACATCCGCCTCTTCGGGTCGCTGTCGGTTTTCGACAACGTGCGCGTCGCCTGCAACCTGCACCGCGAGACCAGTCCGCTCCAGTCGCTCATCCGCCTGGGCGGCTTCCGGCGCGACGAGGCGGCCATCACCCGCCGGGCGGAGGAACTGCTCGAAATCTTCAATCTCGGCCGCTTCCGCGATGTCCCCGCGAAGAGCCTCCCCTACGGCGAACAGCGGCGGCTGGAGATCGTGCGCGGACTCGCCACCAAGCCCAAGCTGCTCCTGCTCGACGAACCCGCGGCCGGGATGAACCCGACGGAGAAGATCGAGCTCGTCCGCCTGATCCAGCAGATCCAGCGGCAGTTCAACCTCTCAATCCTGCTCGTGGAGCACTCGATGAAGGTCGTGATGAGCTGCTGCCAGCGCATCGCCGTGCTCGACTACGGCGTGAAGATCGCCGAAGGCGCCCCCGCCGGAATCCAGTCCGACCCGAAGGTGATCGAGGCCTACCTGGGCGAGGATCACCAGAACTCGCTGGCCCATCATTGAGCGCATGCCGATGCTAGCCGTATCCGATCTCCACGTCTCGTACGGCGCCATCGCCGCGCTCAGCGGCGTCTCGTTTGCGATCGAGCAGGGCGCGATCGTGACGCTCATCGGTGGCAACGGCGCGGGCAAGACGACGACCCTGCGCACGATCTCCGGCCTGCTCCGGGCGAAATCCGGCTCGGTGACATTCCTCGGCGAGGACATCTCCGCCGTGCCCCCGCACCGGATCGTCGCCCGCGGACTCTGTCACGTGCCCGAGGGCCGGATGATTTTCTCCAATCTCACGGTGGACGAAAACCTCGCGATGGGCGCCTACCTCCAGACCGACGCCGCGCGGAACGCCCGGACCCGGGACTACGTCTTTTCGATTTTTCCCCGGCTGAAAGAGCGCCTGCACCAGACCGCCGGCACGCTTTCCGGCGGCGAACAACAAATGCTCGCGATCGGCCGCGCGTTGATGAGCCAGCCGAAATTTCTGATGCTCGACGAACCGTCGCTCGGCATCGCGCCGCGGCTGATTTCGACCATCTTCGAGAAGATCGTGGAGATCAACCGCACCCAGGGCATCACGATCCTGCTCGTCGAGCAGAACGCCAACCTCGCGCTGGAGATTTCCCATTACGCCTACGCACTGGAGACCGGCCAGATCGTGATGCAGGGCGAGAGCAAGAAGCTGCGCGCCGACCCGCAGCTCAAGGCCACGTACCTGGGCGGCTGATTCCCAATGGCGCGAGCATCCCTGCTCGCGCGGGAACGCCCCGTTCCGCGCCTCGCTCCCCACTGCCCGACGACTTCATCCGTTGTCGCACACCAGCTTCGTTTCACTCTGACTTCCACCATGCGCCCCCTCCGCATTCTCCCCGCCTTGCTCGGCTTCGCACTCGCCGTTCCCACCCAGGCCGCCGAACTCAACTGGCCCGCCGTCACCCGCGACAACAAGCCCTGGACCCGCTGGTGGTGGCCCGGCAGCGCGGTCGACGCCGCCAGCCTGACGCGTCAGCTCGAACAACTCGCGGCCGCCGGACTCGGCGGCGTCGAAATCACGCCGATCTACGGCGCGAAAGGCTACGAGTCGCGGTACATCGACTACCTCTCGCCGCAGTGGATGGCCATGCTCGAGCACACCGGCCGCGAGGCGGCGCGGCTGGGACTCGGCGTCGACATGGCCACGGGCACGGGCTGGCCGTTCGGAGGACCGTGGATCACCGAGGAAAACGCCATGCGGCGGGTGGCGCTGAAGGAGGGCAAACTCACCGGCGAGCTGACCCGGATGATGGTGAAACGCGCCGCGCCCGGCGGCGAGGGACTGGTCGTCGACCCTTACTCGACCGACGCGCTGCGTTCCTATCTCGCGCCCTTCGACCGCGCGTTCGCGAACTTCCCGCGCGGCCTCGTGCGCGGCCAGTTCCACGACTCGTTCGAGTACTTCAACGCCAGTTGGACGGCGAAACTGCCCGAGACCTTTCGCGCGCAACACGGCTACGACGTCCAGCAGTTCGCCGCCGCGCTCACCGCGCGCAATCCCGCCGACGTGACCGCGGTCGACCGCGACACCCTCGCGCGGATCAAGAGCGATTTCCGCGACACCCTCGCGCACCTGCACCTCGAATACCTCCGCGCCTGGGTGACGTGGTCGCACGGCAAGGGCTGGCTGGTGCGCAACCAGTCGCACGGCGCGCCCGCCAACCTGCTCGATCTCTACGGCGCCGTGGACATCCCGGAAACCGAGATCTTCGGCTCGACGCCCTTCCCGATTCCGGGCCTGCGCCGCGCGCACGAAGACGTGCGCCATGACCAGGACCTGCCAGAGTCGCTGGTCGTGCGCATGGCGTCCTCGGCCGCCCACGTGATGGGCCGGCCGCTCGCGTCGAGCGAGAGCGCAACCTGGCTGCGCGAGCACTGGAAGGAGTCGCTCGCGTTCGTGAAGCCGGAGCTCGATCGCATCCTG
>JAEUHA010000132.1 GCA_016793535.1 Opitutaceae bacterium | reverse complement strand
GTTACATGTTACAGCCGCTGTAACATGTAACGTCCTGACCCCGTTCCGGATCCTCGTCCGCCTGGCTTGAAGGAGCGGACGAGGGCGTCCGCGCTCCCGGGAGGGGGAATCCTACTTCGCCTCCAGCCAGACGTCCTTGTAGTTGCGGAAACCCAGCGGGGACTTCTTCCACCCGCGGACCGATGGCGCGATCAACGTGGTGCGCGAGCCCCAGTAGATCGGCGCGATGGGCATCTGCGTCAGCAGGTAGCTCTCCGCGCGCTGCAGGCCGGCGAGCCGGGCGGCCGGCGCGCGCTCGGCGTTGGCCTTCGCCACCATTGCATCGTAGAGCGGGTCGGCGAAGCCGGTGCCGTTCACGCCGTTGCCCGTCGTGAAGATGTTCAGGTAGGTGAGCGGATCGGGGAACTCGCCGATCCAGCGGCCGCGGGCAACGGTGTAGTCCAGGGTGTCGAACGTATCGAGCAGCACCTTGAATTCCTTCTGTGTGATCAGCACCTCGATCCCGAGGTCGCGGCGCCACATCTGCTGCACCGCCTCGGCGATGCGCTGGTTGATCTCCGACGAGATGGTCGTGAGTTCGATGGGCGGCAGGCCTTTGCCTTCGGGGTAGCCCGCCTCGGCCAGGAGTTTCCTTGCCGCGGCCAGGTCATGGCTGACGGCGGCGGGCGCCGTGTAGCCGGCGAGCCCGGGCGGGGTCAGCGCGGTGGCCGCGGTCTGGCCCCCGCGGAGGATGTTCTTCACGATCGCGTCGCGGTCGATGGCGAGCGCGAGCGCGCGCCGCAGCCGGACGTCGGACAGCAGCCGGTGCCGGGTGTTGAAGCGGAGAAAATAGCTTTCGAAGTAGGGCTCGATCCGCAGCGGCCCGGAGCCGTCCCGGCGATAGGCGTCGAGCTTGGAAAGGGGCACGTCCCACGTCGTGTGCAGCTGGCCGGCACGGAAGTTCAGCTCCTGCGTCTGGGTCGACTCGATCGGGTAGAACGTGATCGCGTTGAGCTTCACGTTGGCGGCGTCCCAGTAGTGCGGGTTCTTCTCCACGATGAGGTGCTGGCGCTCCTTCCACTCGCGGAAGCGGAACGGCCCGTTGGAGACGAACGGAGTGGCGCGCGTCCACTTGCCGGAGCGGTCGTCGGGTTTCGCGCCGTCGCGCTCAATGGAGGCGGCGTGCACCGGGAAGCAGACGTTGGTGCGCAGCACGGAGAGGAAGTGGGGCGTGGGCCGGGCGAGGATGATCTCGAGCGTCGTCTCATCGTAGGCGCGGACCCCGACGACATTGAAGTTCTCGAGCCGGCCGCGGGCGAAGTCCTCGGCGTTGCGGATCGGATACAGGGCATCCTTGTATTCAGAACCCAAGGACGGGGTCAGCGCGCGGCGCAGGCTGAAGAGAAAATCACGCGCCGTGAGCGGGTCGCCGTTCGACCACTTGCCGCCGGGGCGCAGGTGAAACGTGTACGTGAGCCCGTCCGGCGAGAGCGTCCAGCGTTCCGCGGCGCCGGGCCGCGGCTGCAGCGTCTCCTCGTCGAGCGTGATCAGGCCCTCGAAGAGCGAGCTCAGCACGTTGTGGTCGACCGCGCCGCCCGCGAGATGCGGGTCGAGCGACTGCACCTCGGCCCCGTTGCCGACGTGCAGCATGCCGGCCCGGTCGCCGGTCGAGACCGGCGTGTCCCGCCGCCCGCAACCGGCGGCCGCGAGCAGGGCGAGCGTCAGAATGAACGGTACGACGGCGGAGACTGAGCGCGAAGCCACGGGTCGAACGTGGCGGACGCGCGCCGGATTGCAACCGGCGGAAGTGTCCGCGGGAGCGCGAACGTCCTCGTTTGCACTCAAATGACGGCGGACGGGGACGGCCGCGCTCCCAGGCGAGGCAACTCCCGACTCCCGGCCCGACTGCGTTGGGGCGCGGTCCGGCTCTACCGCCGCAGCATCGCCCAGACGAAGTTTGGTCCCCGGCCCTGCGCCCGCGCCAGTTTGATCCACAAGAGCGTGAGATGCTCGAGGTGCAGCGCGTGGGCGAGCGGGCCGCAGTCCAGCGGCTCCCAGCCGAGTTCCCGGCACAGGGTGCCGACCTGGACGTTGGCCGCGGCATCGTCGCCCGCGAGCAGCATGACCGGTTTCAGGTCTCCATAGCCCGGATACGCACTGTCGGCGAAGTTCTCCCAGCCATAGATGGTGAACGCCTTCACGACCCGGGCGTCGGGTGCGAGTCGCTGCACGGCCTCGGCCCCGGAGGTCCGGCTCTCGAGCCCGTGGCTCAGCCCGGGGCCGACCGGATTGGTGCAGTCGACAAGCACCTTGCCCCGGAGATCGAGTCCGGCGAGCGCGGCGGAGTTGGCGGCATACGGCGTGGCGAGAAAGACCACGTCGGCGGCCGCGACGGCGGCTGCGGGCGCGCCGACAGTCAGGCGCGGCTGGCGGGCGAGGGCGGCACGGACGCTCTCGGAACCGGGATCGCGGGCGGCCAGCACGACGTCGTGACCCGCCTTTGCCAGATTGTCCGCCAAGGCGGCGCCGACCTGGCCGCTGCCGATGAATGCGATCTTCATCGGGCACCTCCGAGCGCGGCGATCACGCGGCGCGCCACTTCGTGCCCGGAGTTCTGCTGCTGGCCGGTGATGAGGTTGCGGTCGGAGACGGCGAACGGCTGAAACGCCGGGCCGGCGACGAAGTCCGCGCCGAGTTTTCGCGCCTCATCCTCGATGCGGAAGGGCATCACCTGCCGGCCCACGGCGTGATCGGCGTAGTCCTCCTCGCTGTTGGCGAAGCCCGTCATCCGGCGGCCGCGGATCAGCGGCGTGCCGTCCGCACCGCGCAGGTCGAGCAGCAGGCACGTGCCGTGGCAGAGCGCGGCGGCCGGCTTGCCGGCGGTGAGGAAGGCGAGGAAGAACGCCTGCAGGTCGGGCCGGTTCCGGAACGTGAACATCGGCGACTGCCCGCCGGCCACGATCACCGCGTCGAAATCCGCCGGCCGCAGCGACGCGAGCGGCGCGGTCTTTTCCAGCCGCGCGGCGAAGTCGGGGCGCTCGAGGTAGTCGCGCGACAGGGTATCGTCCTTCGAGTACCCGGAGGCATCGCGCGGGTCGCTGTAGGCGTCGGGCACGACGCGCCCGCCCTCCGGGCTTGCGAGCGTGACGCGAAAGCCGGCGCGCTGGAGCGCGTCGTAGGGGTGGATGACCTCGGCGGCCCAGAAGCCGACGGGCCAGCCGAGCGTGGTGGAGGTCGCGGGATTCGCGACGACGATGACGACGTGGGGGGAATTCATGCCGCACAGGATACCCGTGTGGCGGCGATCAGGAAAATCGAACGTCATGATTGCCACGATAGCGAAACGTGATCATGCAACGGCGATGGGCCCCGAATTGCGCTGGCTGCGTTCCTTCCTGGCCGTGGTGGAGGAGAATCACTTCTCGCGCGCGGCGCGGCGGCTGAACCTGGCCCAGCCGGCGCTGACGGCGCACATCCACCAGCTCGAGGAGGCGGTGGGCGCGGTGTTGTTCGAGCGCACCAACCGGCTCACGGGGCTCACGGCGGCCGGGCGGGCGCTGTGGCCGGAGGCGCGGGCGATCGTGGAACGCGCCGACCGCCTCGTGGACACGGTGCGGCGCGCCCGCACGGGCGAGGCGGGTGAATTGCGGCTGGGGTTGATCCCGCCGGCGGCGACCGGCGCGGTGGCGGCGTCATTCCGGCGCCTCACCCGGGAAATGCCGGGCGTCGCGCTGAACGTGCGGCAGGGTGGCCAGGAGAAGCTCGAGCATCGGCTGCTCGCCGGCGAACTGGACCTGGTCCTCGGGCGCGCTCCAGCGGGGTCGGGCGCCGGCGGGCTGAGGCATCGCCGGCTGTTCGTCGAGGAACAGGGCATTCTGCTCGAAGCCGGGGACGCGCGGGCACGACTCGAGAGCGTGCCGATGAAGGCGCTCGACGGAGCCCGGCTGGTGCTGCTGCGGGGCCATCCGCATTTTGGGCAGGTGATGCTCGCGCACGCCGCGCGGCTCGGCGTGACGGTGAACACGCTCGCCGTGGCGGACGATTTTCCTTCGCTCCACTGGCTGGTCCGGGCCGGGCTGGGCGTGGCGCCCTGCAGTCTCCTGCTGGCGGATACGTTGCCGGCCGGTCTCGTGGCCCGGCCGGTGCGGCCCGCCCTGCCGAAGCTCGAGATCCATGCCGTCTGGCGCGGCCGGGTGCCGCCGCCGTGTGCGGCGCGCTGGCTGGAGTTGATCGGCGCCGGATTGCTCCCGGAGTGAACGGGGAGGGGAAACCCACGAACTGCACGAAGCACCCGACCCCAAGCGGGTGGCGTTCCGCGTCGGGTCCGCGGAGCGAATCACGCTTGCGGGTGTTTCGTGGCCCGGCTCAGAAGTCCGCCGTCCCCGGCGTGCGCGCGAACGGGATCACGTCGCGGATGTTGCCCACGCCGGTGACGAACATGAGCATCCGTTCGAAGCCGAGGCCGAAGCCGGCGTGCGGCACGGTGCCGTAGCGGCGGAGATCGAGGTACCACCAGTATTCTTTCTCGGGGAGTTTGTGCTGCGCCATCGCCTCGCGCAGCACCTCGAGCCGCTCCTCGCGCTGGCTGCCGCCGATGATCTCGCCGATGCCGGGCACGAGCAGGTCCATCGCCGCGACGGTCTTCCCGTCCTCGTTCACCCGCATGTAAAACGGCTTCAGCGTCCGCGGGTAGTTGTAGACGGTGACCGGACACTTGAAGTGCTCCTCGGCGAGAAAGCGCTCGTGCTCGCTCTGCAGGTTGTCGCCCCACTGCACCGGGTGCTCCCAGGTCTTGCCGGACGCGTTGAGGATCGCGATCGCCTCGGTGTAGCTGCAGCGCTGGAACGGCCGCTCGAGCACGAAGTCGAGGCGCGTGAGCAGGTCCTTGTCGACGAACTTGCTGAAGAACTCGAGGTCGGCCGCGCAATGCTCCTTCGCGTCGCGGATGAGGTGCTTCACGAACTCCTCCGCGAGCGCCATGTTCCCCGTGAGGTCGCAGAACGCCATTTCCGGCTCGATCATCCAGAACTCGGCCGCATGCCGCGAAGTGTTGGAGTTCTCGGCGCGAAACGTCGGGCCGAACGTGTAGATGTTCGACAGCGCACAGGCGAAGATCTCGCCCTCGAGCTGGCCGCTCACGGTCAGGTAGGCCTTCTTGCCGAAGAAGTCCTTTCTGAAATCGACGTCACCCTCCTCGGTCATCGGCGGATGCGACGGGTCGAGCGTCGTGACGCGGAAGAGTTCGCCGGCGCCCTCGCAGTCGCTCGCGGTGATGATCGGCGTGTGCACGTAGTGGAAGCTGCGCGCCTGGAAGAACTGGTGGACGGCGAACGCGAGCCGGCTGCGCACGCGGAACACGGCGCCGAACAGATTCGACCGCGGCCGCAGGTGTGCGATCTCGCGCAGGAACTCGAGCGTGTGCCCCTTCTTCTGCAGCGGGTAGGTGGCATCGGCCTCGCCGACGATCCGGAACGACTCCGCCACGACCTCCCACTGCTGGCCCTGGCCTTTCGACGGAACCAGCTTGCCGCGGACTTCGATCGAAGCCCCGGTGTGGGCCCGGGCGATCTCGGCCGCATAGTTCGGCAGGCCGGCATCGGCGATCACCTGGATGCCTTTGAGGCAGGAGCCGTCGTTGACTTCGATGAACGAGAACGCCTTCGCGTCGCGCCGGGTGCGGACCCACCCCTGGAGGAGGATCGAGTCCAGCGGGGCCGTGGCGTGAAGCGCGTCTTTGACGAGGGTGCGGGACATGGCGGTGGTGGTGCCGCGGAACGAAGCGCAGAGCGGCGCGCGTGGCAAATGAGGAAAGTGGCGGCCGCCCGGCGGCGAACCAGGGGGCATTCCCTGGGTCCAAGCCAGATCGCGCCCGTCTGTTCTCGCGCGAGGGCCGCCATGGAAACACGATCACGCAGTTCCTTCTTTTGCCGGGTGCTCCTGCTGCTGGTCAGCATGGGCGGGTGGACCGGGCTTGGCGGCGCGCCCGCACCGCTGTTGGTCCAGGCGTTCGAGGACCTCCATTCGAGCCGCGATGACCTGGCGTTCACGCAACGGTCGCGGGAGCTGCACGACGATGGCCGCGTGCGGACGGAACGTCTCGAGCGCTACGATCCCTCGCTGCCCGATCGAGAGCGCTGGCGGTTGCTCGAGATCGACGGCCGCGCCCCCACGGAAGCCGAACGCCAGCAATGGGAGCACCGCCGCAACGCGAAACCGCGCAAGCGGCCGCTGAAGAGTCCGGCCGCGTATCTCGATTTGGAGCACGCGCGGGTCGTCGAGGACACGGCCGACCAGGCGAGCTTCGAAATCCCCCTTCGACCGGACGTGCTTCGCTTGCTCGCGGTGGAAAAGATCAGCGTGGTCGTCACCGTCGACAAACCGCTCCGCCGGATCGAGCGCATCGGCGCCACCCTGCGCGAGCCGGCCCGGATCCTGATGGGCTTGGCCCGGATCACCGACCTCGACGTCGACGTCCGTCTCGATCCGCCGCCGGAGAACTCAACGCATGAAACCGACCGGGTTCAGGACGGCAGCACGGCGCGAGTGACGCTGTCGAAGCTCGGTTCCCCGACCGAGTACCGCTGGAGCGAACTCAAGCGGGTGAAGACCTACGCCGGAGCCAACTGAACGGCGCGCGCGTGTGACGCGGGGGGTGGCGTGGAAAAGCCGGCAGGAACCGTCTGCTCAAACGCGCTACCATAGGAGGTATGAACTCCCGAATGCTGTTTCCCCTCGTGACGCTGGCCGGCCTGGGTGGGCTGCTCGGCGGATGTGCCTCGCAACCGGATTCCCATCTCGTCTCCGCTCCGCCCCCGCCCGCGCCGACGGCCTCTGTTCCGCAGGTGGTCGCGGCGAATCCTCCCGCCGTCGTGGTGGCTCCGGCCGTGCCCGCCGGTTATGTGGTCATGCAGGCGCCGCCCGCTCCGCCGCCGCCCGAGGCGATTCCGCCCCGGCCGTCGTCCCAGCATGTGTGGCTCGCCGGCTACTGGACCTGGCGCAACAGCCGCTATGAGTGGATGGCCGGACGCTGGGAATTGCCGCCGCACAGTGGCGCCACGTGGATCAGCCCGCGCTGGGCACCCGAGGGCGGATCGTACCGGTTCTTTGAAGGGTATTGGAAATAATCCGCTCCATCCCCGTCGAAACCCGCCTCCCGGACTGCTTTCGCTCGATCCAACCCTGCTCCACCATGAATCCTCTCCTCCTCGTCATCATCCTGCTCCTTCTCCTCGGCGGCGGCGGTTATTATTTCGGCGGCCCCGCGTTCGGGGGCGGAGGCCTGGGCCTCGTGCTCCTGATCTGCGTCATCATCTACCTCATGGGTGGATTCCGGTCCCGGCCCTGAACGTGCCGGCGTTGGACGGTGTCACGTCCAGGGTTTTGGCGGATAGGGAGGCAAGACGCTACGCCGCCGGGCGCGCGAACCGGGTGTAAGACTGGCCGAGGGCGGCGGAACCGAGGTGCGTCGCGTGGCTGCGATCCGCGGCCGTCGACTCGTCGCGGCCGGACGCATGCGCGCCGCCTCGCCAGTGTTGCCGACTTCAACCCGGTCCAAGGGCGCGTCGGTTTTACGCAACCGTAACCGCACCGCAGCGGTGTCGCCTCATTCAGCCGGCAGGATGGGACGTGTTCCGCCAACCCACACAATAGAAAATACCATGCGTCATCTCCGTCCTTCCGTTCGAACGAGGGTAGTCGTCGGCCCCGTTAGCCGGTGCTCCGCCCTGTTGCTTGCGCTCGCCGTCCTCGGCTGCGCCCAGGCTGCCGACTATACGAAGATCAAGGCCTATGCGGTGCCGGTGACCCCGGACTACGTGATCCAGCCGCTCCTGAGTGTCGGCGACCAGGTGCCGAACACGAGCGATCCTTCGAAAGCCTTTCAGATGATCGGAATCCCTGACGGGCTCGGCGCGCACAAGGCGTCCCGCGGGCGCACCGTGCTGTACATGAATCACGAGCTCGGTAACACCGTCCTCTCGGAGCCCAACGTCGGCGGCGTGCTCAACCGCGGTGCGTTCGTGTCCCGTTTCATTCTCGATCGCGATGGCAAAGTGCTGTCTGGAGAGCGCGCCTACGACTTCGTGCACGACGAGGAAACCAAGACCGTGTTGCCTGCCGCACAGGCCAACAACGCCACCCGCGGCTTCGGGCGCTTCTGCTCGGGCTCGCTCGCATGGAAGGAAGCGGGTTTCGATCGGCCGATCTTCATCTCGGGCGAGGAAAGCGGCGGCGCGGCGACCTTCGACGGCAAGGGCGGGCTGGCGGTCGCGATTTTCGATCGCGAGCTGCACACGCTGGTGAAGATGGGGCGCTTTGCGTGGGAGAACACTCTCGTCCGCCCGGATGACGGCGAGCTGACGGTGGCGATGGGCATGGAGGACGGGCCGAACACCCCCGACAACCAGCTTTACCTTTACGTCGGCCGTAAGAACCGCGCGGCGGGTGCCAGTGTGCTCAGCCGCAATGGCCTCGATACCGGCAAACTCTACACCTTCGTGAGCACGACACCGGGCAAGACCAGCGAGCTCAATTTCACCACCGGCTCGATCAGTGGCAAGTGGGTGGAACTCCCCGATCAGACCAGTCGCACCGAGACGCAGCTCGAGGCGGATGCCGACGCCGTCGGCGCCTTCGGGTTTATCCGCATCGAGGACGGCGCGTGGAGCAAGACCGACAAGAACACGTTCTACTTCGTCACGACCGGCAGCGGGACGGGTAACCGCCTCGGCCGCATCTACGAGGTGAAATTCAGCCCGGGCAACATTCTCGGGCCGACGACGATCCGGACCCTCTACAACAACGACACCGTGGCGGCGGCCGGCGGCGATCTGGCCTTTGCTCCCGACAACATCGACACGAGCAAGGACTTTCTCATGATTCAGGAGGACGGCACGAGCGACAGCCGGCCGGAATACGCGAAGCGGGCCCGCGAGGGCAGCATCTGGCGCCTTGACCTCAAGAACAACTTCGCGGCCAAGCGCGTGGTGGAATTGAATCCCAACGGCACCGTCGCCGCCGCGCCGGTTCCTCCCAGCACGGTGGGCCTGCCGCCCGTCGTGGGTCCTGGAATCTGGGAAACGAGCGGTATCATCGATGCCACGGATTTCTTCGGTTCGGACTCCTGGCTGTTCGCCGTGCAGGCGCACCCGCCTTCGCTCATTCCCGCCGCCAATACGGTCGAGGACGGCCAGTTGCTGCTGATGCTGCCCGCCCGGAACAAACACTCCGAGCGTGAGGACGACGACGACAACGACTAGTCGTTGAGGCTCGGCGACGCTACGAACCGGGGCCGGATCGCGCTGCGATCCGGCCCTGTGCGTTTCACCTGATCGACGACGAGACGGTCGAACGGAGTCTCGTGCGTCGGGTGCGGCAGATCGAAGGTCCCAGGCCGCAGGAAGGCATCACGGCGTGACCAGCAGCGGCCAGGTCTTCGGCACGAGCCAGAGCGCGATCGCGAACAGCACGAGCACGAGCGGCGCGCCGACGCGCACGAAGTCCATGAAGCGGTAGCGGCCCGGGCCGTAGACCATCAGGCACGCCGGCTCGAGGGGCGTGAGATAGGAGCAGCTCGCCGCCACCGCGATCGCCATCACGAACGCTCGGGGGTTCAGCCCGAGTTGCAGCGCGGTCTGCACCGCGATCGGCACGATGACCGCGGCCGCGGCTTGGTTCGACATCGGCTGCGTGAGCGCGACCGTCAGCAGGAAAAACCCGCCGAGCAGCCACACCGGCGGATAGCCCGTGGCGAGCGCGGCGAGGTGCTGCGCGAGGTATTCGGCGGCGCCGGTCTGCATCATCGCCTGGCCGAGCGCGAGCATGCAGGCGATGAGGATGACCACGCGCCACTCGAGGTTGCGGTAGGTTTCCTCGGGCGTGACACAGCGCGTCAGGAACATCGTGAAGGCGCCCAGCATCACGGCGACCGCAAGCGGGACTACGTTGCACGCCGCCAGCACCAGCGCCCCGGCGAAGATCGCGAGCGCGCGCCAGGCCTTGGGCCGGGGCTGCGGCTGCTCGACCACGGCGTTCAACACGCTCACCAGCCCGTCTGCCGCCAGCCGCGCGACGCCGGTCGTGCGGCCCTGGATCAGCAGCACGTCACCCGGCCGCAGCGAGATGTGGCTGAGTTTCGCGAGGAGATTCCGGCCGTGGCGGTTCAGCCCGAGCACCTGCACTCCGTAGCGCTCGCGCAACGCGGCCCCGCGCAAGGTGCGGCCGACGAGCTGCGAGCCGGGCACGATCAACGCCTCGACGAGCGACGAGTCCTCGTCGCTCAGGTCGGGATCGGACAGCTCGACGTCGGGGCGGATCTCGATGCCGGCCGTGTCCTTGACCTTCAGCACGTCGGCGCGCGCGCCCTCGACCAGCAGGACGTCGCCCGCCTCGATCTGCAGGCTCTGCCGCGGCCAGAGGTGCTGGCCGCCGGGCTCGCGCAGCACGCGCACGATCTCGAGGTCGAGATCACGGCCGAAGTGGGAGTCGGCGATCGACTTTCCCACCAGCGCCGACTCCGGCAGCACCAGCACCTCGGTGACGTAGGAACGCACGCCGAACTGCTCGAGCAGGCCCGCCGCGGGCGCGCGGTCCGGCACCAGGAACCGGCCGATGAAGAACATGTAGACCAGCCCCGCGACCGCGATCGGTATGCCCACCGGCGCGAGTTCAAACATGCCCATCGGGGGCAGGCCCGCATTGGTCATCAGGCCGCTGATGACGAGATTGGTCGACGTGCTGATCAGCGTGACGGAGCTCGTCAGGATCGACGCAAACGCGATCGGCATGAGCAGCTTCGACGGGGAGATCTTCGCCTTCGCGGAGATGCCGAGCGCCACCGGCAGAAAGAAGGCGGCGGCGGCCGTGTTGCTGATGAACGCACTGAGCATGGCGCACGACACCATGATCACCGCGAGCAGCGGCGCGGCGCGTTCTCCGGCGTGCCGGAGGATGGCGCGGCCGACGAGATCGACAACGCCCGTGCGCACGAGCGCCGTCGTCATGATGAGCAGCCCGAGGATCATCAGCACCGTTTCGCTGCCAAAGCCGGCAAACGCGTCCTTGGCCGGCAGCAGCCCGGTGACGATCAGCGTCAGCAACAGGCCGAGCGCCACTACATCGGTCGGGATCCACTCGAAGGAGAAGCAGACCAGCGCGACGAGAATCAAGCTGAGGAGAAGGGCGATGGCCAAAGTCACAGGTCCATCGTGGCGCAGGAGGGTGATTGGTTCCCTGAGGGGAAACCCCGGAGTTCCGGAGCCGCCCGCGCAAGGGATTCCGCCCGGAACTGCACACGCCGCGAGCGGATAGGCGGGAGGCCATTGAACAACGGTGGAGCCCTGCTCGGAGGGCTGCGCTGCGTCGCAGCGCAGCAGCGGGATTGGGCCTCGCGCCTCCGCGCCTCCCGCGCAACGGGCGCGAGCCCGGCCTGGGAGCGCGGCCCGGTTGCGCCGTGCGATGCCAGCGCGCGATGTGCAGCCGCCCCTGGCGCCGAGTTCGGCCGACCCCTGACGCAAGCGGCTCGATGTGGGCGGGGTGCCCCCACCCCGCGGGCGATCGTCGCGGACGCATGCGAACTCCCGCGGGGTGAGGGCACCCCGCCTACATCCCGTCAGACTTTGGGCCGCGGACGCAGGTGCGCCATCCCGCCGTCGACCGACCACACCTGGCCGGTGACCCAGTCGGCATCCTCCGACAGCAGCCACGCGATGAGACTCGCCACATTGGCCGGCCGGCCGATCTGCCCGAGCGGGTGCAGTTTCTCGGAAAACGCGCGCGCCTGCTCGGAACCGAGCAGGGGGGCCGAGAGCGGCGTGTCGACGAGCCCGGGCGCGACGGCGTTCACCCGAATGTGACGGGCGGCGTAGCTGGCGGCGGCCGAACGGACGAGGCCGTTGAGACCGCTCTTCGCGGCGGCGATGGCCTCGTGACTGGGAAGGCCGGTCTGCGCCGCGGCGGAGCTCACGAAGACGATGCGGCCGCTATTCTGGGTCTGCATCGGCCCGAGCACCGCGCGCAGCGCGTAGAAGGCCGAATTCAGATTCAGATCCATGACGCGCTGCCATTCTTCGATCCTCGTCTGGTGCGCCGACTTGATCAGGATCGACCCGACGGCGTGCACGTAGGCATCGATGCGGCCGAAGTGCGCCACCGTCGCGGCGACGGCCGCCTCCACTTGAGCCGGCTGGGTGACATCGCACACCTGCGTGAAGGCACCC
Organism: Opitutaceae bacterium; assembly: GCA_016793535.1. Taxonomy (GTDB): domain Bacteria; phylum Verrucomicrobiota; class Verrucomicrobiia; order Opitutales; family Opitutaceae; genus ER46. The sequence goes on along the minus strand of JAEUHA010000132.1, from coordinate 12,488 downwards.
GGGAGTTCGGTCTGCAGCGCGGCCAGCTTCTCGGCCGAACGGCCGAGGCCGGCGAGTTGCCAGCCCGACGCGGCCAGCCGGCGCGCGAGATCGGAACCGATGCCGCCGGTAATGCCGGCGATGAGAGCGATGGGAGCGGTCATGAGGAAAGGCGGACGGAATTCCCGGGAGCGCGGACGCCCTCGTCCGCAGGGAGTGAAGTGCGGACGGGGACGTCCGCGCTCCCAGGAGAGCAGCGAGGCCGTAAAGGCCTCATAGTTTCAGGTCCTTGGCGTAGCCGGTGAGTTCCATGTAGGCGGAACCTACTTCGTTTCCGGCGGCATCGCGGATGCGGCAGGCGCCTTCCCAGTACGGCACGCCGCCCAAGGTTCCGGGCAGTTCCTGCGCCGCCACCAGCGGTTCCGCGGTGAAGGCCACGGGCTGGCCGCTGGCGGGATCGGTCGTGGCGATCCGGATACGTGCCGGATACGAGGCACCCGTGGCCGGACTCGTCCACCGGCTGAGCACTTCCCAGGTAAACGGCATCCGCTGCGTGCGGCCGGCGGCGTCGATCCACGTCAGCGTCGACGCCGGATCGGCGGAACCGTCGCGCAGCCGCAGGCGGTAGAGCATGAGTTCGCGGCGGTCCTTGAACTGCACGCTGAGCCAGTCCCAGCCGACCTGGCCGGCGCTGAGCTGGCTGCTGCTGATTTCATGATCCATCCACGCCTCGCCGGTCACGCGGAGCGTCTCGGCGCCCCGCTCCGCCTGCAGCGTAAGGTCGCCCGCGACGGCCAGCCGGGTGAACGTGAGATAATAGCTCGCAGCCGTCGGGTCGGAGCCTTTGCGGGATAGTCCGTTTTCGCCGAAGAGCACGAGCGGCTTGTCGGCCCGCAGCGTGAGCGTGAACGTAGCGTCGGCGTGGATACCGCCGTGGAGCCTCAGGGTCGGCGTCGGCGACGCGTCGCCAGGGTCGGCAAGCTGCAGCGACCAGTTCCCGTTGCGGACGTCGAGCGTTTCGGTCGCGGCGGCGGCGTCCCAGCCCTCGCGGTTCAGCCGCTCCTGGTGGAGGAACCGGCCGGTCTCGACGTCGACCAGCGCCATGTGGGCCAGGAAGAGGTGCCCGCTGCCGAAGTTGGAGTTGGGGTCCGGGGCGGTGCCGGTCGCGGCGCGCGGACCGGCCTGCCGGAAGAAGGTGGCCTGGAACCCGAACCGGCGCGGCGATGCGTCTCCCGCACGGGCGGCGGCGAAGAGGTGGCCGGTGAGGTACCACCACTCGATCTTGAAATCGGGATGGCTGCCGTGATCACGCGGGAAGACGAACCGGTGGCCGGGCTGCGGCACCGAAAAGCCGTCGACGGTCGTGGCGGGAGGAGTGGACGCGAAAGCGGCGGTGACGAGGCACACGAGGGCCGCGAGGAAAGGTCGCCGGAGTTTTGACCGCGGATTGCGCGGATGACGCGGATGGAGAACCATGGGGCCTGGAGGTGGGATCCAGGCTCGGACTTCGAAGTCGGTGTAGGTTGAATTGGGTTTGGTCATCCGCGTCATCCGCGTCATCCGCGGTCAAGAGTCTCTGGTTCGCATCATTCCTCCCGATCCGCCGGCAGGTTCGCGCCCCAGTGGCCGACAGCGTAACTGACGCCGCCGCCCGTCACGATGACTGTCACCGCCAGCGCCGCGAGCTGGCCCCAGGGCAGCGCGAAGCCGAGGGTCCAGCCGAAGGACTGTTTGTTGATCACGTGAATGAGCAGCCAGCCGAGCGCCAGGCTCAGCACGAGCCCGCCCGCCACCGCACACGCGGCGACCACCGTGCCCTCGATGGCGGTGGCCCGGGCGATCTCGGTGCGGCGGAAGCCCAGCGCGCGCAGCGTCGTGAGTTCGTCGCGCCGGTCGAGCAGGACGCTGACCAGGGTCAACGCGAGCCCGATCACCGCGACGGCGACACCGATCACCTCGAGCGCGTACGTGATCGAGAAGGTCTGCCGGAAGATGCGCAGGATCTCCGCCCGCAGCGACGCGTGCGTGTAGATCATCAGGCCCGGATGCTCGCGGAGCAGTTCGGCCCGCAGCGTGTCGGCATCGGTGCCGGGTTTGAGAAACAGGGACAGGTTCGCCGCCTGGTCGTCGCCGAACCACGCGACGAGGTGCCGGCGTTCGACGAGCAGCGCGCCGCGCTCGTTGCCGTAGTCGGCGAAGACGCCGGCGAGGGTCACGGTCTGAGTGCCGACGGGCGTGGGGAGGCGGACCGTATCGCCCACCCTTATACGAAAGCGCGCGACGAAGCTCTCGCTGGCGAGCACGAGGTGCGCATTGCGGGCCGCATCGAACACCGCGGGGTCGCGCGGCGCCTCGATCCACGGCAGGTCCGAACGGGCGTGGACCAGTTGCAGGTCCGCGCCGGTGAGCGTGGTGGGCAGGCCGTCGAGCAGGAGCGGGAAGGCCGACAACGCGCTGGCCGCGTCGACGGCGGGATGCGCCGCGATGGCGCGCCAGGTGGCGGGCGGGAGCCGGCTCTGGGCCGAGGCGCTCTGGCCGCCGTTGCTGGAAATATAGAGGTCGGCCTGCAGCGAGCGACCGACCCAGCCCTGCACGGTCTGCTCGAAGCTGCCGACGAGGATGGCCATGCCGGCGGTCATGCCGATGGCGCAGAGCAGGGCGGCGACCGCGAGCCGGTGACGCCCGGAGGGCCGGGCAAGATGGCTGAGGGCGACGCGCGCCACCGCGAAGCGCTCGCGGGCCGCGCGCGCCGCGCGGGCGACCCACGGCAGGAGGAACCCGCACAACACGCCGCCGCCGAAGATCCACAGGAACGCCGCAGCGTAGCCGGCGAGCGGGAATCGGCCGCCGCCCGCGAAGCGGAGCGGGGGCAGCAGGGCGCACCCGCAACCGGCGGCCACGAGCGCGAGGCCGATCCAGGCGTGACGCAGGACCGCGGCTCCGGGGGCGGCACCTGCGTGGCGCACCAGGACCTGTGCCGGCGGCGTGCGGGCGGCTTCGCGGGCCGGCCACCAGCCAGCGGCCAGGCTGGCGACGACGCCGAGGCTGATTCCGAGCAGGACCTCGACCAGGCTGGGCGTCGCCGTTGCGACGGTCGTGGCGTAGTAGAGCGCGTTGACGGTCTGGCCGACCGCGCGGACGGAAAACTGCGCGCCGGCCCAGCCCAGCAGCACGCCGAGCGTTCCGCCCAGGACGCCGAGCACCGCCGCCTCGGCCAGCCACGCGCGGCGGATCGCGCGCTCCTCGACGCCGAGCGAGCGCAGGATGGCGATTTCGCCGCGGCGGCGGACGACGGCACCGTCGAGCGCCTGGAAGATCAGGTAGAGCCCGACGAGCAGGGCGATCAGCGACAGGACGGTGAGGTTGAGGCGGAACGCGCGCGTCATCAGCTCGGCCGTTTCGCGCTTCGCGCCGGGTGACGTCACCAGCCAGCGTTCGCCATCACGGCCGAGCCGGGTGAGCAAGGCCTGCAGGGCTTCGCGGCGCTCGTTCGCGCGCGGTCCGGTTTCGATCACGAACTCGATCCGGTCGAGCCGGCCGATCTTGCCGCTGATCGCCTGCAGCTGCGGCAGGTCGAGCAGGATGAGCGAGGCGGGCGCGCGCGGGGCGTCCTGGGCGGAGGGAATCACCCCGGCGACCGGCAGGACGCGCGGCGTGTCGTTGACCACGAGCTCGAGCGTGGCGGCGGCGCCGAGCTCCGCGGCGAGTTCGCCGCTGATCCAGAGTTGCGGGCCAGCGCGGAACCGCTGCCAGAAGTCGCGCGTGGGGTCGGGGGCGCGGCCCGTGGTGGCGGCGCCGGCGGTGCGCTGGGCGAAGACGCTGTCGCCCGCGGCCTGCTGGCGGGCGAGGCTCGAGAGCGCGATCAGGTCGACCCCGAGCAGCGTGAACGTGGTGCGGCTGGAACTGGCGCCGTACGACTCGCCGGGCGGGCGCGGCCGGGCGGCGGTCGTTTCAACGACCGGCAGGATGTGCACGGGGCTGGACTGCAGCGCCGCGCGCAGTTCCGGCAGGACGCTCTCGGGCAGCGTGCCGGCGGCAGGCTGGATGATCCAGTCGCTGCGGCCGGTGAGCGTGTCCGTAAAGTGGGTGAAGCTGGCGACGGCGGCCTGGTTGGCGAGGCGGACGGACACGTAGACGGCGACGCCGAGCGCGAGAATGCCGACGAGCAGCGCGGTCTGCCGCGGCGCCTGCCGGGCGTGGCGGAGCGCGAAGCGGGTGAGCAGCAGGGGAACGACGGGCGCCGGCCTCATGGCGTGATCCGGCCGTCGCGAAGGTGCACGCGCTGGTGACAGATGGCGGCGGCCTCCTCGCTGTGCGTGACGAGCACGAGGGCGGTGTGCGTTTCGTCGGTCAGCTCGCGCAGCAGGCGGAGGATGTTTTCGCCGCTGGCGGAATCGAGATTGCCGGTCGGTTCATCCGCGAGGATGAGCGCGGGCCGGTGGACGAGGGCGCGGGCGATGGCGATGCGTTGTTGTTCGCCGCCGGAGAGCTGGCCCGGCAGGGCGGCGGCGCGCGGGGCGAGGCCGACACGCTCGAGCAGCGCGGTGACGCGGGCTTTGCGTTCGGCGGGCGCGACGCCGATGAGCTGCAGCGGCAGCTCGATGTTCTCGGCGGCGTTGAGCGTCGGCAGCAGGTGGAAGAACTGGAAGACCGTGCCGACCTGTTCGCGGCGGAGCCGGGCGAGGGCGTCGCTGTCGAGCTGGTCGATGCGGTGCCCGTTGAGGGTGAGGCTGCCGGCGTCGGGCCGGTCGATGCCGCCGAGACAGTTGAGCAGGGTGGTCTTGCCGCTGCCGGAAGGCCCGGTGAGGGCCACGCGCTCACCCGCGGAGACGCGGAACGAGACCCCGTCGAGCACGCGTCGCGCGCCGTAGCTTTTGGAGACGGAAACCACGTCGAGAACGATCGGGGCGGAAGCGGAAGCCATGCGCGCGGAGTCAACGCGGTTTGCGGCGGAAGGCGAATCGGGGCGCAGTATTCTCCGGGGAGAGTGGAGGCCCTTGTTCGCCGCGCTCGAAACTGCGGACGAGGGCGTCCGCGCTCCCTGGCGGGGAATATATCAGGACCGTTACCGTAGCGCGCTTACGTTGCGGACCCGACCGCGCTTCGGTTTTCCCGCCGCCCGACTCACGCGCGTGTACCCGGTACGCGCGCGGGGATGAGCGGCCCACCCTGTCACGTCACATTCCACACTCGTCCGCTCTTCCTATGCGTTCCGTCATGCTTCGCTCCCGCTTCCTGGCCGCGGCCTTCCTGGCCTGCGTCCTCGCCGTCACCGCCGTCGTGCTCCCGTCCCGGGTTTCCGCCGGCGATTGGACCGTCGACGGCAACGTCGTCACCTTTGCCGACCAGGTCGGCTTCAGCCCTGACGGGACGGCCTTTTCCGGCACGGTCGCGCTGCGGATGGAGACCATGGTCGTCAGCGGCCAGACCAAGATCCTCACCACGATCATCTCCATCATTCCCGAGCCGGGCTTCACCTACGTGGTGAAGAAGAGCGGCGGCTACAACGGCACGGTCGAGATCGTGTTCACCAGTGCGACCCAGGCTTCGAAGTTCAGCTTTCTCTACAAGCCGGGCCTGACGAAGATCGACTACGGCGTGCTGCGCAGCCGCTGAGGGACGAGGCGCGCGGTCCTTGCCGGCTGGCGCGCCTGAAGGGCGGCCTGGCCGGCGGGGCCCAGTGTTTTCGGCTCCACCCGCCCGGCGGTCTTTCGCAATGTCGGGTTTGCCGTGCGCATACTGATCGTAGAGGACGAACCGCAGCTGGCGCGCCATGTCCGGGCCGCGCTGATCCGGCATGGGCATGCGGCGGAAGTCGAGGCCGACGGCGTGCGCGCGCTGCAGGTCGCGGTCCGGGACCAGCCGGACCTGGTGCTCCTGGACATCAACCTTCCCTCGATGGATGGCTTCGAGGTCCTCGCGCGGCTGCGGCAGGCGAAATGTGCCGCGATGGTCCTGATGTTGACGGCCCGCGGCGAGGTTTCCGACCGCATCAAGGGCCTCAAGTCCGGCGCCGACGACTACCTCGCCAAGCCGTTTGCCATCGATGAACTGATCGCCCGCGTGGCGACGCTCGCGCGGCGCGGCGGAGCGCCGCTTTCCGGCAGCAGCCTTCATCTCGACGATCTCCACCTGAATGTGCCGCAGCGGCACGTGATCCGCGGCGGCCGGACGCTCGCGCTTTCCCCGCGCGAGTTCGATCTCCTCCAGGTGATGATGCAGGAACCCGGCCGGGTGTTTGCCCGGACCGAGCTGCGCGATCGGGTCTGGCAGGGCGAACCGGATTTCGACGTGCGCATCATCGACATGTTCATCACCCGCCTGCGCAAGAAGATTGACGCTGATTCCGAGCGCGCGCTCATCCATACGGTTCGCAACGTCGGCTACACCCTTCGTCTTCCCTCATGAACCGCGTCCTGCGCGTGAAGCTGCTCCGCCTCCTCGGCCCGCTGGTTGCCGCGTTGCCCGCCCTGCCGGCTCCTGGCGCCGAGATCGTCGGCCGCGTCGAGCTCCCCAAGGCCCACGGAGCGCCCGTGAAGACCCAGAACTACGAGGTGGTCGCCTCGAGCGGGACAATCCCGGCGCCGAAGCCGCTGGCCGTGGTCTACATCGACGGCGAGTTTCCTCCGACCGGTCCGGCACCAACGGTGCAATTGGTGCAGAAGGGCCTGACGTTCATTCCGGCGCTGCTGGCGATCCAGGTGGGGACGAAGGTGGAGTTCCCGAATTTCGACGACCTGTATCACAACGTCTTTTCGTTTTCCCCGCCCAAGCGCTTTGACCTGGGGCGATACCGGACGGAGGACCGCCCGGTGCCCTCGCAGGTCTTCGACAAGCCCGGCCTGATCACCCTGCGGTGCGAGATCCACAGTCATATGCGAGGCCAGATCCTCGTGCTGAACACGCCCCATTTCGTCGTGACCGATGAAAGCGGCCGCTTCCGGCTGGCCGGCTTGCCCGCGGGCAAGTTTACCGTGAAGGCGTGGATCGACAGCACCACCACGCGCGAGCGCACCGTCGAACTGCTCCCGGGCGCGACCCTGACCGTGGATTTCCCTTGAGCACCGAAGGCATGGGGGCGGCGCCGACGCGTTTTCGGACGTTTCGGCGCAGACTGGTGGCGGCCATGATGATCCTGGTGGGTGGCCTGACGTCGGCGGGACTTTACTTCGCCCAGCGCCACGCCGAGGACGAAGCCGAGCAGGAGGTCGAGCGTGATTTTCACGCGGCCCTCGATGGCCTGCGGGCGGTACGTGATACGCGGATACAAGCCCTCCAGCAGCGGTGCCTGACGCTGGTGCAAAAAGTCCGGATCCACGCGGCGCTCGAGGACGACGCGCTGGACCTGCTCTACCCGAACGCCCGGGACGAACTGAGCGACTTGATGGCGCCCCCGGAAGTCGGTCCGCGCAAGGCCAACGCGCTCCCCGCCACGTTCTGGCGGTTTCTCGATGTGCATGGCGCGGTCATTCCCGTGGCGAACTCACCCGCCTTCGGGGCGCTCACGGCCGCGGAAACGGCGCAACTGGCCCTGCCACGCGTCCCGGCCTCCCCGCAGCTCGGCTACCTCCTGCGCACCGGCCACGATGCGGCGGCCGGCACCTTCGATCAGATCATCACCACGCCGATCTTCTCCACCGCGACGAAGAAGCCCATCGCCGCCCTGACGGTCGGCTTTGCCTCCACGGTCGAACGCGCCATCGGCGGGGAGTCGGCGGTGCGGCGCGGCATCTGGGCTGAGAACCGGCTGCAGCTTCCCGGGCTCGAGCCCGAGGCGCACCAGGCCTTGGGCCAGGAACTCCGGCGGCTGCTGCGCGTCGACTCCGGCACGGGCAAGGCGACTCCCATCACCCTCGGTGCCGCCGCCTACCTCCTGTTGTTCGAGCCGATCAATCCCGGGTCCGCGTACCCCATCGCCCACGAAGTCTCGTTGTATCCCCTCGCCGCCACCCACGAGCGCCAGCGCCGCCTGCGCTGGCAGATTCTCGGCCTGGGTTCGTTGCTGCTCCTGGCGGGGCTGGCGACCAGCCAGGTCGTCGCCGCACGGTTCTCGCGTCCGATCGAGAAGCTCGCCGCCGATTCCGCGCAGAACATCGTCCGCCGCGATCGCGCCGAAGCCGCCCTGGAGTTGACCCAGGCCGAGCTGCAGCGCGCCGCCCGCTTTTCCGCCGACGCGTCCCATCAGCTCAAGACTCCGATCGCCGTCCTGCGCGCCGGCCTGGATGAACTCATGGCGCGAACCGACATTTCCGACGTCGTGCGCGAGGAGCTCTCCACCCTGATGAACCAGACCTATCGGATCACCGGGATGATCGAGGATCTGCTCCTGCTCTCGCGCGTGGATGAAGGTCGCTTGAAGATCGAGTTTACCGCGGTGGACCTGACCCATCTCATCGCGTCCTGGCTGGATGATCTCAGCGTCCTGCCGAATGCGCTGGATATCACGATCACCACGGACCTGCCCACCCAGGTCACGATCGCCGGCGAGCGGCCGTACGTGTCGATGATCCTGCAGAACCTCTTCGAGAATGCCCGGAAGTACAACCGGCCGGGTGGACGGATCCATATCGCGGCCCGCGTGTCGGACACGCTCGTCCGGCTCAGCATCGGCAACACGGGCCGCACCATCCCCATTTCCTCCCAACCCCATATCTTCAATCGCTTCCACCGTGGCGCGGCCACCGAGGACGTGCCCGGACACGGCCTGGGCCTCAATCTCGCCCGCGAGCTGGCGCGCCTGCACGGCGGGGACGTGCGCTTGCTGAGTTCGGCCGATGACTGGACCGAATTCGAGGTGATTTTTCGGCTAGCAACTCCCACCCAAGGCTTCATGCGTAGTTCAACATGAGGTGGGCGAGGGCGGTGATTTCAGTTCTGACGGCATTCACCGGCTCCACGGCGGGCGCGAACGACGAATGGCTCGACCGGTTGGAGGAACGCCTCTCGTTTTCGGCCTGGGACGACACCCTGCGGGCGCGGCTGAGCGGACTGCTGTCGCTCGAGGGTTATTCGATCGCGCAACCGCCGCCGGGACTCCTGTTCACGCAGAGTGACCGGCTTTTCAACCCGCGGCTCGCCGTCTTTCTCAACGCGCAGGTGGGGCCCCGGCTGTTCGGCTTCGTCCAGGCCCGCGTCGATCGCGGCTTCGACCCGAGCAACGACCGGCTGCGGGTCCGCCTCGATGAATACGCGGTCACGTACATTCCGTGGGCCAACACGCCCTTCAACGTGCAGGTCGGTCAGTTCGCCACGGTGATCGGCAACTGGGTGGCGCGCCACGATTCCTGGGAGAATCCCTTCATCAACGCGCCGCTGCCCTACGAACACCAGACGTCGATCTACGACACGGAGGCGCCGCTGTCGGGGCGCGAGTTCGCCACGTTCTCGCCCGGTGAAAAGTACGAATACAACCCCGTCATCTGGGGGCCCAGCTACGCCACGGGCGCCGCCATCGCCGGTCGGCGCGGACCGTTCGAACTGGCGGTGGAGGTGAAGAACAGCGGTCCGTCCTCCCGGCCCGAGCTGTGGTCGATCGCGGAGCTCGGTTTCGGGCGTCCGGCTTATGCCGCCCGCCTCGGCTTTCGTCCCGACCTCCGCTGGAAGCTCGGGGTCTCGGCCAGTGACAGCGTCTACTTTGCACCGGGGGCACAACACCTCCCGCCCGGCACCGGCCGGCACGATTTTCGCCAGCGGCTGCTCGGTCAGGACATCGGGTTCGCCTGGCGCCATCTCCAGGTGTGGGCGGAGCTCTTCCAGGTGTGGTTCGAGGTCCCGCGGGTCGGCACGGTGCGGACCGTCGCCGGGTATGTCGAAGCGAAGTACAAGTTCACTCCGCAGGTCTTTGGCGCGCTGCGCTGGAACCGGCAGGGATTTTCCTCGATCGACGACGGGGCCGGCAATCGGATCCGCTGGGGCAACAGCCTCTGGCGCACCGATCTCTCCGCCGGCTATCGGTTCACGTCGCGCACCGTCATGAAGCTCCAGGTGAGCGGCCAGCGGGAGGCAACCCAGCGTGAACGTCTCCGGATGAACTACGCCGCGCAGTTCAACCTGCGGTTCTGAGCCGGACTCCGGCCGGGCGCGTCGTCCCAGCCCTGCGCGGGGATCTTTCGGGAAGGTGACGGAGTAGGGATACACCTCATGGTCAGGCGCCTGTGGACCGCTTAACGTAGGCGCACGCATGAAGACACCGTTCACGGCGGAGTCATGAAGGCCGACCGGGCTCCCGCTTCGGTCCGCCCTCCGGCCACGGTGGCGCCGTTGCCAGCGGTTTCTTCGCCGCCCGTGGCGCGCTCCTGGTATGCGCCGGCCGCGCTCTGGCACCGCAAGAGCACGATCGTCGCGGCGCTTTCGATCGTCGGCATCCTCTGGCACCTGGGGCTGCGCTTTGGCTTTCATTCGACGCCGCAGGTTGCCCGGCTTCCCTTGCTGGCGACGCTCGCCCTCGGCGGCCTGCCGCTGCTCTATGACCTTCTCCGCAAACTGCTGAGGCGGGAGTTCGGCTCCGACTTGCTCGGCGGCATCTCGATCGTCACCTCCGTCCTGCTGGGTGAATACCTGGCCGGAACGATCATCGTGCTGATGCTTGCCGGCGGGGAGGCGCTGGAAAGCTACGCCCTGCGGAGCGCGTCGTCGGTGCTGGCCGCGCTGGCCAAACGGATGCCCGCCGTTGCGCACCGCAAGGACGGAGCGGACCTGCGCGAGATCGCGCTGGCGGAGATCGCGGTGGGGGACGTCCTCGTCCTGTTTCCGCACGAGATCTGCCCGGCCGATGGCGTGGTGGTGGAGGGCCGCGGGGTGATGGATGAATCCTATCTGACGGGCGAGCCGTTCCAGATCACCAAGACCACCGGGTCCACCGTGATTTCCGGCGCCATCAACGGCGACTCGGCGCTCACCGTCCGCACCACCCGGCGCGCGTCCGATTCGCGCTACGCGAAAATCATGGCTGTCATGCGCGAATCCGAGGCCAAACGGCCGCAGTTGCGGCGGCTCGGCGATCGCCTGGGTGCGGTCTATACTCCGGTGGCCCTGGCGGTCGCCATCCTCGCCTGGGTGATCAGCGGAGAGTCGGTCCGGTTCCTTGCCGTGCTGGTCATCGCCACGCCCTGCCCGCTGCTCATCGCCATTCCGATCGCGATCATCGGCTCGATCTCCCTCTGCGCCCGCCGGGCGATCATCGTCAAGAGCCCGGTCGTGCTCGAACAGATCGCCGAGTGCCGGACCGCCATTTTCGACAAGACCGGGACCCTGACCTACGGCGCGCCCACCGTGACCGAGCAGCTCATCGCCCCGGGCTTTGCGCAGGGAGACGTGCTGACGCTGGTCGCGAGTTTGGAGCGCTACTCCAAGCATCCGCTGGCCCGGGCCATCCTGGCCGCGGCGGAGGCCGCCGCGCTCGTGCTCCCGGAAGCCACCGAGGTGAGCGAGCAGCCCGGCCGGGGTTTGCGCGGAACCGTATCCGGCCGGCGGGTACAGGTCACCAGCCGGAAAAAGCTGCTCGAGGAGAACGTCGGGGGCATCGATCAGCTTCCGCCGGTCGCCGGCGGACTCGAATGCGGGGTGGCGATCGACGGGCGCTATGCGGCGGTGCTGCGTTTCCGCGATGCGCCCCGCGCGGACAGCCGGTCGTTCATCACCCACCTGGGGCCGAAGCACCACTTCGACCGCGTGATGATCGTTTCCGGCGATCGCGAGTCGGAGGTGCAGTATCTGGCCGAGCAGGTGGGCATCGCGGAGATCCACGCCCAGAAGAGCCCGGAGGAGAAGCTCGCCATCGTGCGCCGGGAGACGGCGGCGGGAAAGACGCTGTACGTGGGCGATGGCATCAATGACGCCCCGGCCATGATGGCGGCCACGGTGGGCATGGCGATCGGTCAGAACAGCGACGTGACGGCGGAAGCCGCGGGCGTCGTGATCATGGACAACTCCCTGCGAAAGGTGGACGAGTTCATGCACATCAGCCGGCGGATGCGGCGCATTGCGCTCCAGAGCGCGGTGGGTGGGATGGCGCTGAGCGTGATCGGCATGGCCCTCGCCGCGACCGGCCACCTGAGTCCGGTCAGTGGCGCGATCGCGCAGGAGGCCATCGACGTTCTGGCCGTGTTGAACGCCCTGCGGGCGGCGTTTCCGCCGGCGGTGATCCACGATCTCTGAGCCGGCGGCAGGCAGTTGAACGTTGAAGGTGGAAAGCGGAAAGAGCCGAACCCGACGGGACAAACAACCGGTGGGCCGACGGAGGGCGACCGCGCCGTGCGTAACGGGCTGCCGGCCGGCCGCGATTCCAGCCCTCGCCCGCGGCGGCACGTCTTTCCACTCTCCTCCTTGAACGTCCAACGGCCTGAGCCCGGCGGAGAGGACGCGGCTTTTGACGGCCTGCGGCCCCGCCCTTCGGAGGGTGAAACGAACGGCCGGATGGCGTTCCCACCCCCGTCAGCGATGAGTCGGGGTCGGCGAGCAGAAGGCCGAACCCGCGCCGTCCCTGTTGCCATGCGTGCAAGTTGTGGCTG
>JAEUHA010000092.1 GCA_016793535.1 Opitutaceae bacterium | reverse complement strand
GCAGGGCGAGACCGCGGCCGCAGCCGAGGTCCAGGACGTCGATACCGGCCGAGAGCCGCTCGTGCAGTCCGGGCACGAGGGGGATGATGTGATCGAAGAGCGCGGGCACCACGGTCTGGCCGCTGTCCTCGGCCATGATCTCATGGAACCGGCGGAACTCCGTGTACGGAACGCCGCCACCGTGGCGGAAGCAGTGCAGGATGCGGTCCTCCACTTCGCCGAACTGGCCGATGTACTGCATGAAGGCCGCGAAGTTGTTCGGGGCCGCCGCACGCGTGAGCAGGGCGGCGTGCTCCGGCGGCAGCCGCCAGGTGCCGGTGGCGGGATCGTGCGTGACGATGCCTCCGGTGAGCATCGCGCCGAGCCATTCCCGCACGTAACGCTCGTGGAGTCCCGCCACGCCGGCGATCGTCGCGGCGTCGGCCGGAGGCAGCGTCGCCATGGTGTCGAACAGACCGGTGCGGTGACCGAGCGAGATCATGATCGCCAGGCTCGCTTCATTGAGAGTGCTCAGCAGGCGGCTGCCAAAGGCGTCGACCTTGGTGGTATCGAGGGAGTGACAGAGCGTGCACATGATGGGTTCGGATTGTGTGAGGAGAATCGGCCGACACGGTATCAGCGGGCTCCGGGGCGGTGAATTCGCCGAACGGCGTTGGCCGAAAGGCGAACGGGCTCGGGGCGCGGGGCAGTCTGCTGCCGGCGCGCCACGAGCGAAAGCGCGCATTTTCCGCCACCTTCCCCTTGCTTCCGGGCACAGTTGCTGCGTCCTTCCACGCGGGTCTGGCGCAGGGTGCGCCGGAGGAATCTGAGGCAGCCGGGCCGCTGCTTCGCACACCCACCGGCGATTCGTTCCGGTGATTCCGTTCGGCATCCTCCCATCCTTCCTGCCATGTTCCGCTTCCTTTCCTTCTGCGCCGTCTGGCCGCTTCTGCTCTGCGCGGCGGCGGCGGGCGAATCACCGCTTCCGCGCGCGCTGTCGAGCTACCCTGCCGCACCGGGTGCCTCGCTCTGGGAGGTGCTCCGCCAGCGGGTGGAGGCCGAGCCCTTCAATCTCGTGGCCTCGCTGATCTTCCTCCTCGCGATCTGCCACACCTTCCTGACCGCGCGCTTCCGCCATTGGGCCCACGTCGCCGAGGCCGAGCACGCGGCGAAGGTGGCGCGCCGCCCGGCCACGGATGCCGACGAGGATGGCCGCCCGGACGAGGTCAGCTTCAAGGGGCAGATCCTGCACTTTTTCGGCGAAGTGGAAGCCGTATTCGGCATCTGGGTACTGGTCCTCGCGGCCGCGATCGGTTACCATTTCGGCTGGGGCGCGGTGGTCGACTACATCGGCCGGAAGGTGAACTTCACCGAACCGATGTTCGTCGTCGTCATCATGGCGATCGCAGGCACGCGGCCGGTGCTGCGCGTGGCCGAAGCGGGCCTCCGTTTCATTGCCTCCGCGGGCCGGGGTACGGTGGGCGCGTGGTGGCTCACGATCCTCATCGTCGCGCCGGTCCTGGGCTCCTTCATCACCGAACCGGCGGCAATGACCATCGGCGCGCTGCTGCTGGCGCGGCAGTTCTATGCGCTCAAGCCGTCCGCCCGGTTCGCCTACGCGACCATCGGGCTGCTGTTCGTCAACGTGTCCGTGGGCGGCACACTCACGCACTTCGCCGCGCCGCCGGTGCTGATGGTCGCCGCACCCTGGCAGTGGGACACCCCGTTCATGCTCGTCCATTTCGGCTGGAAGGCCGTGCTCGGTATCATCGTTTCGACGACGATCTACTATGCGGTGTTTCGCCGCGAACTGGCCGCACTGCAGGAAGTCCGCCAGCGGGAGGGGCGGGAGACGCAACCCAGGCCGGAGACGCCGGTGCCGGCGTGGATTGCCGTGGTCCAGCTCGCCTTCGTCGCCTTCACCGTCCTCGTCGCGCACTATCCGCCGCTCTTCATCGGCGGATTCCTCTTCTTCCTGGCCTTCACGCAGGCCACCGCGCACCACCAGGGCCGGCTCGAACTGAAGACACCGCTGCTGGTCGGTTTCTTCCTGGGCGGGCTCGTGGTGCATGGCGGACTGCAGGGCTGGTGGATCGAACCGGTCCTGACGCGCCTCGACGAGGTTCCGCTCTTCATCGGCGCCACGCTGCTCACGGCGCTCAACGACAATGCCGCCATCACTTACCTCGCCACACTCGTGCCGGATTTCACGGATGCGCTGAAGTATGCCGTGGTCGCCGGCGCCGTCACCGGGGGCGGGCTGACGGTGATCGCCAACGCGCCGAACCCGGCCGGCCAGTCGATCCTGCAACGCTATTTTCCCGACGGCGTTTCGCCGCTGGGCCTGTTGCTCGGCGCGCTGTTCCCGACGCTCGTGATGTCCGCGTGCTTCCTCTGGCTGTAGGGACGCGCGTCAGGACCCACCCGTAGGCGCGGCTTCCCGCCGCGACCGAGTGCCCGGTCGAACGTTCGGTTGCGGCACCAAGCCGCTCCTCCCGCTTCATCTCGCGCGGTCCGGCCCGCGCGTGAGCGCGCGGGCGCGTCGGGCCTCACATCCAGCCGGTGCGATATTCCTTCGTGATGAACTGATTCGCCTCCGGGAGGTTCGTGACCTTCATCGCGGCGGCGTCCCATTCGATCCGGCGGCGGGAACGGATCGCGACGTTGGCGAGCAGCACGGCCTCGGTGAACGGACCCGAGTACTCGAAATTGGAACCGGCCTTGGGTCCGCCCTTGCAGGCGCGGAGCCACTCGACGAACGGTCCGCCCTGGACGCGCGGGATCGTCTTGGCGGGCAGGCTGGACGCTAGCTCCTGCATCTTTGCTTCCGGGATGATGCGGACGGTGTCGTAGTAGAATGAGCACAGCGCAACGGCCTTGCTGCCGAAGAGCAGCGTGCCCGCTTCGCTCTGCAGATCGCGGCCGATCTCGAGCTCCTTTGGGAGCGGGGGCATCAGGCCGCCGTCGGCCCAGGTGTACTTCACGGCCGGGAGCTTGCCGCGCGCGGGGAAGTAGTTCGTGACGATCGAGGCGTGCGGCGTCGCGACGTCGGTCGCACCGGCAGACATCGCCTCGACCGCGGTCGGGGCGCCGAGATCGAGCGCCCAGTAGGCGCCGTCCATGATGTGGCAAGCGACGTCGCCAAACGCGCCCGTGCCGAAATCCCACCAGCCGCGCCATTTCAGCCCGGGCAGGTAGGCCGGATCATAGGGCCGCGCCGCCGAGGCCCCGAGCCAGGCGTCCCAATTGAGGGTCTTCGGCACCACCGGCACGAATTTCGAGTGATCCGGCTTCTTGTAGGCGCCGACCGGCTCGCGCCAGAGGGGGAAGAACGGGCGGTTGGTCCAGCTCACGATCTCGCGCACCTCGCCGAGCACGCCGGCCTGTACCCATTCCTTCAGTACGCGCGTGCCGTCGTGGGTGTGACCCTGGTTGCCCATCTGCGTGATCACCTTCTTCTCCCGCGCGACGCGAGTCAGCTCGCGGGCTTCCCATACCGTGTGGGAGAGCGGCTTTTCGACGTAGACGTGCTTGCCGAGCTTCATCGCCGTCATCGCGATCGGGAAGTGGCCGTGGTCCGGCACGGAAATCGTCACCGCGTCGATCTGGTTGCCCAGCTGGTCGAACATCTTGCGGTAATCCGTGAAGCGTTTGGCCGCGCCGTACTTCTCGGCTTCGGCCGGGAAGCGGCCCGCGAAATTCTTCAGCGAGCCGTCCGCGCGCTCTTCGTCGACGTCACAGAGCGCCACGATGTTCTCGTTGCGCATGTCGGTCACGGCTGCACCGCCGCGGCCGCCCACGCCGATGATGGCGACATTCAGCCGGTTGTTCGGGCTCGGCGTCCCGGGTGCCTGCGAGCGCAGGACGGCGGGAAACGCGAGCGCGCTGGCTGCGGTGGTGGTCTTCAGGAAGGTGCGACGGGTGACTTCGGGCTTCATGGGAACAGGGGTCTCTGGGTTTGAAACAGGGGGCTTGGCGGATCGGAAAAGCGCCATGTCAACGAGCCCAAGCCGGACGGCAATTCCAGAAGTGGATTTCCGGAGCGGCGGTCACGGACGGGTGCGTTGCGAACGCTTGATCTGTTCCAGGCGGGCGGCGAGACGCTGGGCGACGGCGGGCTCCGCGGCGGCCAGGTTCCGGGTTTCCGCCAGGTCGGTATCGAGGCGATAGAGCTGGCTCGTGGGCTCACCGGGCTTGGCTTGGACTGTCTTCGGGAAGCTGAAGCCGCCCGAGCCGCGGGCGGGAATGTATTTCCACGGTCCTTCCCGCAGGGCGAACAAGCCGCTGATGGCGTGGTGTACGGCGAAGGTCCGTGGTGCGCCTGGATTGCGCTGGCCCGTGAGGACCGGGAGAAAACTGAAGCTGTCCTCGGCCATGTCGTCGGCGAGTTTGCGTCCGGTGATTTCCGCGACGGTGGCAAACACGTCGTTGAGTTCCACCAGCGCGTGGCTCACGGCGGGTTTCACCCGCGCCGGCCAGCGCACGATCAGGGGCACGCGATGGCCGCCCTCCCAGATGTCGGCCTTCGTGCCGCGCAGGCCGCCGTTGCTCCGGTGGCCGCGCTCGAGATTGTACGTGGCGCGCGGAGTGGGCTTGTAGCCGGCGAGATCATCGCGTTCCCGGGGTTCCCACCGGTGCCACAAGCCGCCGTTGTCGCTCGTGAAAAGCACCAGCGTGTTTTCCGCGAGCTGCGCGCGGTCGAGCGCGGCGAGTACGGCGCCCACCGTGGCGTCGGTCTGCGCGGTGAAGTCGGAATAGATGCCGGCCCCGGTTCGGTCGCGCCACGCGGCGGTGGGCACCACGGGGAGGTGCGGTGAGGGCAGGGGAAGATAGAGAAAGAACGGTTCCTTTTTTCCGGCGCGCGAGTCCACGAACGCGACGGCCCGGCGCGTGAACTCCGGCAGCACGTCCTCCAACCGAAAGCCCGGCGCCCGCACGCCGGCCGACGTGCTCAACGCGTCTTCCTTGATTCCCGGTTGGACGGCGGTGGGCAGTTCGGTGACCCGACGTCCTTCGACGTAGGCGTACGGTGACATGTCGAGCGACGCACTGATGCCGAACCAGGTATCGAAGCCCTGGTCCAGCGGGCCGCCCCGGGTTTCCCGCGTGTAATCGATCTCCTCGCCGCCGCGGTGAATTCCCACCTTCGCCTCGAGCCGGCTGATCATGGGTGTGCCGTCCTTTCGCGTCCACGTCATGCCGAGATGCCATTTGCCAATGCACGCGGTGACGTATCCCTCTTGCTTGAGAAGCAGCGGCAGGGTGATCCGGCCGGGCTCGATCAAGGGCGGATCAAACCCGTCCAGCACGCCGCGCTTGAGTGGCGTGCGCCAGCTGTAGCGTCCGGTGAGCAAACCGTACCGCGTGGGCGTGCAGACCGCCGAGGGCGTGTGCGCGTCGGTGAACCGCACACCGCCGGCCGCGAGACGATCGAGGTGCGGCGTCGGGATCTTCGACTCCGGCTGGTAGCACTGCAGGTCGCCGTAGCCGAGGTCGTCGGCCAGGATCACGATGATGTTCGGCCGCTCCGCCGCCGCGGCGAGAACCACGGGGGCGGCGAGCAGGGTGAGGAGGAACAGGGTCTTTTTCATGCGGCCGTGGATCTCACTTGGTCATCAGGTAAGCGATCAGGTCGCGGGCCTGCGGCGCATCCAGCGCCTCGAGCAGGCCCGCGGGCATGAGCGACCCGGAAGACTGCTCCTCCTTCACCACCTCGTCCGTGGCGACGGTGACGAGGTCGGTCAGCGTCTGCACGCGCACCGTCTGCGAGGTGCGACCCCGCACGAATCCGGCGAGGGTGCGGCCGTCCTTCAAGGTCAGGGTCACGAGCCGGTACTCGTCCGCCACGGTGGCGTTGGGCGTGAGAATGTTTTCGAGCAGGTAGTCGATATTGTCGCGCGCCGCACCGCTGAGGTTGGGCCCGAGTGTGCCACCGGTGCCGTTGAGCTGGTGGCAACCGGCACACGCGGACTCGAAGACCCTGCGCCCGCTGGCCCGATCCGCCTGCGCGAGCGTCGCGGGGGAGAACCGTGCCTTCCACGCCGTGAGGTCCGGGGCCGGGTCGCGGGCCGTCCCGCGCGCGGGAGCGCCGCGCAGCGCGTCGAGCTGACGGTCGAGTGCGGGGTCCTTGAAGTTGCGAATCTGGCGGATCTGGTACGCGCCGAAGCGCGACGCCTCGATCCGACCCGCGGCGACCGCCTCGATCACCTTCGCCGCCCAGGCGCGCCGCGAGATCAGCAGGTTCAGGATGGGATTGCGTTCCGGTCCGTCGAGCGACGGCCACTCCCGCAGGATCAGGTCGGCCAGCGCGGGATCGTCGAAGCGCGCCAACCCGCCCGCGGCCGTCACGGACAGCTCGCGCACGCGCAGCAGCTGTTCGCACGTCTCGCGCAGGCCGGGACCTTGCGCCTCGATCAAGGACTGCAGGGCCGCCCGGCGCTGCGCGAGGCTGTTGGCGGGGTTGAGCGCGGCGGCGCGGATCTGTTCCAACGCCCGCCCGTCGCCGAACAACGCGCTGAGATCGCGGAGGCGGTCGAGCAGGGGACCGTCGGCCCCGGCCGCCAGGAGCGTTTGCACCCGCTCCCAGTCCGCTGGCTTCGGAGCCTTGCGCTGGCCGCTGAGCCCATCCGCCAGGCCTTCCAGGAGCGCGCGGTGATTTGCCGGCGCACCGTGGGTCGCGATCGTCACGAGCAGGGTGTTCAGGGGTTGCGGCGCCGTGGTGATTTCCTCAGCTAGCCGGCGGGCGCCGTACCGCTGCACGATCGGAATCCGCGCGGCGGCGATCAGTCGGACGAATCCGTCGTCGCGAACCTCGGCCAGCGGCAGAAGGGCGCACCACAACAGCAGCGGCAGGTTGTGATCGCCCGCGTCTTCCGCGCGACCGAGCAGCGGGCCGAGCACCGGCAGACGTTGGGGGAGCGGCAGCCGTTGCAGCGTCGACGCCAGGGTCAGTCGCACCAAAGCGGAACGGTCTTCCCGGGCCAGGCGCGCGAACGTATCGAGCAGCGCGGGTGTCACGGCCGACGTGGCGGCCACGGGCGTGAAGACGTTGGCGTGGAGGGGCAGGTGGTCGGTCAGCAGCCGGATGGCCCAGGCTCGCAGGTGTTCGTTCGCATCGCCCAGGAGGTCGGTGAGCAACGAAACGTCCGCCACCCCGAGGAGGTGCAACGCCCACAATGCGCGCAGCCGGTGCACGGCGGGGTGGGTCGGGGCCAGGAGTTGGCGCAGCGCGGACACCACGTCCCCCTGGTCGCGGCCCGCGCCCGCCCGCCCCGCCAGCACCCGCCGGGCGTGGCGGGCGAGCCAGTCGTTGGGACTGAGCTGAAGCTGCACGAGGGCGCGGCCGTCGAGCGACGCGAGATCGGGCGGGCGCGCCGCGGGCGTGGTGCCGTAGCTGATCTTGTAGATGCGACCGCTCGACCGGTGCACGCCGTCGTTTTCGTGACACTCCCCGGCGTCGCTCCAGTCGCTGAGGAACACGCCGCCATCCGGCGCGGGAATCACGTCGAGGCCGCGAAACCACGGATCGTGGAAGAGAAACGCATCCGGTTCGCGCCGGCCGGTGAATCCGCTGCCCGTGCGTTCAAGCCGTTCCACGTTCAGGCGACGGCCGTGCAGGTTTATCGTGAGCAGTTTCCCGTTCCATTCCGCGGGCCATTGTCCGCCCTGGTAGATGAGCGCCCCGGTGTGGGCATGGCCACCGCCGGCGGCGAGGGTCGCGTTGGTCACGCCTTTGCGCACATCGGTCCACACTTCGCCGGTGGCCCAGTGGACGTGGGCGGCGTGCTGTTCGATTACATCGTAGATCCGCGGCTCGAGGTCCGCGCCGGACATGCGCCGATAGTGGGCGCCGGGGATCACGTGCCACAGATGGCCGATGACGGTGTTCGTGAAGAAGGCCTCGCCATGGGCGTCCCAATCCATGCCCCACGGATTCGTCGTGCCTACGGCCACGGTTTCAAAATGGCGGCGGGTGGGATGATAGCGCCAGATGCCGACGTTCACGGGCGTGCGCTCCGCCGTGGCCGCACCGGGCGCGCCGACCAGTGACTTGGCGAGAATTCCCTGGCGGCCGTAGAGCCAGCCGTCGGGACCCCAGCGCAGCCCGTTCGCCACCGTGTGCCGCCCGGCCTTGAAGTCGGCGAACCCGTCGAGCGCGACCTGCGGCGGCCCGTCCGGCACATCGTCGCCGTCGCGGTCGGGAATGAACACCAGGTGCGGCAGGCTCAGGGCCCAGACGCCCCCGTGGCCGGGTTCGAGGCTCATGAGGTTCTGGGCGCCGGACCAGAAGACGGTGCGCCGATCATGCACGCCGTCGTTGTCGGTGTCCTCGAAAATCACGATGCGGTCGCGCAGGCTCGGTTCAACCTTGGCGGGATTCTCGGCGTAGGTGTAGTTCTCCGCGACCCACAATCGTCCGCGCGCGTCGGTGGCCATTGCGATCGGCTGCCGCACGTCGGGTTCGTGGGCGAAGACGCTGAGGCGGAAGCCGGGGGGCAGCGTGGCCTGCGCCGCCACCACGGCGGCGGGCAGGGGGCCACCCGGGGTCTTCTCAGTGTCGAATGGCGCCGGAAAATCCTCGGCGGCCGTGAGCGTCAGGGAGGCGACGAGCAGGACGCCGCGGAGCAGCGGGGAAAGCTTCATGAAGGACAGGGATCCGTCGACCGGACGCCAGCGTCACGGTGTCGCCTATTTGCCGGTGGCGAGGACCTGGTTGCGCAGATTGAGCGCGGCGATCCGGTATGCCTCGCCGAGGGTGGGGAAGTTCAGGATGTTCTCGTGAAAGATCGAGGCGTCGCTGCCGCTCAGCAGGGCCATCTCGCCGACGTGCACCAGGTCGGTGGCGCCTTCACCGACGATGTGCACGCCGAGGAGTTTTCCGCCGTCGGGGCCGGTGATGAGCTTGAGCATTCCGCTCTGGTGTCCGGCGATGTGGGCGCGGGCCACGTGCTTGAAATCCGCGCGGCCGACCAGCACGCCGCCGTGCTTTTCCTTCACCTGCGCTTCCGTCAGGCCGACGCTCGCGAGTTCGGGAACGGAGTAGATGCCGATCGGCACGAGGTCGAACGCAGCCCCCGGGTTGAGACCGATGGCGTGACACACCGCGCGGCGACCCTGCTCCATCGAGGTGGAACCGAGCGCGGGCGGACCGATCACATCGCCGACGGCGTAGATGTGCGGGACGTTGGTGCGGTAGAATTCGTCGACGGCGATCACACCGTACTTGCCCTGCTTGATGCCGGCCTCGGCGAGACCGAGCGTCTCGACATTGGCCGAACGGCCGAGCGCGCAGAGCATCTTGTCGCTCACGATGCGCTCGCCGTTGTCCAGCGTGGTCGTGACTTCGCCGAGGCGGCCGATTTCGACTTTCGTGGTCTGGCGTCCGCCGATCCAGCGGCCGCCGTGGCTCGTGAAGTGCTCGAGGAAACGGTCAACCAGCTCGGGGTCGATGAAACCCAGCGGACGCGGACCGCGGTCGATCATCGTCACGGTGACTCCGAGGAGGGAAAAGATGGAGGCGTACTCGGTCGCGATCACCCCGCCGCCCAGCACCGTGAGCGAGCGCGGCAGGTACAGCATGCTCAGGATGGAATCGCTATCGAGAATCGACTCGTGGTCGACCGGCACCTCGGGCGGATTGCGCGGGCGCGAACCGGTGGCCAGGACGATCACGTCGCCGCGGAACCGCTGCCGTTCCCCGCGGACGGACTCGACCTCGACCGTGTGGGGATCGACCAGCCGGGCCCGCCCGGGAATCTGCACGATGCCGTTTTCGGTGAGCGACTCGCCGAGAAATTTCGCGTGCGCCGCGAGCACTTCATCGAGGCGGGTCATCAGGGCCCCGACCTCCATGTTCTCCTTGAGGCGGCACTCGAGGAACTGCGCGTTCCGTTTCACGGTCAGCAGCGTGAGGGCGGCTTCGCGCAGCGTCTTGCTTGGGATCGTGCCGGTGTAAACGCACGCGCCGCCGACGCGGCGTTCCCGCTCGATCACGGCGACGCGCCGGCCCGCCTTCGCCGCCTGAATCGCGGCCTTCTGGCCGCCGGGCCCGCTGCCGATCACGATGAAGTCGAAGGCCTCCGGGGTGCTCATGACATGAAGATGGCGGCCGATTCCTCGAGCACCGCGCGCCGCTCGAGCACGGCGTCCACGTCGTCGGGATAAAAATTGAGTTCCGCCCACGCCGGCAGCGCGCGCACTGCCGCCTCGTCGGGCGGATCGTTCAGCGTGACCCAGCCGGCGATGTGGGCCGCGAGGGCGACGAGTTTCGTCTCATCGACGAACTCGGGTGCGGTCTCCGGGCTCGCATGATGCACGGCGACCACGTGCACCTGCTGCGGAAGCTTCCACGCGACCGTCACCCGCGCCGCAATGTCCGCCTGATGGGCCGCAATCAGCGGCGCGACTTCGCCCTCGGTCAGCTTCGTCGCCGCACCGGACTGCGCGTTGGCGATGAGCCGGAGCGTGACGGTCTTGCCGACGGAGTGCAGCAGGCCGCAGAGAAACATCGACTCGACGTTGCGGCGCTTGCGGCGGGCGAGCTCCTTCGCGAATCCGCCTGTGATGAACGCGTGCAGGAGCATCCGTTTGCGCAGCGGTTCGTAGCCGGGGGCGCGCAGCCCCTCGTGGTTGAGGCAGGCCGCGACGGCGATTTCGCCGAGGACGCCGAGGCCGAGCTGCATCACCGCCTGCCGCAGCGAAACGATCGGCTCGCCCACGCGGTACGCGGCGGAGTTGGCGATGCGCAGGACGTTGCCGGCGAGCGCCTGGTCCTGGTGGATGAGATCGGAAAGATCGGCGACGTCCGCGTCCGGGTTGTTCGTCAGCATCATGACCCGACTGGCCACGACCGGAAGGACCGGAAGCGCCAGCGATTCGCCGATGGGGAGCTCGATTTTCAGTGGGAGGGCGGGTTGGGGGCTGGCGTGCCGGCGTTCGTTCCCGTCCGCCGGCCTGGGAATCGTCCGGGGAAGGACAACAGGCGGGCGGCGGAACGTCACCCCGACACGTGACGCGCAGCCAAAGGTCACGCCGGCCCGCCGTCAACGGGCGAGTGAGGGTCCGCCCGCCGGTGGCCGTTGGATTGCCGTAATCGGGGTGGCGCCCCGGAGTGAATTCGTCCACCGTGACGCACGCCGATGAGTGACGACCTTTCCACGCGCCGCCGGGTTCGTTATGCCCGGGGTTACCTGGGGCTCGACATGCTGCGGGAAGCACGGGCGGAACTCGCGGCGATCCCGCGGCCGGCCCAGACGCAGCCGGAGGTCCTGTCGGTGCGCGTCGATTTCCACATGGCGGCGCGGGAATGGGACGCCGTGATCGAGGTCGCCCGGCGGCTGGCCGAGGGGTATCCGGAAAATGAACACGCCTGGATCGGCTGGGCCTACGCCCTGCGCGAGGTGAACCGGATCGAGGAGGCGCGGGCGGTGTTGCTCGAGGCCGAGGCGCATCACGGCCGCACGTCCGCGGTCCTGCACTACAACCTGGCCTGTTACGACGCGCTGCTCGGCGCCCTGAAGAGCGCGCGGGCCCGTTTCGCAAAGGCCTGCCGCATGGAAAAGCGCTTCAAGGAGGAGGGGCGGCTTGATCCCGACCTGAGGTCTTTGTGGCCTTCCGACGCCGGCCCGGCCCTTTAGGAGCGGCGTTGCGTCGCGACCGAACCTATCGATCGCCAGGCCCGGTCGCGGCGTGAAACCGCGGCGGCCGCGCGTTCTCACCGGCGCGCCGCCGCCCGACACCAAAATCCTCGCCGTCTCCCGGACGGGCTTTCAAACTGCTTCGACTCGCCCCGGTGACGCTTTCGGCCCAACTCCACTTCCTGTCCAGGCAGCCCCGTGTGGTCCGCGGCGCTGCGGTCCTCGCCTGGGTTTTCGCCTGCGGTGTCGCGCCGGTCCGGGCTGCGGCGCCTGCGCCCGACGGGGCGCGGCTTTACCGGCAGCAGTGTGCGGACTGCCATGGAGAACGGGGCGAGGGCGTGAAGGGCAAGCGGGCGGAGCCGCTGACGGGTGACTGGACGATCGCGAAGCTGGCGCGGTACGTCGCCGCGAACATGCCCGATGACAACCC
>JAEUHA010000079.1 GCA_016793535.1 Opitutaceae bacterium | reverse complement strand
CCCCACCCCGCGCGGCCGGCACCCGCGCCCGCACCCCCGGGGGTGGCGCCCACCCCGCCCACATCCCCGGCTCGAATTCGCTTGGTTCATGGTCGCGGCGGTCGTCACCGCCTGCCTTCCCGCCGCCGAGCATCGCGTGATGCCCAGGGCGACGCTCGACCATCCCGACTTCGCCATCCGCAGTCACGTCCTCGTCGACGGCGCGCTGCTGGCGTATTATGTTCGTGGAGACATCCGGCAGCGCGCGCCGCTCGTGCTGGTGCCCGAGACGCACGGCGACCGGACGCAATACTTCGAGCGTTCCTTCCTGGCCGGATTGCCGGCCGACCTGCCGCTCGTCGTGATCGAGTCGCGCGGGCAGGGGAGGAGCTGGCCGCCGCCCACCGCCGCGCAGGCGACCATCGAGCGTTACGCCGGCGACGTGCTCGAAGTCGTCACTCACCTGCGTCCGACCGCCTGGTATGTCGGCGGCCACAGCCTCGGCGGCATGATCGCGCTCGAGATTGCGGGCCGCCGGCCGGCCGGTTTGCGCGGGGTCATCGCTCTCGAAGGCTGGGTGCACAGCCGCGTGCAGCGGGAGGCGTTTCCCGCCGTGGCCCGCTCGGCGGCACAGCAGGCCGAGGCGCGCGCCCAGCGGGAGGAACGCTACCGATCGCAGCGCTGGACGGCGGAGGAGCACGCGCAGCTCGTGCGCGCGTGGACGTCCTGGACCCGGGGTGAGGAGATCGTGCGCGACCTGGCGTATCCGTTGCTCAGCGTCTGGGGCGACCGGGGTTTGTCGGCGCGTCCCGGCCGGGAAAAGCTGCTGCTGCCGGAACGGCCGGGCGTCCAACTCGCGTGGATACCGGGGGCCGATCACTACGTGACCGATCCGCCCCATGCGGCGGCGGTCGCGGCGGAAATTTCACGCTTCCTTGCCCGGGTCGAGGCGGCTTCGCCGGTGCACCAGGTCGTGTATCGCGAGCCCGGACGCTTCGGCGGCTGGCCGGCGAACCACGGACTCTGGACCTGGGATGACGAAGTCGTGGTCGGCTTCACCGCCGCCTGGCACAAGCCCCAGGACGCCGAGCGCCACCAGATGGACCGGGTCAAACCGCGCGAACAATATCAGGCCCGCACCCGCGACGGCGGTCGCACGTGGACGATCGAGAGCCCGCCCGGGCTGATCCCGGTGGAGAACGCTCCGGTGACCCCGCAGCCGCTCCGGGAGGCCCTGGATTTTTCGCGACCGGGTTTCGGGCTGATGGTGCGGTTTCACAACAAGGACGACGGCGCGGCCTTCCTCTTCTTCACGTACGATCGAGGCCGGACCTGGAGCGGTCCGCATGAGTTTCCCAAGCTCGGCACACCGGCGATCCTGGCCCGGACCGACTATGTGGTGCACGGGCCGCGGGAGATGACGATCTTCCTCACGGCGGCGAAGACCGATCGCAAGGAAGGGCGGCCGTTGTGCGCCCGAACGACGGACGGCGGGCTCACCTGGCAGTTCGTTTCCTTCATCGGCCCGGAGCCGACGGGATTTGTCATCATGCCGTCCACGCTCGCGCTCGACCACAGCACGTTCCTCACCCTCGTCCGGGTGAAGGAGGACACGGGCGCCTGGATCGACGCCTGGCTTTCCCGCGACCGCGGCGCCACGTGGCAGCCGCACGGCCGGCCGGTCGCGAATACCGGCGGCACCTCGGGCAATCCGCCGCATCTCATCCGGCTGCGGGATGGCCGGCTGTGCCTGACGTACGGCTTTCGCTCGCCGCCGATGGGCATCCGCGCCCGGCTCAGCTCCGACCAGGGCACGACTTGGGGACCGGAGATCGTGTTGCGCGACGATGGGGTGACGCACGACCTCGGTTATCCACGCAGCTTCCAGCGCGCGGACGGCCGAGTGGTCACGGTATACTACTACAACGACGGCGTGCACACGGAACGGTTCATTGCCGCCACCACGTGGGATCCGGGGGTGCCATGAGCGCGACCTGCCCTCGGAACACACGGAGCACACGGAAACCGGCCACGATTTCCTGGGTCCTGACGCGAATTCTCTAAGACCGATATGAAACATCTCTTTTTCCTCACCTTCCTTGCCGTCTCTGGTTTGGCCGCTCCGGCCCTGCCGCCGATGCTTCGGCTCGCGGACACCGGGGAGGATCCGGCCCGCATCGACTATAACAAGCTGCCCGTCCTGCGCGGCGGGCACGGCCTCGTGTCGAAAGGGCCGCATGATATCCGCGGCATGGAGGCTGCCATCTTCGACCTCGCCGACGTGAACGACCCCAGCAAATGGAACTTCCGGCTCCATTCGTACCTCGCGTTCTTCGAGGGCCGGTACTGGGCGATGTGGAGTCACGGTCGCCAGGTAGAGGATCATCCGACGCAGCACCTGCGCTATGCAACGAGTGCCGACGGCCTGACGTGGAGCGAGCCGCGGATCCTGGCCGGGCCGCCGACCCGCGACGGATTTCGCTACATCGCTCGCGGGCTCTGGCTGCGCGACGGCAAACTGCTCGCGCTCGCGAGCCACGATGAGGCCTACCAGGGCGGACGCGTCCGATTCTTCGGCGCGAGCCTGCAGCTGCACGGCTGGGAGTGGCTGCCGGCGGCGCGCGAGTGGAAGCCGCTCGGCGTGATCGCGGACGGGGCGATCAACAATTTTCCGCCGGCCAAGCTCCCCAACGGCGAGTGGGGGATGATCTGCCGGGCCCCCGACTATCAGCGCAATGTTTTCATGCTCACGGGCGGGGTCGAGCGGCCCAACGCCTGGAAGCGTTCGCCGATCGTGACGGAGGCGCTGGCGGACGGATTCCGGCCGGAGGAGCCCGACTGGTGGACGCTGCCGGACGGCCGTCTGCTCGGGCTCTTCCGCGACAACGCCCGTTCGGGCCGGTTCTACCGCGCGGTCTCCGCCGACAACGGCCTCACCTGGTCGGCGACCGAGAAGACGAACTTCCCCGACGCCACGTCGAAATTCTTCTGCCTCCGGACCTCGCGGGGATTCTACGCGCTGGTCAACAACGCCAACCCCAAGGGACGCAATCCGCTCTGCCTGTCGACGTCCGCGGACGGCATCACCTTCACGCGCATGGCGCGCCTGCCGATACCGGTCGCACCCGAGGGGGGCGCGTTCGATGCCGGGCACGCGTCCGGCAGCGTGCAGTATCCGCATGTGATCGAACACGACGGTCACCTGCTGATCACTTATTCGCGTCACAAGACCGCGATCGAGGTGATTCGCGTGTCACTGGACGACGTCGAGAAGCTGCACCGCGGGGCGCTGTGACCAATTCCGGATCAATCCCCCTCGACCCATGCACTCCTTCATTCGGCATCTCGTGAGCACGCTCGGCCTCGCCGCCTTGATGGCTGCGACGGGTGCGGCCCGCCCCGACGCCAGGACGAACCCCGGCTCGCCGTTGATGCTGGCGGGCGACTGGGTGCCGGCGGACTCCCATGCGATCGACTTCGACGCGCTGCCGAGGATTCCGTCGCAGCATGCCGTCGTGAGCGACGTGAGGGCGGCGGGCGGGCACCGCGTGAACCAGCACAACTACCTCGTGCACCACGACGGCCGGTTCTGGGCGATGTGGAGCGACGGCCCGGGAGAGTCACGCGGTCCCGGCCGGGTGCCGGGCCACGACCGGGCGGACCAGCACGTGTCGTTCGCGACGAGCCCGGATGGACTGACGTGGAGTCCGATCGAAAATCTCACCGGCCGCCCGGACGCCGGCTACGGCTGGATCGCCCGCGGCTTCTGGGTGCGCGACGGCCAGCTGCTGGCCCTCGCGAGCCGCTACAAGGCGCCGGGCTACCATGGCGAGGGCCTGTCGCTGCAGGCGTTCGAGCTCGCGGCCCGCCAGCCGCCCCGCTGGCGCCATGCGGGGATGGTGTTCGACGACGCGATCAACAACTTCCCGCCCAAGCGGATTCCCAGTGGCGAGTGGATGATGTCCCGGCGCGACGGCAACCAGGCCGTTCATTACCTCGTCGGCGGCGTCAAGGGCTTCGACCAGTGGACGTCGTATCCGGTGATAGGGTACGCGGATTCCGCGTTGAAGGCGGAGGAGCCGTACTGGTGGGTGCTGCCCGACGGCAACATCGCGTCGCTTTTCCGGGACAACGCGAATTCCGGCTTCCTGTTCCGGGCGTTCTCGACGGACCATGGCCGGACCTGGACGCGGCCGGTGCGGACGAATTTTCCCGATGCGAAATCGAAATTCAGCGGCGTGCGCCTCCGCGACGGCCGGTACGTGCTGGTGTCGAATCCGCACCCGAAGCGTCGGGACCCGCTGGCCCTCGCCGTGAGCGACGACGGCCTGGTCTTCACGAAGATGGGTTATCTGGTCGGTGGCCGGCACGTGGACTACCCGCACGTGATCGAGCAGGGCGACTCCCTCTACGTCGCCTTCGCGACCGCCAAGCAGACGATGGAAGTGCTGAAGGTGAAGGTCGCGGACCTGGCGAAGATCGAGAACGGCAAGGTGGCGCGATGAACACGGTCCCAAACCCAGGGAATGTGGCGGGGGCCACCAGGGCGCCGGGACAGGATTGGGGGGACCGTCCTGCCCGCGAGCAGGATGCTCGCGCCACATTGGAAGCTCCGACTCTTCTCCTTGCTCCTCGGTGAAACGACTAATCCAGATCCTCTGCGCGCTCTCCCTGGGCACGCTGGCCCGGGCCGCCGACGTCCGCCCGAACCTCGTGCTGATCGTGATCGACGATCTCGGCTAC
>JAEUHA010000064.1 GCA_016793535.1 Opitutaceae bacterium | reverse complement strand
GAGTGGATACGGCTCGAAGGCGGCGGCCTGCGTGAACGGCTGGCCGACGCGCCATTCGCCGAAGTTGTTCGGGTAGGGCGTGCCGAAGAACACGTCGAAGCCGTGCCGCTGCGGGCGAAAGGGCTTCGCCCAGCCGAGGTGCCACTTGCCAATGCACGCGGAGGCGTAGCCGCGGGTCCGCAGCAGTTCCGCGAGCGTGGTCTCGGCGTCGGGCAGGCCGATGTGCTCGGCGGGAAAGAGGACGTACGGCACGCCGTTGCGCGCCGGCAGGCGGCCGGTGAGCAACGCCGCACGCGACGGACTGCAGAACGGCGCCGCGGCGTAGGCGTCGGTGAACCGCAGCCCTTCGCGGGCCATCCGGTCGAGCCGCGGCGTGGCGATGGTCTTCGAGCCGTGGCAGCCGAGATCGCCGTAGCCGAGGTCGTCGGCGTAGATGACGACGAAATTGGGCGGCAGCGGGTCCGCGCCGGCGAGGCGGGCGAGTGCGGCGGCGAGAAAAATGCCGGCGGCGGCGAGGCGCGGCAGCAGGCGGGTCATTTTTGCAGGTGGGCGCTCATTTCCTCCTGGAAGAGCACCGCGAGTCCCCGCAGGCGCCGGAGCGTGGCGGGATCGCGCACCGGACGTTGCTCGCCCGGGTCCGCCTCAAGATCGAAGAGCTGGAGCGCGGGGCTGAGCACGAGTTTCCATTTGCCGGAGCGCACGGCGGCGAGCTGGCCCTCCGCCCCGTGGTAGAAGAACGCGTCGAGGTAGTCGGTCCGGGCGATGAGGGACGACCACTCGCCGGGCGGCGACCACGGACGGCGGAGCGGCACGGCGGCGTTGCGCGAGAGACCGGCGCCGGGAGCGGGCACGGTGTCGGTGCGGCCGGTGAGCAGGGGTGCGAGGTCGCGGCCGTCGAGCACGCGGCCGGCCGGCACATCGGCCCCCGCGAAGGTGGCGAGCGTGGGCCACCAGTCCATCGCGTGGACCAGCGCGGATGAGACATGGCCGCGGCGGACGCCCACGCCCGGTCCCCACGCGATCGCGGGCACGCGAATGCCGGCTTCGTACGTGGTGAGCTTGTTGCCGCGCAGCGGCTGCGCCGGCGTGCGACCGCCCTGGCGACCGTTGTCGGAAGCGTAGACGATCAGGGTGCGCTCGTGGAGGCCGAGGCGCTCGAGCGCGTCGACGAGCCGACCGACGTGGTGGTCGAGTTCCATCGTGGCGTCGCCGTAGAGTCCCCAACCGGAGCGGCCCTTGAACTCGGCGCTTACCCCGAGCGGCTCGTGCAGCATGGTGTGCGCGAGGTAGAGGAAGAAAGGTTTCGTGCGCTGGCGCTCGATCCACGCGATGGCCTCGTCGGTGTAGTGGCGCGTGAGCGTGGCCGGATCGGCGGGACGCTGCACGACCTCGTTGCCGCGCACGAGCGGCACGCCGCCGGTGGCGTCGAAGTAAACGGTCTCGACCGGGTCGAGGTTGTGCAGGAGGCCGAAGTAGTGGTCGAATCCCTTGTCCTGCGGCAGGAATCCGGGGGTGAAGCCGAGGTGCCATTTGCCCACGGCCGCGGTGGCGTAGCCCTGGGTGCGGAGGAACTGCGCGAGCGTCGTCTCCGTCGCGGGCAGGCCGCGCTTCGAGTCCGCGCGCTGCACCCACGTCTCGAAGCCAAAGCGGCGCGGGTACCGGCCGGTGAGAATGGCGGCGCGCGACGGACTGCAGATCGGCGCAGCGGCGTAGTAGTCGGTGAACCGCACGCCGCCGGCGGCGAGCGCGTCGATCCGCGGCGTCTTCACCTCCGTGGCCCCGGTGCAGCCCAGGTCGTAGTAGCCCTGGTCGTCGACGAGGATGAAGACGATGTTGGGTGCAGCCGGCGCGGCGGCATGGATGAAGGCCGGCAGGAGCGCGAGACAGAGAGGGGCAAGGGTTCTCATGAGATCAGAACGAGCCTTTCAGACCGAAGGTCCAGAGCGAGCCCCAGAGCGAGTATTGCTGGTTGCGCGCGAGGGCCGGCGTGCTGGGGCCGGCGATCTCGTTGATCACCGGGTCGTCGTTGAGGTTGCTCAGGTTGAAGAAGAGCGTGACGCGGCGGGTGAGCGCGTAGTCGCCGCTCACGTCGAGGAGCAGGCGCTCGCTGCGCCAGTTGTAGGTCGAGGACTCGATTCCACGGCCGGCGGCAACGAGGCCGCGGCGGGCGCGGCTGGTGTAGTTCCACTTGGCGCGCAGGGCCCCTTTGCCGCGGGCGAAGCTCACGCCCCAGTTGGCGGTGCGCGGGATGTAGCCGGAGAAGTTGTCGGCCGCTTCGCCGGTCGCACGTTGCGCGCTCGCGTTGGCAAAGACCTGGAAGCCGCGCGCCCATGCCGGCAGGAAGGTGAGCGCGTGTTTGTAGTTCACGTCCACGCCCGTCATCTTCACGCGGCCCGGCAGGTTGAACTGCGTGGAGGCGTCGAACGCGCCGTAAACGGCGGGATCCAGGCCGTAGAGCGCGAGAAATTCGGCGTTCGGCTTGAAGACGGTGGCGCCGAAAAAGTTCTCGATCTCGCGGTAGAAGCCCGCGACGGAGAGCAGACCGACGTCGGCGAAGTAATGCTCGAGCGTGGCCTTCCAGGTCTGGGCGCTCCAGGCCTTGATGCCGGCGTTGTTCACCGTGATGCGATTGCCCGGCGAAGGGGGCTGCTCGGTGTCGGGCAACGTGAGGCTGCCGGCGTACTGCACGAAATCGGGCCGGCCGACCGACCAGTAGTAGCCGGCGCGGGCGATGAGGTTGTCGCGGAGGTTGTAGCTGGCGTTTAGGCTCGGGAACCAGCGCAGGTACTCCTTCTCCGCGCGCAGTCCGCGGTCGACGTTGGTGAGCTGCACAGCCCCGAGGGTGCCCGCGGCGTTGAGGAGCACCGGGACTCGGCGGTTGGGATCGGCGGGCGTCGGGCTCGCGACCGTGACGACGCGGCCGGCGGAGTCGCGCTGGAAATTGCGCGTGGCATCGATGAGCGCGCCCTGGCCCTCGACGTTCGTCTGCTCGGCCCGCAGGCCGCCGACGAGCTTGAGGCGGCCGCCGAGGAAGTGCGCGTCGCCGCGCAGGTAGGCGGCGGTGATTGTCTCCTCGGCGTGCTTGGACTGGGCCACGGCGCTGGTGTGGACGGTCGCCTCGCTGACCTGAAACTGCGCCGGCGCGGAGCGGTAGCGGTCGTGCAGCAGGTCCGCGCTCACGCGGTCATTGCGCGGATAGCCGAAGACCCCGGGGCGCTGCGACATCGCGCCGTCCAGGAAGGGCGTCGCCGTGTCGTCCGCCGTGCCGGCGCGTCCGTCGGCGCCGACAAAGGTGAAGGTGGGATTGTACACGCGCACATCGCGCATCGCGCGGTTCACATCGAAGCCACCGCGGAGCCGCAGCCCGAGCAGCTCGCGGCTCGCGTGGGCGAAAAGCTTGTCCTGGACCGCGTGACGGCGGCCGGTGTTGGCGCCGGCGTTGACGATGCCATAGGTGCCGATCGCGAACGGATCGAGCGGGGCCCCGGTGACGCCGTCGGCCACGGTGAGGCGGCGCGGGCCGAGGGCGGTGATCTCGTCGAACGCGACGGTGACGTTCTGCCGCCGGGCGAGCGCGGTGCCCCAGTGGCTGTTCTGGATGTCGGTGGTCCAGCGCACCGAACTGGAGGAGCCGGCGCCGGCCTCGATTTTCCAGACGGGGCCGTCATGCCAGAAGTTGAGGCCGGGCATCCAGAATTGGTCGTCCTGCATGTTGCCCTGGTTGTTGAGCCGGATCTCGCCCTGGCCCGCGGTGCCGCGCGTGAACGTCGGCCCGAAGTTGCCGGGGGCAACGGCGTTCACGACGAAGGTGAGCGTCTGGTTCTCCTGCGGCGAACGAAACGCGCCGTGCTGGAGCGAGACCGAGATGCGGCTGTAGGGTGAGAACTTGAAATCGAGCGTGCCCGCGGCGGTCGAGCGCCGGATGAAGGCCACGCGGTCGCGCAGGGCGAACTCCGTCAGGTAGGGACGATCCGGGGTGGTGTCGGGAAACGCCGCGCCGTTGGTCACGGCGCCCGCGCCGCGCCACGTGCGCTGCATGAAGTCGTTGGGCGCATAGGTCTCGAACGTGCTCGCGGAAAACGTGAATCCGAACTTCGGGCTCAGCGGCACGACGGCGGCGAAGTTGAGCTCGCCGGTGACCTTGCGGGTGCCGGCGCGCCGCGGACCGCCGGTCTTGTCGAGGCTACGCTCGCGATCGCGCATGAGCAGCGAGGCCGTGACGTTGTAGCTCGGCTTCGACCGTTCGAGTGCGCTGCGCGGCACGAAGTTGACGGAACCGGCGAGCGCGGAGCCCGTGACGTCGGGGGTTGGGGTGTAGACGACCTCGATGCGCGCCATGTTGTTGATCGAGAGCTGGTGCACGCCGGCGGCGCGCGAGGTGCCCTGCGCGGAGTCGGCGACGCTGAACCCGCCGATCGTCACCGGCACGTTGCCCGGAGGCACGCCGTTGAGCGAAATCGTATACGGTGCGCCGAGGCCGCCGAGCTCGATGGAGACGCCGGGCACGGCGCGCAGCACTTCGCCGACGTTGCCACTCGCGACGGGGCCGAACTCATCGGCCGCGAGCACATTCATGATGTTCGGCGCGAAGCGCTGCGTGTTGATGGCGATGGCGGCGCCGCTCATTTCCTTGGAACTGCCGACGGTGAAGGCGCCGAGCCGGACGACTTCACCCTGCGCGGAGAGGTTGAAATCGCGCGTGACAATCGCGTTTGCGCTGACGGTGACCGTCTGCGTGAGCGGCGGCGCGCCGGTGCGAAACGCGGTCACGCGCACCGTGCCCGCGGGCACGCGCGCCAGGCGGTACGCGCCGGTGGCGTCGGTGAACGTCTCGAGCGCGGTGCCTTCGACGGTCACGCGCGCTTGCTCGACATACTCGCCGTTGTCGGGGTTGAGCACGCGGCCCGCAATCGTGCCGGTGGCAGGAGCGGAGGCAGTGGGTTGGGCGGGCAGCGCAGGGGCGGCGCCGAGCACGAACCAGCCGGCGAGCGCGGCGATCAGGGATCTGGTTTTCATGGGGTAGGGAGGCGGCAGGGTCGGGTGCGCCGACGGGGTAAAGGTCGAACGAAGGGGCAGGGTCGAACGAATGGTTCGGGCCGAACGTGGCAACTGCCAAACCAACGCGGCCGGCGGGTCTGTTGAGAGGGGGACGTGTGTCGCCGATGGCCACCGAACCACTTATACCAGGACGCCTTTGCTTTGGTACTGATCACCGATCGCCGCCCAAACTTTTTGACCGCGGATATCGCTGATGACGCGGATGCTATTCTTATCCGCGTAATCCGCGTGATCCGCGGTTAAGTTCATCAGCTTGGAGCGTCTGGTATTGCCGGAGGTCACAGGGAAAGCAGAGAGGGTTTCCGCTTTGCGATCTCTCCTGGAGAAAGCGCCTCTGCGCTGCGTGTCATCCTGTAGGTTACAGGGCGTGGATCCGGTTTTTCGCGAGACCGTGCAAGCTCCTCCGCTGTCAACGCCCACGCTGTTCGGGCAAAGGCCGCGTCGTTCAGGATGGGGGCGGACTTATGCTAGCGACGTTGGAATTTTTAAGTTTAACCACGGATTACGCGGATGACACGGATACACGCTTCATCCGAGTTATCCGTGTGATCCGTGGCCGACGCGGAAGTGTCCGGCGTCGGCATCGGGCTAAACTTCCTCGGCGATCGGTATTACTCTTTGACGAAATCCTTCTCCCACAGTCGCACGCGGAAGCCGCCGAAGCGCCAGGCGGTCAGCCAGATTTCGCCGGGGCGACGCTCGAACACATACGGGTACGAAAGCTCGCCGCGCGCGTATTTGCCGGCGGTGCCCGGCGGCACGGTGCCGATCACGACCGGTTCGGACCACGTCTTGCCGTCGTCGTCCGAGAACGCGATGGACATTTCCTGGCGATTGTTGGACGTGCGGGTGCCCGACCATTGCCGGTCGCCGCCGGCGGCGGGAAAATCTTTCGTGCCATGCCAGTGGTAACGATTCCACGCGAGGAACAGGCGTCCGCTGGCGAGGCGCTCGAGGATCGGCGGCGTCGCGCTCGCATCGAGGTCCGTGGGACCGATCGGACGCCAGCTCAGGCCCTGGTCGAGCGACTCGGCCTGCCAGAGCCGGCCCCAGTTCGTGCGCATGAGCATCCAGAGGTGACCGTTCTTGCGCTCGACGAAGCTGGCCTCGATCGCGCCGTCGTGGTGTCCGATGCCGCCGAGGTCGATCACGTTGCTCCGCCGCCAGGTCCGGCCCTGGTCCTTGGAGGCGTACGTCACCACCGCGTGGCGTCCGGGGTTGTGCAGCATCATCTGGCTCGTGAAGACGACCGTGCCGTCCTTCAGCTCCACCATATCGCGGATGGCGCCCGTCCAGTCGTCATGCAGTTTTTGCGGTACATCCCACGTGCGGCCGCCGTCGGCGCTGCGCACCACATAGGTCGGCAGCCGGGCGTTCGGGGAGTCGTGGATCTCCGGGTTCCACGCCCAGCCGGCGCGTTCGACCAGGTTCATGAACGCCACGATCACGACGCCGTCGCGGGTGCAGGTAAGGGCGCGCTCATAGCTGATGCGGAACTTCGCCGGCTCGGCGAAGACGGGAAATTTCTCCCAGGTCTTGCCGTCGTCCTTGGAAATCAGCGCGTGCTGGGCGTTGTCCGCATCCTCGACGGTGACGAGATTTCCGTCCGGCAACTTCGCGAACGGCCCCATGGGCAGGCCGGCGAGAAACTCCGCCTTGGCGTGGATGCGATGCGCGCCGGCGGTTTTTCCCCAGGGCTGCGAGGCGAGCTGCGCGCCGGCCAGGGACGGAAGCAGGGCGAGGAGAACGAGGAGGCGTTTCATGGTGGGGTGAGTCTGCCGCGATTTTTCCGGCGGACGCGAGACCGACTCCGCGTGGTGGCGCTGGATCGAAAGAAGTGGGGCGAGGGAAGAGCAATCGGGCTGGCGATCGGCGAAGGCGAGCTCACGGTGTGGAGACGCGGGTGCGATGAAAACGAAACTACTTTGGGCGCTGATTCTAGCGGTGGGAGGTTCGGCCTTGTATCTCGGCTTGGTGCGTCCGGAGGTGCCGACGGATCCGAAATGGATTCGGGATTACCGCGAAAAGGATCCGGCCACGCTGCCCGCGGTCCAGCTGGCGCCGCTCGTGGTTTCTGAATCGCGACTGCCGGACCTGCCGATGAGTCCCTCGAATCCGCCGTCGAGCTCGGATCGTTAGCCGAAGTGGCGCGAGCATCCAGCTCGCGGAGGGGTAGGCAGGTGTTTCCGGTTAAGGCGAGCACGATGCTCGCCCCACGGTGGCCGGCAGCCAAGCAACACCGGGGCGGGTCGAAAACTGAAAC
>JAEUHA010000042.1 GCA_016793535.1 Opitutaceae bacterium | reverse complement strand
GCGCAAGGCCATCGCCAACTTCAAGCTGAAGCCCAACCAGATCGTCGGCTGCAGCGTGACGCTCCGGGGCAACGCGATGTGGGAGTTTCTCCACCGCCTGCTCGCGGTCGCGCTCCCGACCATCCGCGATTTCCGCGGCGTGCCGACGAAGCTGGACGGCCAGGGCAACTATAACCTCGGCGTGACCGACCACACGATTTTCCCCGAAATCACGGTCGAGAACGTGAAGAAGCACATGGGCCTTGACCTGACCATCGTCACGAGCGCGGAGACCGACGACGAGGGCCGCGAACTGCTCCGTCTGCTCGGCATGCCGTTCCGTCGCACCGAGTCGTCGAACGCCCCGAAGGCCGCCTGAAGCGCTCCTAGATCATAACTCTCGTCCCATGCCCAAGACCTCCGCCATCGAGCGCAACAAGAAGCGCATCAAGCTCGCCGCCAAGTTCGCCGCCAAGCGCGCCGAGCTGAAGGCCGCCCTCGTCAATCCCGCCACGACCGACGACGAGTTTTTCGCCGCGCAGAAGAAGCTCCAGAAGCTCCCGCGCAACTCCTCCCCCACGCGCATCCGGAACCGCTGCTCCCTGAGCGGCCGTCCGCGCGCCTACATCGGGAAGTTCGGCGTGTCCCGTATCACTTTCCGCGAGCTCGCGCTGTCCGGCAAGATCCCGGGCGTCGTCAAGTCCTCCTGGTAACCACCTTGGCCCACGGGGGTCGGATATGACCCGCGCGGCCGCAATCAGAGAACATCCACCATGACCGATCCGATCAGTGACTTCCTCACGCGTCTGCGCAATGCCAGCAAGGCGCGTCTCGATGAGTGCGTTATGCCGCACTCGACGCTCAAAGCGGCGATTGCCGCCATCCTGAAGGCCGAAGGGTACATTTCCGACCATTCCGATGGTCAGGACGCCCAGGGCCACAAGACTCTCGTCGTAAAGATGAAGTACGTCGATGGCGCTCCGGCCATCACCGGCATCACCCGCGTCTCCACGCCGGGCCGTCGTCTTTACTTCAGCTACACCGACATTCCGCGCGTGCTGAACGGTCTCGGCATCGGCATCGTCTCGACGTCCCGCGGTCTGATGAAGGACGCCGACTGCCGCCGCAACAAGGCCGGTGGCGAGCTGATCTGCAACGTTTGGTAATGGGCGTTCCGCCCCTACCACCAATCCCTTTCAAAAAATGAGCCGCATCGGCAAACAACCCGTTTCCATCCCCGACAAAGTGAAGGTCTCCGTGACCGGAGAAACCGTCTTCGTCGAGGGTCCCAAGGGGAAGGTGCAAAAGACCTTCGCCCCCGTCGTCAAAGTCACCGTCGCTGACAAGAAGGTCACCTTCGCTCCGACCGAGGACACCCGTTTCTCCAAGGCCATGTACGGTACGGTGCGTTCCATCGTCGCTGGCATGGTCAAGGGCGTGACGGAAGGCTACGTCAAGGAGCTCGAAATCCAGGGCGTTGGTTTCAAAGCCAACCTCAAGGGCAACCAGCTCGACCTCGCGCTCGGCTACTCGCACCCGATCATCATGACGATCCCGGAGGGCATCAAGCTCACCGTGACCGACCAGACCAAGCTCAAGGTCGAGGGCGCGGACAAGCAGCTCGTGGGCGCCGTCACCGCAGAGATCCGTGGCTACTACCCGCCGGAGCCGTACAAGGGCAAGGGCGTGCGCATCGTCGGCGAGCGTGTTCGCCGCAAGGAAGGCAAGACCGTCGCCTGAGGACACCACCCATGAATACTGTCACGAAAGCCCGTCTCCTCCAGAACCGCCGGTGGCGCATCCGCAAGAAGGTGAATGGCACCGCGGCGCGTCCGCGTCTCGCTGTGCGTTTCACCTCGAAGCACGTCTATGCGCAGGCGATCAACGACGAAGCCGGCACCACGCTGGTCTTTCTCTCGAGCCTCGATGCCGAACTGCGCAAGCAGAAGCTCAAGGCCAACCTCGCCAGCGCGAAGGCGCTCGGAGTCGCGTTCGCCGCCAAGGCGAAAGCTGCCGGGATCGAGTCGGTCGTTTTCGACCGCTCCGGCGCTCCTTACCACGGCAAAGTAAAGCAATTCGCCGACGCCGCACGCGAAGGTGGCCTCAAATTCTAAAAACAGCATGAGCACTGAACCCACTTCCGCTCCGGAAACCACCACTCCTGCCGCCCCCGAAGCCGCCGCTCCCGCGGCCGCTCCGGCACCTGAGGTCCGCGAACAGCGCGCGCCCCGCGGTCAGGGCGGTTTCCGCGGCCAGGGCGGCAATCGCGGCCCTGGTGGCAATCGCGGTCCCCGTCGTGACAATCGTGACCAGAAGCCGCAGGAAGGCGACGGTCCGACCATGATTGAGAAGGTCGTCTTCATCAATCGTTGCGCCAAGGTCGTGAAGGGTGGCCGTCGTTTCTCCTTCGCTGCGCTCGCCGTCGTCGGCGACGGCAAGGGCAAGGTCGGCATCGGCTACGGCAAGGCCAACGAAGTGCCGGATGCGATCAAGAAAGGCACCGCCAACGCTCACAAGCACCTCGTCAGCGTCAAGCTGAAGGGTGACACCATCCCGCACGACGTTCTCGGTGAATACGACGGCGGCCGCGTGATGCTCAAGCCGGCCTCGCCCGGTACGGGCCTGATCGCGGGTGGCGGCGTGCGCGCCGTCCTCGAAGCGGCCGGCGTGAAGAACATCCTCACGAAGTCGATGGGTTCCTCGAACCACATCGCAGTCGTGCACGCCACGCTCGAAGGCCTGCGCAAGCTGCGCCTCGCCGAGGACATCTCGTCGGTGCGCAAGTCGGCCTGAAGCAGCCTCGCTCCCATTTAAACATCCGAGTCGGGCGTTGCCGTTGCGCGGCGCCCGGCGCCCAGAGGAAATCAGCATGAAACTCCACGAACTCAAGAACGTCCCCGGTGCGGTGCACCGCAAGAAGCGCGTTGGCTGCGGCGAAGGCGGCGGCCACGGCAAGACCAGCGGTCGCGGTGGCAAGGGCCAGACGGCCCGCTCCGGCGGCAGCATCCGTCCCGGCTTTGAAGGCGGCCAGATGCCCCTTTACCGCAAGCTGCCCCACCGCGGCTTCAACAACTACAATCATCGCGTCGAGATCGCGGTGGTGAACGTCGGCGCACTGGCCGGACTCGATGCCTCGGTTACCGAGGTCAATGCGGAGATCCTTGCGGCGCATGGCCTGATCCGGTCCGGCGAGAAAACCGTCAAGGTGCTGGGCGATGGCGAACTGAACCGCGCCCTCAAGGTCAGCGCCGCCAAGTTCTCGGAGTCCGCCAAGGCCAAGATTGAAAAGGCGGGCGGCCAGGCGATCGTCGGCTGAGCCAGCCATGTGTGCGGTTTGAATCCTGATTCCTGATGGTCGGGTGGTGTCGCTCACCACCACCGACCGTCGGGCGATCGGATCCAGCGTCCTGCTTCATCCCTCTTCCCTTCCCATCCTGTGTTTTCCGCCTTCACGAACTCCCTGAAAATTCCGGAGCTCCGCTCCCGGATTTTCTACACGCTCTCGCTGCTGTTCGTGTCGCGGGTCGCCTCGCACATTCCGCTGCCGGGCATTGATCCGCGACCGCTGCAGAACTTCTTCGCCGACCAGTCCGCTGGCGGCGCCGGAGCCCTGATCGGCCTGTACAACATGTTCACCGGTGGCGCGCTCATCAAGGGTGCGGTCGCCGCGCTGGGCATCATGCCGTACATCAGTGCGTCGATCATCTTTCAGTTGATGACGGCGGTGGTGCCGGCGCTGAGCCGGCTGCAGCAGGAAGGCGATGTGGGCCGGCAGAAGCTCACGCAGTATACGCGGTACGCAACGGTGCTGATCTGCGTGATTCAGGGCGCACTGCTGCTCCTCGCGCTGCAGAACCCGGGACAACTCTTCACGGGCTACGACGTCGCCCAGTACGGTCCGATCGTGATCGTGGACAAGTGGAGCTTCATCCTGACGTCCGTCGTTTTCATGACCGCGGGCACCATGCTCCTGATGTGGCTGGGTGAGCAGATCACGCAGCGAGGCATCGGTAACGGCGTGTCGCTCCTGATCACCGTCGGCATCCTCGCCGACCTCCCGGGCGCGGCCCAGCAGACCTATCAGCTGTTTTTCCGTCCGGTCGGCACCGGCCCGAGCCTCGGCCTCCCGCAGGCCGTGGTGATGGTGGCGCTCTTTGTCATCGTGACCATGGGCATCATCGCCGTCGTGCAGGGCCAGCGCAAAATCCCGGTCCAGTACGCCAAACGGGTCGTCGGTAACAAGGTCATGGGCGGCCAGAGCTCGTTCCTCCCGCTGAAGGTGAACTACTCGGGCGTCATGCCCGTCATCTTCGCCAGCGCCATCCTGCTCTTTCCGCAGCAGATCTTCTCCTGGATCGGGGCGCACTTCCAATTGAAGTTCCTGACCGACTTCTCGAATGAGCTCCTGCGCGGGAGCTTCTGGTACTACTTCCTGAACACGATCCTGATCCTGTTCTTCAGCTATTTCTGGGTGTCCGTGATGTTCAAGCCGATCCAGATCGCCGACGATCTGAAGAAGTACGGCGGCTACATTCCCGGGGTGCGTCCGGGCGAACCGACGGCGCAGTTCCTCGATTTCATCATGACCCGGCTGACGCTGGCCGGCGCGATCTTCCTCACCGTGATTGCGATCATGCCCGACGTGTTGCTCTTCGAGCTCAACGTGCCGACGCGCATCGCCTATTTCTTCGGTGGTACCGGCATGCTGATCACCGTGGGCGTCATCCTGGACACCATGCGCCAGATCGAGACGTTCCTGCTCCAGCGGCACTACGACGGCTTCCTCAAGAAGGGTCGCATCCGGGCCCGCAGCGCGAACCCGCAGCAGGGTACGACGGGCGAAGCACTCAGCCACGAAGCCGTGATGAAGATCGCCCTTCCGATGCTCGGACTGCTGCTGCTTGGTACGGCCATCTGGGCTTACAAGGCCTTTCTGAAATAAGTTCTTTACTCTGGCCGCCGTGGCTGGCATTTCCGACCTTCCGTCGGGTTTTGGCCCTGCCGCCAAAGCCAAGTTCCTTCTCCTTGGTTCGTCAGATACTCAGTCCAGTCTGATGAATCAGGTCCGTTCTTTGAATCTTGAGCACGTCTCTCCGGCCCAACTGAAAGGTCCGGAGATTTCGCGCCGCTCGGCTTCGGCCGCAGCGGATGAAGCCTGTCTGCTGACCTTGATGCGTCGGTGGTTCTTCGCGCGCAAACCTGATGCGGGATTTGTCCTGTCACACTTCCCGGCTACGCTGCTCCAAGCCAAAGTATTCGATGAATGGCTCGATGCCCGTGATGAGGCACTGACGGCAGTGCTCGCTCTTCCCGGCGCCAACGCCCACGTCGTCGAACACTATCAAACGCTCGGTCTCGTTCACGAGACGGGCGCTCTCGCCACACCGTGACGATTCCCATCAAGAACAAGGAGGGGATTGCCCGGATGCGCGAGGCGTGTGCCATCGCCGCCACCGTGCTTGAACAACTCAAGCCCCTGGTTCGGCCCGGCATTACCACGCAGGACTTGGAAGAAGCGGGTCGGGATTGGATTGCGCGCCTGGGAGCACGAAGTGCGTGTTACGGTTATCAACACGGCTCGCGTCGTTATCCGGCTCACACCTGTATCTCCGTCAACGACGAGGTCGTCCACGGTATCCCGTCCCTTCGCCGCATTCTGCGCGAAGGCGATATCGTCTCCCTCGACATCGTCGTCTGGCACGAGGGCTACGTGGGCGACAACGCCTGCACTGTTCCGGTCGGTCCGGTGACACCAGCCGCCGAAAAGCTGCTCCGTGTGACGCGTGAAGCCCTCGATGTGGGCATCAAGCAGGCCGTCTCGGGCAACCGCATCGGCGACATCTCCGCCGCGATTCAGCAGTACGTCGAAGCCAGCGGCTTCAGCGTGGTGCGCGACATGGTGGGTCATGGGGTGGGGGTCTCAATGCATGAGCCGCCCGAAATCCCCAATTTTGGCCGTCGCGGCACGGGGGATCGGATCAAGCCCGGCATGACGCTCGCGATCGAGCCCATGGTGAACGCAGGCGGATACAAGACGAAGACGCTCTCGGATGGCTGGACGATTGTGACGGCGGACGGATCGCTCGCCGCGCACTTCGAACACACCGTCCTGACCACGGAGCGCGGACCGGAAATACTCACGATTCCCCGGACGCCGCCTGCCCTTGCTCACGTTTCAGCCTGATCGGCCTCGCCCATTTTCCCACTTCTCAAACCAAAACTCTCAACCGTACAACTCCATGCCTCGTCTCCTCGGCGTCGAAATTCCCGCGAAGAAGAAAGTCGCGTACTCCCTCCGTTACATCAACGGCATCGGGCCCACCCGGGCCGATCTGCTCGTGAAGGAAGCGGGTCTCAATCCTGACATGCGTGCCCAGGATCTGACCGAAGAACAGCTCAACAAGATCCTCCACCTGATCACCGAGCACAAGTGGGTGCTCGAGGGTGACCTTCGCCGCGAGATCGCGGGCAATCTGAAGCGGCTGCAGGCGATCAACTGCTACCGTGGCATCCGCCATCGCCGCAGCCTCCCGGTTCGCGGCCAGCGCACCAGCACCAATGCGCGCACGCGCAAGGGTCCGCGCAAGACCGTTGGCGTCACCAAGGCGAAAGAAGCATAATCCCTCACCACCATGGCCGAAGAAAAGTCCGCTCCGAAGAAAGAGAAGCCCGCCAAGCCCGCCGCCGAAGGCGCGCCTGCCGCTGCCGCCCCCGCCGCTGAAAAGAAGGCCAAGGCTCCGAAGGCCGCTGCCGACAAGGCGGGCAAGCCCGCCGACGGCGCCGCTCCTGCGGCCGCCGGCGCGCCCGCTCCCGCCGCCGAACAGAAGCCCGTCGAGATGGTGCATGGCGTCGCCAAGCAGCCCACCGCCGAAGATCTCCTCAAGGAGGAGCTCGGTACGATCAAGGTCCGCAAGGCCAAGGGCTCGAAGAACGTCACGTCCGGCGTCGCCAACGTCCTGGCTTCGTTCAACAACACGATCGTCTCGATCACCGACCAGAAGGGTGCCGTCATCGCCTGGTCCTCCGCCGGCAAATGCAACTTCCGCGGCTCCCGCAAGTCCACCGCCTATGCCGCCCAGGTCGTCGCCCAGGACGCCGCGCGCAATGCGATGGCCCACGGGTTGAAGGACATCGTGATTCGCGTCTCCGGCCCCGGGCTGGGTCGCGACTCCGCCATCCGCGCCCTCCAGGCGATCGGACTCGAGATCGTGTCCATCGTCGATGTGACGCCGATCCCGCACAACGGCTGCCGTCCGCGCAAGCGCCGTCGCGTGTAACGAAGTAACAAGTGGCAAGGACCAAGTAACAGGCGGTCCGTGAACCTGGAACTTGGTACTTGATCCTTGGCCTTTCTCTCCACTCCTCACTCTCACTTTTCACTTTCACTACAATGGCTCGTTACACCGGCCCCACCACTCGCATCAGCCGCCGCTTCGGCCAGCATCTGCTCGGCTCCGGCAAGGCGCTCGAACGCCGCAGCTACCCGCCGGGCCAGCATGGCCCGAAACTCCGTCGCAAGGTCTCCGAATACGCAGTCGGCCTGAACGAAAAGCAGAAGCTCCGTTATATCTACGGCCTGCTCGAGCGTCAGTTCCGGCGCGTGTTCGAGATCGCCAAGAAGGAGCGCGGCATCACCGGCGAGCGCTTCCTGCAACTGCTCGAGACCCGTCTCGACAGCACGATCTATCTCCTCGGCCTCGCCAAGAGCCGCG
Source organism: Opitutaceae bacterium (assembly GCA_016793535.1). GTDB lineage: Bacteria > Verrucomicrobiota > Verrucomicrobiia > Opitutales > Opitutaceae > ER46. The sequence goes on along the minus strand of JAEUHA010000042.1, from coordinate 8,315 downwards.
CTGCGGCCCGCCAGTTCGTCAATCACGGCCACATCCGCGTCAACGGTCACAAGGTCGACATCGCCAGCTACAACGTCCAGCCCGGTGACGAGATCGAAGTGAAGAACACGCCGGCCTCGCGCCAGCTCGCCACCCGTTGCCTCGAGGAGAACCGCATCCGCAACGTCCCTGGCTGGCTGACGATGAATCCCGAGACCTTCAAGGCCACCGTCGTGCGTCTTCCCACGCGCGAGGAAATGACCCAGGACATCAACGAGCAGCTCATCGTCGAGTTCTACTCGCGGTTCTGAGCGCCCGCCCCGCACCCTTCACCCTCCTTCATCGCTCAACGTCAGAACTCCCCGCCATGCCCAAACGTCTCGGAAAGTTCGAACTGCCCAGCAAACTCACCAAGGTCGAGGAAGGCGCGACGCCAACCTACGCCAAGTTCATCGCTGAGCCTTTCGAGGCCGGTTACGGCCATACGGTCGGTAACTCTCTCCGTCGTGTTCTCCTCAGCTCGATCGAAGGCGCCGCAATCTCCTCGATCAAGATCGATGGGGTTAACCATGAGTTCCAGTCGATCGATGGCGTCGTCGAGGACGTCACCGACATCGTCCTGAACCTGAAGAAAATCCTGATCGTCTCCCAGAAGCGCGAAGCGATCACCCTTCAGATCAAGGTCACCAAGTCGGGCGCCGTCACGGCCGCTGACATCCAGGCCGACGCCAATATCCAGATCGTCAATCCCGAGCAGGTCATCTGCACCCTCGACCAGAAGCGCACCTTCGAGGCCGAGATCGAGATCAAGACGGGCCGCGGCTACTACCCGGGCGAGTCCAACAAGAAGGAGGAACAGGCCATCGGCGTCATCCCGATCGACTCGCTGTTCTCCCCGGTGCGGCTCGTCAAGTACGCGGTCGAGGCGACCCGCGTCGGCCAGATCACCGACTACGATAAGCTCATCCTCGAGATCTGGACTGACGGTCGCATCACGCCCGACGATGCCCTCAAGCAGGCCGCATCGATTCTCAAGCATCACCTCGACGTCTTCGATCGCGTCAGCGAGGAAGCGTACGAGTTCGAGAACCAGCAGTCCGAGGTCAGCGAGGAGCAGAACAAGCTCCGCAAGCTCCTCAACATGTCGGTCAACGAGATCGAACTCTCGGTGCGCGCCGCCAACTGCCTCAACAACGCCAACATCACGACCGTCGGCGAGCTGGCGATGAAGACCGAGCAGGAAATGCTCAAGTACCGCAACTTCGGCAAGAAGTCGCTGAACGAAATCAAGGAGAAGCTCGAAGCCCTCGGCCTCTCGCTCGGCATGAAGTTCGACGAGCGCCTGCTCGACACGAAGAAGGAAGCCTGAGCCTTCGGCGAAGGAGCGGGTAGCGGCGGGTGGGTGGCGGGCATCGCGCCCACACCCTGAGTCCGCTACCCACTGCTCGCTGCCACGACTTGCCACTCAATTCCGGTTCTCGCGCCGTCCGCTGCCGCCCAACGCTGCGACCGGATTGCCGATCGGGAACCACCTAAAAACCAAATCCAATGCGTCACAATAAACACCACGCTTCCCTGGGCGTGACCCGCGAGCACCGCGAGGCGATGTTGTCCAACCTCGCCGCGTCGCTCATTCTCCACGGTCGCATCCAGACCACGCTGACGAAGGCCAAAGCCCTTCGTCCCTTCATCGAGAAGGTCATCACCAAGGCCAAGAAGGCTGCGGCGAAGACCGAGAAGAAGGACGCGATCCACCTGCGCCGTCTGGCCCTCGCCGACGTGCGGGACGAAAACGCGATCACCAAGCTGTTCAATGAAACCCACAAGGACTTCACGAACCGCAACGGGGGCTACACCCGGATCTACAAGCTCGGCGCCCGCCGCCAGAGCGATGCCGCGGAACTCGCCCTGATCGAGTTCGTCAAGGCGGACGACCCGGGCTACAAGAAGTCCAAGGGCCGCAAGGCTGCCAAGCCGCGCAAGAGCGCCGCCAAGAAGCCCGCCGCGGAAGCCGCTCCCGCCGCCGAGGCCCCCAAGGCCGAAGGCGAAGCGAAGAGCTGAGCCGCCCCCTACGTTTCCCTGCCCAACGCGCCGACCCAGGTCGGCGCGTTTTTTTTGGCCCGTTTGCCGTGAGCCCGGTCACGCCGGTCCGCGCGGACGGCACTTGGCGGCACCGAGTCTGTCCCTCAACGTGAACGCGCATGTTCGAACTCACGACTGCCGTCCTCATCTATTGCGGATTCGTCGCCGTCGTCTTCCTCGGCCTGTGGCTCTACTACGACAGACGCGATCACCGACGTTTCGAAGGGGAGCGCCGCAAGACCGTTTTCCACTGCATCCGCTGCGACGCCCTCTACACCGCGCCGGCCGGGACGGAGTTGATGAAGTGCCCGCGATGCGGCCACGAGAACACGCGACTGCGATTCTGAGGCGGGCGCCGGGGCGCCCCCTGGGAGCGCGACCGTCCCCGGCCGCAAACCTGATGCGGGTGGCTACCGAGAGCCAACCTCCCCAGCCGGAAGCAATCCATGCCGCCACGTCCGGTGGTTGGATCGCCCAACCCCGGTGCCTGCTTGCACGCCGCCCCAACCTCGGCCTTCCTCACTTTTCCGCCGCGTGTCCACCGCTCCCGACCCAACTCCCTTCGATCCGTATGAGCCGCGCCCTTCGTTCTGGCAGCGGCACGCGGAGCCGCTCGCCGTGGGAGTCGTATTTGTCCTGACGGTAATCCTGACCGTCGTCTCCTTCCCGCCATTCCGCACGTCCGAGTTCGCCTACGCGATGCTCGTTCCGGGCATCTTCTGGGCTTACACGCGGCCGCGCTTCAAGGTTTATGCGCTGACGCTGCTGGCGGCGCAGGCGGTGGCGTGGACGATCCTCCTCGGGTGGCTGCATAACGTCACCTGGCTGGGGCTCCTCCTGTTGGGGCCGTTCATCGGCGCGTGGGTGGGCGTCTGGTATCTGGTGGCGTGGTGGGCGCTGCCGCGCGTCATCGGCAAGCCGACCATGACCCGGCTCACCGTGATGATGGGGCTCGCGGGGGCCTGGGTGGTCGTCGAGTGGACGCGTACCTGGTTGCTGAGCGGATTCCCCTGGCTGCAGTTCGCCGCGAGCCAATGGGAGCGCACGAGCATCCTGCAGATCGCCGCCTACACGGGCGCCTATGGCATTTCCTTCGTGCTCGTGATGATGAACCTCGGTTTCGCGGCGTACGCGCATCGGCTGTTTCGCGAAGGGGCGACGGGCATCAACAAACGCAGCCAGGAGTTCTTCCTCGCGCTCTTCCTCCTGCTGGCGTGCGTGAGCGTTCATTTTCAGGAGGCCTTCAACCGGCGTGGCTATTCGGTTCCGTTCGCCCGCATCGCGATCGTGCAGCCGAACATTGCGCAGGACGTGAAATGGGATCCGACGCGGGCGCCGGCCATCCTGGAGGTCCTGCAGCAGACGACGATCGAGGCCGCGAACCTGCGGCCCGATGTGATGCTCTGGCCGGAGGCCGTGACCCCGATGGCCGTCCGCGGCGATCCCACCGTGCAGGCCGTCGTCGAGGCCCTCGTGAAACGGGCCAACGCTCCGCTCCTCCTCGGCTCCATCGCGATCGATCAGCCCGGCACCCCGCAGGAAACGTGGCGCAACGGTGCGTTCCTCGTCACGCCGGACGGGGGCGTCGCGGCGAAGTACTATGCGAAACGGCACCTGGTACCGTTCGGTGAATACGTCCCGCTGCGCCCGCTGCTCGGCTGGTTGAGCAAGTTCGTCCCGATCGGCGGCGACTTCCAGCCGGGCGAGGATTCATCGCCGCTGCTCCTGCCCGTGCGCGGCCAGCCCGTCGTGTGGGGACCGCTGATCTGCTATGAGGACGTATTCCCGCATCTCGCCCGCTACAGCGCGCTCGCGGGGGCGAATGTCCTGACCGTGCTGACCAACAACGGCTGGTTCGGCGAGGGAGGCGCCGCGTATCAGCATGCCGCGCACGCGGTCCTCCGGGCCGTGGAAAACCGCCGCCCCGTCATTCGCTGCGGCAACGCGGGCTGGAGTGGCTGGATCGACGAATTCGGCGTCGTGCGGGCCACGCTCACCAACGAGCGCGGTTCGATCTACTACCGTGGCGTGCGGGCGCTCGATGTGACGCGCGACGCCCGCTGGGTCGATCGCAACAGTTTCTACACCGAGTACGGCGACTGGTTCGTGATGGTGGCCGCGGCGCTGGTCGCATTCGCGTATTCGCTGCTCAAGGTCGCCGGTCTCTCGCCCCGGCCACCCACGCCTTCAGCCTGACCGGATCACGGGTGTTGGCCTGAACGCATCAGCGCCCCGACGCGATGGGCCGTTATGGCAGCGGTACGTCGTGGCCCTTGGCCATCCAGCGGGGCAGCTCCTCGGCCAGCCACTTCGAGCCACGGATGTTTCGGACCATGGCCTGGATCATGCCCAGGCTGGTCGAGCCCGGCAGGCCGGCGGCGGTTACCCAGTGAGAGATGAGATCCACGGCGAGTTCGAGGCGGGGTTCCGCCAGGCGGTCCTTGTCCTCGTGACTCACGAGCCGCAGGCGAACCTGCTGGGTTCCCGGGCGAATCCGCACCACCGCCGCCCATGCGGTGGTGCGCAGATCGAGCAGACTGCGTCCATCCGGAGCGACAAAGTGGGGTTGCAGAAACGGCAGCGGAAACCAGGCCCTGGCCGACCCGAATTCGACCCTGAAATCGCCGGCGAAGGGGAGCACCAGATCCGGTTGCCTGGGACCCGGCGGTCCGACGTGCAGCGCCGCCCGCAGCAGGTCCCATTTTTCGTGCAGCGCGAAGTTGTGCAGTGACCGTTCGAAGAAACCGAGCGGCCAGGGGCGCCCGTCCTCCGCCATCCGGGCGCTGAGCCGGCGCGGATCGACGATGAAGCGCACGGTGGCGCGACTCGGACCGGCGTGTTCCAGGGTGAAGACAAACTCCTCGCCGTCGCGCACGATCTCGCCGTCCCAGTCGGTGTCGATCAGTTGAAACAGGATCTTCTCGGCCGCGACGTCGATCAGGCACGGGTTGCGCACGATCCGGCCGCCGTCCGTCGCGCGTTCGACCAGCCGGAACTCGAACCGCTCGAAGTCATCCTCGTCGCGCCCGAACATCCGCGCCCGGCCGTCGTCATAAGGTTCCGGATACACGGGAATGATCTCGCGAAACCACGCGGCCGCGGGCGTGACTGGCCGGGCGGGCCGGCGGCGGAGGCGTGCGTCGCGCCGCTCGAGCTCGCGCCGCAGCTTCGCCAGCGGCATGGCCTCGGCAAAGCTGTCGAAGGTGCCCGTGTCGGGCGGCCAGACGAGGATGCGCTGCTCCACCGTGGGGTGGTCGAGGTGATGCAGGTAGAGCGTGGTGCCGTTGTCGAAGCGCTCATGGCCGTGCAGGTTCCAGCGGGTGCCGGCGGTGCTGAAAAGGGCCCGTCCGTCCCGGGCGACGAGGGTGGCATGGACGAGGTGGCGGCCGTCGGCGCCGCGCGACGCCTGCGTTTCGACCCGTCCCGGATCGGTTGCCGGCGGGCCGGGTTCCGGCTCCGGCGCACCGTCCGCCTGCGCCTGCGCCAGCAGCTGGGCGTCGCGCGCCAGCCGTTCCGGCGGGATGGCGGCGATGGCCGCGGCGGGATCGAGCGGTGGGCCGTGGATGTCGGTGCGTTCGATCGTGGCGAGCGGGACAAGCTGTATCCGCGGGCCCTGGACGAGCGCGACCGCGTCCTGCGCCGGCACGAGCGTCGCCGCGAGCGGATAATCGACGGCAAACACTCCGCCCGCCGTGTGCAGGCGAAAGGCCCGAAACGGACGGGCCTGCCAGAGCGCGACGAACTCCTGGAGGGTCATGGGAAGGGTAGGGTGAGTTTACTCCGTACCAGGGCAGTCTGTTGGCGCGGTGTTGCCAGCGGCAAGCGTGCGACGGGGGGAGCGGCTTTATGCCGCGACCAACGCTCGGCCACCCGGAAGGCGCGGCCCAAAGCTGATACTGCCCACGGCCCGGGACTCGACGCCGAACCGGGGCGTGTGTTTGTTCGCAGCATCCCATCGCTCGCGTCTGCGACTTCTGTCCCCCATGCACCTCGTGTTTTCCGCGTCTCGCGTCCTTCGATTTTCCGGCAAGGTGTGCTGCGCGCTCCTGGCCCTGGGTCTGATCCATCGGGTACGGGGTGCGGAAGCGGGTCTCGAGGATCCGGCGGCGCGCGCGGCGCTCCCTGAGTTCAAGGTCATCCCGGCCGCGACCAAGGAAGAACTCACGCCGGCGGCGGCGATCAACCCGGAACCCTTCACGCGCTGGACGCGCTCCCAGGGCGAAAACGGCGCGCGCCGTTATTCCAGCCTGCGGCAGATCACGCGCGAGAACGTCCGCGACCTCGAGGTGGCGTGGATCTACCGTTCCGGCGACGGCGCCGCGAACATCCAGTGCACGCCGATTATCGTGGACGGCGTGCTCTACGGGCCGACTCCGGGCAAGGCGATCGTGGCGATCGATGCGGCGACCGGCGTCGAAAAATGGCGTCGGCAGATGGACACCCGACAGAACCGGCCGCAGGATCTGCCGGCGCGCCGCGGACTCGTCTACTGGCCAGGGGATCGCGAGCACGCGCCGCGGATCCTCTTCGGCGCGGGCGACTGGATCCATGCCGCCGATCCCAAGACCGGCGCGCCGATCGCGGGCTTCGGCCAGGGCGGTCGCGCCCCGCTGCCGACCGGGGCGACCGCGGCGGGGGCCGTGTACCGACATGTCTTTGTGACGACGGGCGTGACCGGTGACATCTACGCGTTCGATGTCCGGACCGGCGTGCAACTCTGGCGTTTCCACTCGATCGCGCGCGGCGACGAGTTCGGCGCCGACACCTGGGATGATCCGCAGATGGGCGCGAACGGCTGGAGCGGCATGTCGATCGACGACCAGCGCGGCATTGCCTTCATCGCGCTCGGCGCGCCGCGGCCCGACATGGTCGGCATCGGCCGGCTGGGCGACAACCTCTTCAGCAACTGTGTGCTCGCGCTCGACGTGCTGACCGGGAAGCGCCTCTGGCACTTTCAGGATGTGCGGCACGACATCTGGGACCTCGATGTCTGCGCGCCGCCGAATCTGGTCACGATCGAACGGGACGGCCGGCGCGTCGATGTCGTGACCTGCATGGCGAAGTCGGGCCACCTCTTCGTGCTCGATCGTCTCACCGGCAAACCGATCTTCCCGGTGCGGCTGCGGCGGGCGCCGGTTTCCAAGCTGCCCGGCGAACGCACTTCGCCGTATCAGCCCGACCCGGAATTGCCCGAGCCGATTTCACGCAGCGAATTCAACCCGGCGGACATCACGGACCGCACGCCCGAGGCGCGCGAGTTCGTGCAGAAGGTGGTCGCGCGTTCGAACTATGGATTTTTCGAGCCGTTCACCGAGGGCAAGCCGACGCTCTTCACCGGCTCGCGGGGCGGCGCGGAATGGTCGGGCGCGGCGGTCGACGTTCCGACCGGCCGGCTCTACGTGACCTCGAATCGCTGGGTTTCGAAGATCACCGTGATCGCGAACGACGAGCGCGAACGCGACCCGCGGCACCCGGCGTCGGCCGGCGAAAAGGTTTACCAGCAGCATTGCGCCCCCTGCCACGGCCCGGCTCGTCTCGGCATCGGCGTGGCGCCGCCGCTGATCGGCTTGAAGGCGCGGCTGCCCGAGTCGGAGGTGCTCGCGCTGATCGCCAAGGGCCGCGGCGCGATGCTGCCGAACCTGCTGCTCACGGACGGAGAAAAGAAGGACCTGCTCGATTATCTCTACCGGCGAAACCAGCCGCCGTCGCGTGGCGCGGGTCCGGACGCGCCGAAGTACGTGTTTGATGGCTTCCATTTCCTCGTCGACCACGAGGGTTATCCCGGCGTCAAACCGCCGTGGGGCCTGCTCAACTGCTACGACCTGAGCACGGGCAAGGCGCTGTGGCGCGTGCCGCTCGGCGAACTCGAGGAGCTCACCCGGCAGGGCATGCCGGTCACGGGTTCGCAAACCCTCGGCGGTGCGTCCGTGACCGCGGGCGGCCTGGTGTTCGTGGCGGGCACCGAGGACGAGCGGCTGCGGGCGTTCGATGCGGATACGGGCCGGGAGCTCTGGGCGGCGAAACTGCCGTTTGCGGGCACGGCGGCGCCGGCGATCTATGAGGTGGGCGGACGACAGTTCGTCGTCATCACCGCGACGGGCGGCGGGCGCGTGGGTGGCAAATCAGGGCCGGGCGACGCGTACGTGGCGTTTGCGCTGAAGGCGAAGAATTGACCGCCCCTGGGAGCGGGGGGGCCCCCCGCGCCGACGGCAGGAAGAGATACACGCCGGCCCGGGGCGGCCCCCGCCCCCCCG
>JAEUHA010000039.1 GCA_016793535.1 Opitutaceae bacterium | reverse complement strand
CCGCCTCCACCCGCCTGCGGCAAACTCATCTGGCCGCCACCTCCCTGTTGCTGTTGCTGCTGTTGCTGTTGCTGCCCGCCGGGCCCCTGCGGGCCGCCGACGCGGCCATTCCGGACATTCTCGTCCCCCGGCAATTCGAAGTCACCGACCATCCCGTGTTCGCTCTTTTTCTCCGCGGGATGGGCCGAACCGTCCAGCAGCGCCGGATCCGGCAGGACGCCGCGCCCGCCGCCCGACTTGCTCGAGGTCGACGTCGGCCGGATCGAGGAATTCGTCGCCGCCTTGCCGGATGCCGACGCCTCCGCGGCCCGGCCGGCCGGCAGGAGCAGGGCCACCGCCGCCGCCGCGCCGAGTCCACGAGCTACGTGATGAAGTTTCATGAGGAACGTCAGCGGTCAGAGGCCACGGAACACGTCACCGTGACCGCAGGCGGAGTCGTGCCGTTGCGCACCTGGAGCATCATGGTCACGTCGCGATAGCCTTTGCGCCGGCCGATGACGGCGTAGTCTCCGGGCAGCATCTTGATCTGCAGCGTCTCAAATTTTTCCGGGGCCCGGAAGCTCTGGATCGAGACCCAAGTATTGCCGTCCGACTTGAACGTGACGTCCACCGGCTTGTTCTGCGCCATGAGCAGCGCGTGGAGCTGCTGGACGCGGTCGCTGTTGACGAGGTAGGACGGCTTGACCGCCATCGCCTCGTTGAATCGGCGGATCGCCGCCTGAAACTCGGCCTTGTTGGCCAGCACCTCGGCGGCCTCGATATAGCGCTCGTACTGCAGGAGCGCCCGGATCACGGTGCCGGCCCGCGTGTAGCCTTCGCGCGCTTCGGCCATGTCGGGCTCGAGCTCGAGCGTCTCGTTGTAGGCATCGCGCGCCTCGCGCCACTGGTACGCCTTCTCATACTCGAAGGCCTTGGCGAGCGCCTTCTGCACGGCGTCCTTGTGCGCACTCTCCCGCGCCGACTTGAGCGCCGCCTGCACGTCCGTCTTTTGCGGATACACCTTGAGGGCCGCCTGGTACTCGGTGATCGCCTTGTTCCAGTCCTTCGCCTTCACGGCCGCATCGGCGGCCGACTTGGCCGCGGCAAACTTGGTTTCCTTCTCGAGCCGCGCCGCCCGCGACTGTCCTTCCTGGGCGGCGGCGGAGAACGCATCCAGGGTGAACGCCTTCTTGTACGATTCGGCGGCCTCGGAATAACGCGCCTCCTTCTCGAGCTTGTCGCCCTGCTGCAGGAGCGCGTACACGCGGTCGATGTTCTCGGCCCGCTTCAGGCCCTGCGTGGCCACCTCGTTGCCGGGCGACTTTTCGAGCGCGGACTGGAACGCCTTGCGGGCCTCCTCCTTCTCGCCCTTGGTCAGCGCGCGCTGGCCGTTGAGCAGGTTCTCGCGCACGTAGTCGGCGAGCAGCTGCTCGGCCTTCTTCAACTGCGCCTCGCCCTCGTCGAAAGCCTTCTTCGCCCCGGTGAAATTGCCATCGTTGAGCAACTGACGCCCCGTCCCGGCGGACTCGAACGCCGCCTCGAGTGCGCCCGGCGCCAGCGAGCGGGCGAGTTCAAGGTCCTTGATGCGAAGCAGGATCTTGTCGTAACCCTGCTTGGCCTCGCCCTTGATCTTGACGTTGTTGCTGAACGCATCCGTGTCCTTCTTCAGCGACTCGAACACCGCAAACGCCTTGGCGAAATCGTGATTGCCGAGCAGCGCCTCGCCTTCGTTCAGCGACTTTTCCATCAGCACCATCTGCTGCAGCTGCATGGGATGATCGACCGGCACGCGCCGCAGTTCGCGCAATGATTTCGAAGCGAGCTCGTGCATCTGCTCCGCCTTGGCCCGGCTGATGAAAGCGGAGCTGGCGTTCTCGACGCTCGGCGTGCCCGCCACGGCCTCGACCTTCGGACTGAACACATCGGGACCGAGCACCAGCTTGATCCCGCGAATCACGATCGCCGCTGCAAACAGCAGGCCGAAGAAGCCGCCGACGCTCCACAGGAGGATGCGCTTCCAGGTCCAGCGGCGACTCTCCTGCGCCCGGCCAGCGTCCGGGTTCCAGTGGATGATGCGGCGTTTCTTCGCGGAATTGGAATCGGTTTCCTCAGCCATGGCGAATGGGGCGCAGACGATTGGGTTGTTGTCCGAACGATGTGGGCGAAAGACGGACGGATCCGAAACAAGTTAGACGAAACTGGACGATCGAATGTTCAGAAGTGGGGAATTTCCGAGACCCCGTGACAATGCGAGTATCGTGCCAAAATGCAAAGGGCATCGCGCTAATCATCGGACCTTTTTGGTAACGGTTTGGTCGCAACCGTACGTCCGGCACTTGCCAATGGTTCCGACCGAACTATGGGTCTTGCGCGGACTCCCCACCCGTCACCGCCATGAACCTGCACTCCCGAGCCGTCCTTCCCGTGCTGGCTGTCTTGCTCTTCGCCGGCTGCTATCAGGTCCCCGTCACCGGTCGCCGCGCGATGAACCTCGTCGACGACAAAGAGGTGACCAAGATGAGTATCGCGATGTTCGACGACATGAAGAAGCGGTACCGCCCGGCGCGCGACCCAGCTCGCAACGAACAGCTGCAGCGCGTCGGCGAACGGATCTCGAAGGTCGTGTTCTGGGACATGCCGGATGCCGATTGGGAGTTCGTGGTTTTCGACCAACCCCAGATCAACGCCTTCGCGATGGCGGGCGGGAAGGTCGGCGTTTTCACAGGACTTTTCAAGATCGCCAAGACCGATGACGAGCTCGCCTCCGTCATCGCCCACGAGATCGCCCACGTAACGGCCAAGCACGTCCACGAAAAATTCTCCCGGGAACTCGCCGTCGACACCGTGGGCACCGTCGGCACGATCGGCGGTCTGGCCGGCGGCGCCTCCGGGCTGACCGTGAGCGCGTTGAGCCAGGTCTACGGTCTGACCACCGGCATCTCCGGCTTCGCGTTCGATCGCGCCAAGGAAAAGGAGGCCGACTACATCGGTCTGATGTACATGGCGCGCGCCGGCTACGATCCGCAGGCCGCCGTCCGTGTGCTCGAAGCGCTCGAGGCCGCCTCGGCGAACGATCCCGTGCAGCCCGCGTTCCTCTCCACCCACCCGACGCATCCCGAACGGATCATCCAGCTCATGGACGCGATGCCGAAGGCCCTGTCCGAGCGCGAAAAAGGCGCGGCGAACGCGCAGCCCATTCTCATTCGGTAAGCCTCGGGGATTCACGCCGCGTTCACCGGCCCCGTGAGCACGCGGCCCACGGCTGAACCACGAGGAGCAACTCTGCAGGCAGCCCGTCGGCACACGCACGCAGCGCGTGGGGCGACGACGTACTCCCTCCAGATATCTGGGCGCAAAAAAGGCGGGCCCGCAGGCCCGCCTTGAAATGAAGCGACGTCCGGTGACGCGCGTAAGGATCACTCTTCGCGGCGACCCGACAGCAGCATCAGGATGTGGAGCAAGCTGCCGAGCGCGGCGACGAAGGCGGCGACGTAGGTGAGCGCGGCCGCATTGAGCGTCTCGTTCACGCCGGGCATTTCGTCGCGATCCACGATGCCGAGCTGGACGAGCTGCGCCTTGGCCCGGCGGCTGGCGTCGAATTCGACCGGAAGCGTGATGAACTGGAACAGGCAGATCACGCCGAGGGCCACCGCGCCGAACGTGAGCAAGGTGCCGCCGATCGAGGAGCTGATCAGGAAGATGCCCGCGATCATCACGAAGTTGGCCACGCCGGCAGCGATCTGCGTCGCCGGAGCGAGCGTCTGGCGGACGCTCATCATGGCATAGCCGACCTTGTGCTGGATGGCGTGACCCGCCTCGTGCGCGGCAACGCCCAGGGCCGCCAGACTGGTGCCGTGGTAGTTGTCGTGCGAGAGCGCGAGCCGCTTGTTCATCGGGTCGTAGTGATCCGTCAGCTCACCGGGGACCTCGACGATTTCGACGTCGTGGATCCCGGCGGAATGCATGACGGCCTGCGCCGCCTCGGCGCCCCGGATGCGGCCGCGCGAGGGAATCTGTACATTCTTCCCATACGCGCTCCGAATCTTCATCTGCGCGTACAGGCCGAAGAGCATGGGAACGATAATGAGGATGATCCAGATTAGCATGGCGGAAGGTGGATATGGTTTTCGAGTGAATGCCCCCGGATACGATCCGAGGGCACGTCTGAACTTACTCAACGCCCCCATATTGCCAGCGCAAACGGCCGGTTTGGAAAAGTCCGGCCGGTATTCCAACCCCACCTCGGAGCGCGGCCGTCCCCGGCCGCCTGGATCGGACAGCGACCGGGGACGGCCGCGTTTCCCGGAATGAGCCCGCTCAGTCGAGTTTCGGCACGTCGACCCAGCGCCGTTCCGCCCAGGACTTGAGTCCCAGTTCAGCCAGTTGCACGCCCTTGGCGCCCTGCAGGAGCGTCCAAGGGAACGGGTCCCCCTTGACCACGTGTTTCAGGAAGAGCTCCCACTGGACCTTGAACGCGTTGTCGTACACGCCCTGGTCCGGCACCCGCGTCCAGCCGTCGAAGTACTTGATCGGGCTGTCGACATCGGGATTCCACAGGCAGCGCGGCGTGGCGGAGAGATGCTGGGCCGTGCAATCGCGCAGGCCGGCGACCGCGGAGCCGTGCGTGCCGTCGACCTGGAGCGTCAGCAGGTCGTCGCGGCGGACGCGGACGTCCCAGGACGAGTTGAAATGGCAGACGACGCCGTTCATGAGTTCGAAGGTCGCGTAAGCCGAGTCGTCCGCGGTGCACTTGTACGGCTTGCCGCTTTCGTCCCAGCGCTGCGGGATGTGCGTCGCCCCGAGGCACGTGAGCGACTTCACTTCGCCGAACAGATTCTGGATCACGTACTGCCAGTGGCAGAGCATGTCGACGATGATGCCGCCATCCTCTTCCTTCCGGTAGTTCCACGACGGACGCTGGAGCTTCTCGTGCTCGCCGGTAAAGACCCAGTAGCCGAATTCGCCGCGCACCGAGAGGATCCGGCCAAAGAATCCGGTATCGATGAGGTACTTCAGCTTCAACAGGCCCGGCAGCCACAGCTTGTCCTGCACCACGCCGTTCTTGAGTCCCGCCGCGGTGACCTCGCGCGCAAGTGCCAGGGCTTCCTGCGACGTCGTTGCGCTCGGTTTCTCGCAGTAAATGTGCTTCTTGGCCGCGATCGCCTTCCGCACGCCTGCCGGCCGCTGGCCGGTGAGCGTCGCGTCGAAGTACACTTGGTTGGCGGCATCCGCGAGGGCCGCGTCGAGATTCGTCGTGAAGCGCTTCACCCCCGCGCGGGCCGCCAGCGCCGCCAGCTTGCTTTCCGAGCGGCCGACCAGGATCGGGTCAGGCATGATGACCTCGGCATCACCGAGTTTGACGCCGCCCTGGTCGATGATCGCCTTGATCGACCGCAACAGGTGCTGGTTCGTACCCATGCGTCCGGTGACGCCGTTCATGATGATGCCGACTTTGTGCGTGGTCATGGTGTGGAAGGGAGGGGTGGGAGCAGGACCACAGTGTAGGCCAGGGCGCGCGCTTGCGTTAGGACGAATCCGACTTTTGCTAGCACGCTTCCGACGTCATGCTGGCCTGGAGCCCCATCCTCATTCAGAAGATCGAGATCCACGCCCTGGGTTTCGTGCTCCGCAAGCTGCAGCTCAACCGCCACCGCGACGCGGAGGTTTCGGCGCATGCCCACGACTGCGCGCAGCTGATCCTGTACCTTTCCGGTGAGGGCTGGCAGACCATCGGCGGCCGCCGGCGCATGGCGCGCACGGGGGACCTCTTCGTGATTCCGCCCGGCACGCCGCACGGCTTCGCGCTGCAGGGACGGAGCCGGCCGGTGTGCCTGGTGCTCGATTATCTTCTCGAAGGTTCAGGGCGGGTGCGGGCCCTCCATCGCCGGCTGGCGCCGGAAACTTTGAACGAGTTGCATGCCCTGCTCTCCCGCGTGCCGCCCAAGGGCCGGCTGTCTCTCTCCAACTATCCCGCGATCCTCGCCGTGGTGGCGCGGTTGCTCGAACCCGATGCAACCCCCGCCGCTCCCTCACCCACCCTCTATGAGAAGCTGCGCGACCATGTCCGATCAACGGCGCCACTCAGCCGGATCGCGCGTCAGGTCGGCTACCACCCCGACCATCTCTGCCGGAAACTGAAGCGCGAATCCGGCCTCGGCCTGCGCGCCCTCCGCGATCGGG
>JAEUHA010000036.1 GCA_016793535.1 Opitutaceae bacterium | reverse complement strand
GCGACCACCACGCCTCGCGGGGCGCTTAGGACCACCCCCGGTGGGTGGGGGGCCCCCCTGGCCCCCCCTTCCCAAACCGGCCCCGGCGGCCGGCCCCGCTCCCAGGGGGGAATACCTCCGACCCCTGTTCCCGAGCTACTTCTCCACGGCGACCGCATAGAGCGCCTTCTGCGCCGCGAGGAAGAGCACGCCGTTGGCGGCGACCGGCGTGCCGTGGCCCATGTCGGGCAGGCCGCTGTTCTTCGCAATCAGCTTCGCTTCGCGTCCGACGGCAAAGATGATGACGTCGCCTTCGCCCGTTTGCAGATAGATCCGGCCGTCCGCGATCAGAGGCGAACCCCAGACATTGGCCTTCAGGTCATGGACCCACAGCCGCCGGCCCGTCGCCGCGTCGAAGCAGTTGAGGAAGCCCGGCGTGTCGACCGCGTACACGAGGCCCTCGTGCACGACGGCCATCGAGATGCTGTCGTTGAACTGCTCGCCCCCGACCCGCCAGATCTCCGCGGTCGCGGTCACGTCGCCGGTCTTGCGCGCATCGATGCAGCGCAACGCGCCGGGGCCTGAGCTCGCCTCCGGTTCGCCGACGGCGATGTAGACGCGGCCGTCGGCGAACACGGGCGCCGCGACGAGATTGAAGGTGGTTTCCGGTTCGCCGGAGGCCGACGGCTTTTCGTGCGCCTTGGCGTTGAACTTCCAAAGCAGCCGGCCCGTCGCCGGTTCGAAACTGTACAGCCAGCCGTCGCCGCCGGGAAACGCGACCTGCGGCCGGCCGTCGACGATCCCGTATCCAGGCGAGCCCCACTGGCCGGTGAGAATGCGCGCGCCGGGAGAATTATCCTGCCACGCGACCTTGCCGGTGTGGCGGTTCACCGCGAGGAAGCTGGGCGCGGCGGGATTCTTGAGCTTGCCCGTCTTGTAATCGGTGCCGTGGCCCGTCACGACGAACACAAGATCGCCCGCGACGAGCGGGGACGAAGCGGACGCCTGGTTTGGGGCCACGCCGAGCGTTCCCCGCAGGTCGAGCAGCCACACCTCGCGTCCGTCCGCGACGGCGCGGCAGACGAGTTCGCCGCGGTTGCTGACGTAGTAAACGAACTCGCCGGCGACGCACGGGGTGGAGCAGACGCCGAGCGAGCCGTCGTCCTCGCCCGCGTTGGGCAGCTTCTCATGCGTGGCCTGCCACAGCAGGCGGCCGTCGGCCTCGGCAAAACACTTCAGGACGCCGCGCTGCAGCAACGGGTCGGGTTTGTCGTTGTCGGTCCCGATGAAGACCCGGCCGCCGCTGACGACCGGCGTGCTGTAGGTCACCCGCCCGAGCGGGGCGCTCCACTTGATATTTTTCCGGGGCCCTTTCACGCCGGCGTTCCACTCCACCGGCAGGCCTTGCTCCGGCGAAACCATGCTGCGCTCGGGCCGTCCGCCGAGCATCGGCCAGTCGGCGGCCCGCCCGGGGGCCGGGGCTCCGGCGAGCAGGAATACTCCCACGCAGAGGACGCGGTTCATTTCTTTCCGATGCACACGAGGTGCGTGAACGTCTTCACGTAGAGCCGGCCGCCGTCGACGCACGGCGTGCTGTGCGTGCCTTCGCCGATCGGATTGCGTGCGAGCAGCGAGAAGGTGTCGCCGGTCCCGAGGACGATCATCTCGCCCTTCGTCGAGGGAACATAGATCCGGCCCTCGATCATGACCGGGGAGGCGAAGAATTCCGCGCGCAGCCGCTCCGACCAGATTTCCTTTCCGGTCGCCGCCTCGAGGGCCGAGGCGATGCCCGCGTCGTTGATCACATAGACGCGACCCTCGCGGTAGAGGGGCGTCGGAACGTAGTGCGTGGCGCGGCGGAGCGTATAAGCCACGTGGGTACTGCTCACGTCGCCGGTGCCGCCGAGTTTCACCGCGGAGAGGTAGTTGCCGCCGCCGCCCGAGCCGCAGCTGCCGATCACCACCTCGCCGGCGACCAGGGGCGAGGCCACCATGCGCTTGTCGAACACCGGCGACTCCCACAGCAGCTTGCCGGTCCGGGGATCGAGCCCGGATATGCCGTGCCCCTGGCTGGTGAGCAGCAACTCGAGCGTGCCGTCGGCCCGCTGGTGCAGGATCGGCGTGCCATACGCGGCGCCCCCCTTGACCGCACGACGCGGGGACGTCCACGCCGGCTCGCCCGAGCGCAGGTCGAGGGCGATCACGAAGCTCTCGCCGTCCTGGTCGTTCGTCACGATGACCTTGCCGTCATGGATGATCGGCGACGCCCCATGGCCGTGCTGCGAAAGAAACCGGCCCAGGTCGCGGCTCCATTGCTCCTTCCCGGCATGGTCGAAGGCGCGGACCCAGAAATGATCGCGCGACACAAACAGCGCGACGACCCGCTCGGCGTCGACGACCGGCGACGCGTTGGCATGAGCCGAGTTCTTGCTGCCGGGCCGGTGGCCGGCGAGGGCGTACGTCTGCCGCCAGAGTTCACGTCCGTCCGCCTTGCTCAGGCAAAGCAGCGCCCGCGCCTTGCCGTCCTCGATCGCGGTGGTGAGGAAGATCCGGTCGCCCCAGATCACCGGCTGCGCGTGACTGTCGCCCGCGATCGGCACGCGCCACACGAAGTCCTGCTCGGACCACGTCACCGGGACGCCCTTGCTCTCGCTGATGCCGGTTCCATTGGGACCGCGAAACCGGGTCCACTCCTGGGCCTTTGTCGCCGGTCCGAGCGACGCGGCCAGCACAACCAGCGAAATCAGACGCGAGGGAATTTTCATGGGGCGGAAAGACGCGGAACGCCGGCGAGAACAGCCGCGGCGCGTCCACGGGTCAAAGACAATAGGACCGCGGCGGGCAGACGCAGTCGGCTCTTGCTGTAGGCGGGGTGGCCGCACCCCCCCCGGCCCTGGAAGACGTTGCGGCGACCCCCCGGGGGTGGGGCCCCCCCCCCCCAAGGGACCCCCCCCCGCCTCGGGCGCCCCCCCCA
>JAEUHA010000035.1 GCA_016793535.1 Opitutaceae bacterium | reverse complement strand
TCCAGGGTGGTCCGTTGAAGGGGTTCGTCGTGGGCGGCGGGTGGAACCGGCGCGGACGCAGCCCCGCCGAGGCGGGCAACGTGGTGTTCTTTCCGGCCTACTCGACCATCGACGCCTTCGCTCAGTATCAGTGGGGTCGATACCGCTTCAGCCTGAACGTCTCGAATCTCGGCGACGAGTGGTACCTCGCGCGCGGCGTCAATCGGAACATCTACTTCACCGGGCCGGAGCGGCTGATCAAGCTCCGCGCGGCCTACTCGTTCTGATCTCCCGCCTTGCTCCTCCCGCCCGCGCACCCGGGCTCGCCGGGGCGGGGCACGCGCAATCAAGACGCGCGACCATCCCCGGCTCCGGGCGGCTCAGGCACACACCTTCCTCTCTGGATCGATGCTTTCCCGCCCAAAAGGAGCCGTGGAGGCGTGGCCGGGCCGTGATGTCAGGCGCAGTCTCGACACCACCGACGGCTCCAGCACACCACTTGAACGCATGTCCCGCCCGGCTCCGGATTCGTCAGCGTCCCTCTCCTGGGTTCGGACTTCCCACCTTATGAAACTGATCAAGCACTGTCTCCGGCGCCCGCGGGTCCTCGCCGCGTTCTGCGTCCTGCCGCTATTTCTGTCCCCCGGTTTCGCCCAGACCGCCAACACCGGCACCGTCGAGGGCCGCGTCTCGAATTCCCTCGCCGGCAATTACCTCAAGCAAGTGCGCATCACGGTCGAAGGCACCGCGCTCGAGACGTTCACCAACGAGTCGGGTGAATTCCGGCTTTCCGGGGTGCCGGCCGGCGAGGTCGCCCTGCGGGCGTCCGTGTCCGGGCTCGGGCAGCAGGCGGCCCGCGTGCGGGTCACGGCGGGCCAGGTGGCGCGGCAGGACTTCGATCTCGGCGCCCGTGACGCGACGTCGACGCCCGGCGCCGCGGCGCGCGACCAGGCGGTGATGCTCGACGCCTTCACGGTCGCCGAGCGCGAGCTCAGCGCGCAGGCCGCCGCGCTGCAGGAGCAGCGCACCGCGCCCAACATCAAGAACGTGGTCGCGTTCGAGGAATTCGGCGACCTCGGCGACGGCAACCCGGGCGAATTCCTGAAGTTTGTGCCGGGTATCCAGGTTTCCATGTCACCGGCCATCCCGAGCGAGGCGTCGATCCGCGGCATGCCGGGCAGCGGCACGCTGCTCACGGTCGACGGGGTCGAGCTGTCCTCCGATGGACCGGCCGGCCGCGGCGCCAGTTTCACCGCCTCCAATGTCGCCAACATCGACCGCATCGAAATCACCAAGGTGCCCACGCCCGACATGCCGGCCAACGCCGTCGGCGGCATGGTGAACGTCGTCAGCAAGAGCGGCTTCAGCCGCCGCGATCCGCAGTTCACCTACAATGTCTTCGGCCTGCTCACGACCAAGGAGCCGCTCAAGAACTTCGGCCGCGAGCTGACCCGCTCGGGCAGCGCGGACGCCTCGACGGGCGGCCCGCGGTTCCGGCCCGGCTTCGACTTCACGTACATCAAGCCGGTGGATCGCACCTTCGCCCTCTCGCTCAGCGGCGGACGCAACGTCCGCTGGGAGGACAAGGACAATCTCGCGCCGACCTGGAACCGGGTCGCGCTCATCCAAACGCAGAGCCAGATCGCGGCCCAGATTTCCACCCGCGAGCGCAACGTCGCGTCGCTCCGCGCCGACTGGAAACCGGCGCCCGCGCACGCGGTGTTCGCCAACCTCAGTTTCACGAACGACAACGTCTCCTCGCGCATCTACACGCAGACCCAGGCCTACGGCGCCGGCGCGACCGGCGGGGAGAACTTCACCCAGGGCGCCGCCACCGGCGTAGGCACGATGACGCTGGCTACGACGTACCGCGAGCAGCTCAAGGACACGTTCGCCTCCTCGCTGGGCTACACGTTCAGCGGACGGCAGTGGCGGGTGGAGGCGCGTCTCGCCCATTCGCAGTCGCGCCGGCGCACGCTCAGCGCCCGCGACGGACACGATTACTTCGGCACGACCAACGCCACGATGCCCAATCTCATCCTGCGCGGCGAGGGTTTCGGGGGCGTCACCGACGGCACGCCCCCCATCGTCACCGGCGTCGATCGCACCGGCCGGCCGGTCGACACCAACAACGGCCGGCTCTACTCGCTCAACAGCGTCACCTCACCCGAGGAGCCGCTCATGACCAACGCGGTCACGACGCTGAAACTGAATGCGGCCCGCGATTTCGCCCTGCGCGTGCCGCTGCGGCTCATGGCCGGCGTCGACGTCTCCCGCAACGAGCGCGACCTGCGCGTGGCGACGCGCTCGTGGACTTTCCGGCCGACGTCCGCCGTGGGCTCGCCGGAGCGGCTCGCCGGCAGCTACGATCTCATCAACGAAACCTACTCGCGCCAGCGCTCGTTCGCCAACGGCCAGCGGGTGTTCTGGATCGATCCGCGCAAGGTCTACGGCCTCTACAAGACCGAGCCGTCGTGGTTTGTCCTCAACGAGGCCGCCTACCACACGTCGGTGGTCAACGGCTCCCAGGAACTCGAGGAGATCATCTCCGCCGGGTTCCTCCGCGCCGACCTCAAGCTCCTGCGCAACCGCCTCTGGCTGGTCGCGGGGGCGCGCTACGAGCGGACCGACGACGACGGCGTCGGTGGCTCGAACGACATCCGCGCCACCTACCAGCAGGACGCGAACGGCAACCTCATCCGCAACGCCGCGGGCCAGCCGGTGCGGGTGCCCGGCGACGCGCTCACGCTGGCCCGCCTCCAGTACCGCGAGCGGGCGGCGTATGCGAAAAGCCACTACGATGACGTCTACCCGAGCGTGAACGCCAGCTACTCGTTCACCGAGAACCTCGTCGCGCGCGCCGCCTACGCGAAGACCATCGGCCGGCCCGACATCAACTTCATCATCCCGTCGCGCAGCGTGGCCGATCCCTCCGTCGCCGAGAACAACCGCGTGATCAACGTCAACAACGCCGGCCTGCAACCCTGGTCGGCCGACAACTACGACCTCAGCCTCGAGACGTATTCGGTCAAGGGTGCGACGATCGCGCTGAGCCTGTTCCGGAAGGAGATCGCGGGGTTCTTCGTCACGACCCGCACCGACGCCACCGCCGGGCTGCTCGCGGAGATGGGCCTCTCGGACGACTACCTCGATTACGACGTGGTCTCCCGCGCCAATTCCTCGAACTCGGTGCGCATCGACGGTTTCGAGTGGAGCTGGCGCCAGTCGCTCCAGCCGTTTGCGACGCTGCCGAAATGGACGCGCGGTCTCCAGGTCTGGGCCAACGGCACGCACCTTACGATCGGTGGCGCCGGCCGGGACGAGTTCTCCGGCTACTCGCCGCGGATCATCAACTGGGGCGCGAGCTACGCGAGCGCGCGATTTCTGTTCAAGTACAACGTCTCGCGCATCGGCCGCCAGCGTGCGTCCCTCGACCTCGTCGGCGCCACCGTGCCGCCGGGCACGTACCAGGCGCAGGACACGCGGACGGTGCAGGATGGCTCGATCGAGTACCGGCTGCACCGGCGTTTCGCGCTCTACGCCTCGGTCCGCAATCTCGCCAATCAACCGCGCCCGCTGATCACCTACTCCGACAACGCTCCAGCGTACACCCGGCCGCGCGCCTACAACTTCTACGGCGCGCTGTGGACGTTTGGCGTGAAGGGCACGTTCTAATTTTCCGTGGGAGCGTCTTCCTGGGAGCGGGGGGCGCCCCCCGCCCCCCCGACGGGGCGCGCGCCCCCACCGCGCGCGCCGGGGCGCCCCCCCCGGGGCCG
>JAEUHA010000030.1 GCA_016793535.1 Opitutaceae bacterium | reverse complement strand
GAAGCGGCAGCCGGCGCAGGCGTTGCTCATGCGCTGGATGTATTTTCCGGTCGCGGCGTAGGGTTTCGAGGCCATCACGCCGCCGTCCGCGTACTGCGACATGCCGAGCGTGTTGGGCAGCTCGACCCACTCGACGGCATCCACGTAGACGGCGAGGTACCATTCGTGGACCTGCCGCGGATCAACCCCAAGCAGCAGCGCGTAGAGGCCGGTCACCATCAGCCGCTGGATGTGGTGCGCGTAGCCCAGGTCGAGCGTCTGCCCGATCGCGTCGCGCAGGCACGCCATCGGCGTGTCGCCGGTCCAGTAGAACTTCGGCAGCGCCTCCCTGGCATCCAGCGCGTTGCGCTCGAGGTAACCGGGCATGTGCAGCCAGTATATCCCGCGAACGTATTCGCGCCAGCCCAGGATCTGCCGGATGAAACCTTCCGCGCTGGCGAGCGGCACGCGACCGTCGGCGTGCGCCTCCTCCGCGGCCCGTATCACCTCGCGCGGATCGAGCAGCTTCAGGTTCATCGCGGCCGAGAGGCGGGAATGGAACAGCCACGGTTCACCGGTCCACATGGCGTCCTGGTAGCGTCCGAAATCCGCCAGCCTATGCGCGATGAAGTCCTGCAGCGCCGCGCGCGCCTGGGCCGGGGTCACCGGCCAGTCGAACCGTTCCAGCCTGCCCGGATGCGACGCAAACCGCCGCTCGACCAGCGCGATCACCTCACGGGTGAGCGTATCCGGCGGGAAAGCACACGGGGCCGGTCGCGCCGGCGGACCCGCGCGACCGAAGCTGCCGCGGTTCTCCGGGTCGAAGTTCCACTGCCCGCCCACCGGCTCGCCCGACGCCTCGAGCAGCACCCGGTGCCGCCGACGCATTTCGCGGTAGAAAAATTCCATCCGAAGCTGACGCCGACCGGCGGCATGCGCCTCGAACTCCGCACGCGAGCAAAGAAAATGCCGGTCGGCGCGCACCTCGAGCGGCACGCCCGCCTGCTCCGCCACCGTCGAGAGCGCCTGCGTCACGCGCCACTCGCCGGGCTCGGTCACGATCAGTTTCTCCGGCCGCAGCGTGCGGATCGCCCGTGCGAGTTCGCCCCCGAGCGTCTGGGTATTGGCCGGGTCGTCGAGTTCGGTGTACTGCAACGTCCACTTCCGCTCGCGGAGGGCGGCGCGAAAGTGCCGCATCGCCGCGAGAAACACCGCGATGCGCGGCTTCGTCGACCACACCTGCTCCGACTCCGCGGCAACCTCGGCCATCCACACGGCATCGCGGCGGGCCTCGAAGCCGTCGAAGGCGGACGCGCCGGGGTCCAGCTGGTCGCCGAGCACCAAGACGAGATGACGCACGCGTTTCGCCATGGAATCAGCGTTCGATCACGTCCGCGCCGCGCAGCTTCTTGAAAGCCGCCAGGGCCTCGGCGCGCGCCGCGGCGTGGTCGACGATGGGTTGCGGGTACGTCTCGCCGAGCCGCACTCCCGCGGCCGCGAGCACGTCGCCCGGCGCCTCCCACGGGGCGTGGAGGAACTCGACCGGCAGCCGCGCCAGTTCCGGCACCCAGCGCCGCACGTAGTCGCCCTCGGCGTCGAATTTCCGCCCCTGGAGCACCGGGGCGAAGACCCGGAAGTACGGTGCCGCATCCGCGCCGCAGCCGGCCGTCCATTGCCAGCCGAGCGTGTTGGCCGCCAGGTCGACGTCGACGAGCGTGTCCCAGAACCACGCCGCGCCCTGCTGCCAGGGCAGCCGGAGGTGTTTCACCAGGAAGGACCCGACGATCATGCGCACGCGATTGTGCATCCAGCCCGTGTGCCACAGCTCGCGCATGCCGGCATCGACGATCGGATAACCCGTGCGCCCGCGCTGCCAGGCCCGCAGCTTGAGTCCGCGCGGATCGTCGGCCCACGGAAACCGCGCGAAGTCCTCGCGCAGCGGCTGCTCCGGCGTATGCGGAAAATGATACAGCAGATGGTGGGCAAACTCCCGCCAGCCCACCTCGCTCAGGAACACGCCCGCGCCCTTGCTCGGCGGGAACACGCCGCTCTCGCGCGCCGTCGCCGCCACCGCGGCCCAGATCTGCCGCGGCCCGATCTCGCCGAAATGGAGATGCGGCGACAGCAGCGACGTGCCCGTGACGCCCGGGAGATTGCGGCGGTCGGCATACGTATCCATCGCCGCCGATACAAACGCCCGCAGCCGTTTCGCCGCGCCGGCCTCGCCGGGCGTCCAGCGTTCCTGCAGTCCGCCGGCCCAGGGGATCCGCGGCAGGAGCTCCAGCGCGTCGAGCGGCACGGATTTCGGCCAGCGCGCCGGTGCGGGCAGGGCCGCGGCCGCGGGCTTCCAGGGCGGCGTGACGGGCAGCGTGAGACAGTGACGCCAGTAGGGCGTGAAGACCTGAAAGGGCCCGCCCTGCTTGTTGGCAATCGTCTGCGGCTCGTGCAGCAGCGCGGCGTTAAAGCTCTTCGCCTCGAGCCCCGCGGCCAGGAAGTCCGCCTTGAGCCGCGTATCCCGCGCGATCGCGGCCGGCTCGTAACGACGATTCCAATACACCGCTCCGGCCCGAGTCTCCGCGAGCAGCGCCCGCAGCACGGTCGCGGTGTCGCCGCGCGCCAGGATCAGCCGCGAGCCTTTTTCCCGGAGCCCCGCGTCCAGGGCAGCCAGCGCGTGATGCAGCCACCACCGCGACGCACCGCCCGGCGCCCAGCGGCCCTCGGCCGCGTCGTCGAGCACGAAGACCGGCACGACCGGCCCGCCGCGCTCGAGGGCGGCACGCAGCGCAGGATTGTCCTGCAGGCGCAGGTCCTGGCGGAACCAGAGCAGCGTGGGCGTCATGCGGAGGGCGGCGCGACTGACCGCCGCCTCGGACGACTTTCAACGAGGCCGGCCGCGTAGCCAGTAAGAGGGAGCATGGACGAGGGACGGAACCGACGGATGTGACAACCGGTTCCGCGCCGAAAAGCGCGGTCGTGGCACATCGTCAGTCGAAGCGGACACATATCCCGCCTGCTACGCGCGGCCGGGCTCCGGAGACGCATGTGCGGCCGGATTTTACAACGATTCCTGATAGAGCCGTTCGTAGCCGCCGGCGGCGACCTGCCACGAAAAATCACGGGCCATCCCGCGTTGCTGCACCGCGGCATAGCGCGGCTTGTCGGCGAACAGGACCAGGGCGCGCTGGAGCGCGTGCCGCAGGCTCGAGGCATTCGGGTCGCACATCAGGCCCGTGCCGTTCGCCGGATCGTCGTCGGCGTCGATGACGGTGTCGAACAGGCCGCCCACACGGCTGACGATCGGCACGGTCCCGTAGACCTGCGAATACATCTGGTTGAGTCCGCACGGCTCGAAGCGCGACGGCATCAGGAAGAAATCGCAGCCGGACTCGATGAGATGGCTCATGGCCTCGTCGAGCTTCATCGCGAAGTGCACCTTCTGCGGCGCACTGGCCGCGAGGCCCTGCAGATCGGCCTCCATGCGCTTGTCGCCGGCGCCGAGCACCACGAGGCGGCAGTCGTGGTCGGTGAAGAAGTCGCGGTTCTCGAGCACGAAATCGATGCCCTTCTGCTCCGTGAGCCGGGCGACGATGCCGAAGAGGGGCGCGCGCGTGTCGGGCGCGAAGCCCGCCTTCTTCATCAACTCGGCGCGGCAGACGGCCTTGCCGGTGATGTTCACCGCGGAATAGCGGGCGGGAATGAGCGCATCGACGGCCGGATTCCAGACCGCTGTATCCACACCGTTGAGGAGACCAACAATGTCCTCCGCCCGCGTCTGTACCACGCCATCCAGACCGCACCCGAACTCCGGCGTCTGGATTTCCCGCGCGTAACGCGGACTCACCGTCGTGACGCGGTCCGAGAACAGGATCCCGCCCTTCATCAGGTTGATCTGCGAATAGTATTCGAGCCCGTCCATGTGGAACAGCTCGTCGGGAAGGTTCGTCAGGCCGAACGCCTTCGCGGGAAACAGGCCCTGGAAGGCGATGTTGTGGATGGTGAAGATCGTCTTGAG
>JAEUHA010000684.1 GCA_016793535.1 Opitutaceae bacterium | reverse complement strand
GACGCGGCGCTGCCACCATGTAGGCGGGGTGCCCTCACCCCGCTTCGAATGAAGTCGCCGCTGTCTTCCCGCGGGGTGAGGGCACCCCGCCTACCACTCGGATTCGGCGACGTACCACCCACCGGTCCGCGGCCCGGGCCGGGACGCGCTGCTCCACTTTTTCAAGGCGCGAATCGCAACGCGTACAGATCCGCGTCGCGCAGCACGAAGCGGAGCCGCACCGGCTTGCCCGCCCACGCACCGACGTCGCTGCCGGATTTCCAGTGCACGGTGCGTTCCACCGCGTCGCCGAACGTCGGTTCGGCGTCCGCCAGGGTGAAGCCGGGGATCGGCTGGCCGCTGGCGTCCTGGAGTTCGACGCGGATGTCACCGGCGGCCGAGCTGGCGAAATTCAGCGTGAGTCTCCGCCCGGTGAAGGTAAGCGGCTTCGTGACGAGTTCACCACCGCTCATCGGCGCATGGATCGAAACAAAACCATCGAGGCGGAGTGTGTAGCGGCGCAGCGCGCTGCTCCGGCCGGTCCAGTAGCTTTCCGTGGCGTAGAAGGAGAGCTCGTTGGGCGCGCCTTCCAGCGCGGACTTCGTTTCGACGGCGTGCCAGGCCATGTATTGATGCCCGTAGTTCCAGGTGCCCTCACGTTCGATGCCGGGGCGCAGGAAGGCTTCGTTCCAGCGCTTGAATGTCACGCCGTCGCGGCTCGCCATGAAGAGGCTTTCGGTCAGCGCCGTCCCATAACGCAGGCTGGCCTGCGCGCGCATCTCCCGGTGCTCGCGCTCCGGCAGCGCGCGCATCGCCTCCGACCACCCGCGTTCGATATAGCGGACGGGAAACCCGATCAGGACGTGCGGCGCGCGGTGGTACGGCTTGATCTGATTCGTGTACAACTGCTCGCTCGGTGAGTCGACGTAACGCAGGTCCTGCTGGTTTTCCCAGCGGAGGAAGTCCTTCGACGTCGCGGTGCGAATCGCCCGGTCGCCCGTGGGTTTCCAGTTGTTCTCGTCGGTCACGCCACCCGTGAAATAACGCCAGTACGCACGGTAGACTCCGTTCGCTCCATCCCAGAAGGCGAGGTTCTGCGAATCGAATGCGCCATCGGTAATGACCGGCCGGTCGGCCATCGGCGACCAGCGGAGTCCGTCCGGCGACTTCAGCGCGAGCAGGCCCTTGGGCGAGTTCGAGCGCACGATGGCCTTGTAGCGCGCGTCGGCCGGCGCGGCGGGATTGTCATCCTTAAAGATCGCGGGGTGGCCGCCATCGGGTTGCACCGCGCCCATCCTGCCGTGCGGAATGACGATGTTGTTGGCCTTGGAACCGTTGAACTCATGCAGTCCCAGCTCGGGTTTGCGCCAGCGGATGCCATCGTCACTCTCGGCGTAACAGCACCAAAGCGGATGCTCCTTGGTGTCGACCTTGCCCGGCGTCACCGTGAGCTGCCACGCCTTGTAGTACATCCGGTAGAGATTCCCGTCGCGAAACACACTGTGGTACCCGCTGCCGCTGCCCTCCCAGGGCGCGTCGTGCACGAGCGCGATCTCCCGGGGTTCCGGGTGGTGCAGCCGCGACTCCGCTTTGCCGCTGAGCCGTTCGATCAGGAAATCGTCCACGAACAACTCGCGGCGGGAGCCGAGGTTGAGCGGCGCGTCGGCGGCCAGCGCAGATCCTGCCGCGAGTGCCGCGAGGAGGGACAGAAGTCGGAGGGGCATGATGAAATCGTGGGAGCGCGGACGTCCTCGTCCGCCTGATCG